>JAEXYA010000063.1 GCA_023451825.1 Pseudomonadota bacterium
GGGTTTCGCTCCGGCGCTGCCGCGCCTGCGCTCGACCCATCCTGCGCCCACGCTGATGAGCATGGAAGACACACGACATCCTGCACAAGGGAGGCTCGCTCAAGCCACCCTGCCGGATGTGTTTCACGATATGGGCGTTGTCGACTTCGCGTCCATCGGCCGTGCTGATCAAACAGTCACTGGCACATGGCCCCAAATCACGCCGTCTCGGATCAGACCTTCAGATTCTCGGCCGAGGTCTTGCCGCGGTTGGCGACTTCCTCGAACTCGATCGTCTGGCCTTCATTCAGGGACTGCAGGCCAGCCTTCTGAACCGCAGAGATATGCACGAACACGTCCTTGCCACCGGCGGCCGGCTGGATGAAGCCATAGCCCTTGGTCGCGTTGAACCACTTCACAGTACCCTTAGCCATCACACGTCGTCTCCGCGGGATCTCATGCCAGAACGAATGACCGGTCCCCGCCAACCGGTCGATCCGACCCGCACAGCTTACGCGCGGGTAGCGCAGCTTGACAGCACAAAGGGTAGGCGGCAATCGCGAATTTCGCGCTCACTTTGAAATCAGTCGCGTGCTTTGGTCGCGCCGCGGGGCGGTTTGACGCAGCGAAGGGGCGCATTGGTAGCTGTATCGCGCCATACTGCACTGCACGACAAAGCCCCGGCGGAACGCCGGGGCCTGTCGGGATCATCTGCGCTCAGTAGCAGACATTGACCGTGCGCCAGCGCAGGCCGTAGGGCGTCATCACGCGGCGGGTGACGTAGCAGCCGGGGCCGATGCCGACATAGCCGACGCGGAAACCGTGGCCGTAATAGCCATGGTGATGACCGAAGTGGTGGTGATGTTTCCAGCCATGGGCAGAGGCCGCGGATGGCGTCAGCGCTGCCGCGCCGAGGGAAGCTGCTGCGACGAAAGCGAGTGCGAGTTTGCGAAACATGGTCTTACTCCTTGCACGATGCGCGATGCGCTGGTTGCGGGATCGGTGAAGTGATCCGTCACCAGTTCGACGCGGCCATGTCGGAGCGGGTTCGACGCGACGTTGCAGGAATTTTCTGAACACCTGTTCAGACAGGAAGCGCTGTGTCCTGAGGCGCCAGTGATAGCAGCAGTTTGGTATCAGCGACCGCGCGGACTTTGATCGGTGCCGTACGACCGCGCACCGGCAGATCATGTGGCGGCAGCGTCCCGGCATCGAAGGCTGCGCTGATGAACACGTCTTCCGAAACGATGGCTGCGCAGGACAGGCTCTTGGTCATGTCCTGCAGGCGCGCCGCGACATTGACGGGATCGCCGAGTGCGGTGAACACCATGTTGTCGCGATAGCCGATATCGCCGACGATCACTTCGCCGCCGTGAATGCCGATGCCGAAGCGCAGCGGCTGTGGCAGGTCGTATTGCAAGGCTTGATTCAATTCGTCGATATTTTCCGCGATCTGCGCGGCGGCCTTCAGCGCCTGCCGGCATGCCGTTTGCGGATCGCAGTTCAAGCCGAACAATGCGAGCTCGCCATCGCCGATGAACTGGTTCGGCTTGCCGCCATGGGCGACCACGGCCTGCGAGACGGCGGCGAGGAAGCGGTTGACGATGAACACGGTGTCGTAAGGCAGCCGCTTCTCCGCCAGCATGGTGGAGCCGCGCATGTCGACGAACATGCAGACGAGATAACGCTCCTGTCCGATGCGCGCGGGATGCGTGGCATGGGCATTGGCGCTGGACATATGCGGCGCCAGCAATTGCACGAAGGCGAGATCGGCGATCGGATGCAGCTGGCAGGCGAGGCGGATGGCGGGATCGCCATCGGTGCCGAGCCGGCTCAGCACGAAGCTCTCGCGCGCCGATGGTTCGGGCAGCACCGTGAGATCGCTGGTGATGCGGATCCGGCAGGTGGAGCAGCGCGCCCGGCCGCCGCACACGCTCGCATGCGGCACCTTATGGCGCAGGCTGGCTTCGAGCACGCTGAGGCCGACCGGCACGCGCACGGTGCGCCCGTTGCCGTAAGCGAGACTGATCATGCCGACACGGCGTTCCAATACGATGCGGATGCCGCGGGCGGCGAGCACGAGCAGCAGCAATACGGCGTAGCCGATCAGGAGATTGTCGGTGATCGCTGCCAGCATCTCCTGTTGCGGCGGCGTGCCGACCTGGCCGGGCCCGAGATTGGCGGCCTGCCATTCCGGCGACGTGATGCGGGCGAACACAACGCGCTGGCCCTGGAAGATGCCGAGCAGCGCCAGCGCCGGCAGCAGCACGGCAGCCGCGAGCAGCCACGGGGCGGCGCGCCGGAACCATGGCTTCAGCCGCAGCCAGAAATACAGGCCGATACAGCCATGGGTCCAGGCGACCAGCACGACGGTGTACATCGCCCACAGTCGCAGCGGCGAGGAAAACCAACTGGCCAGGACCTGCGGATAGCTGCGGTCGATATCGTAGATGTTTTCGCCGAGCCGCACGGCCACCACATGGGCGACGATCAGCGCGGGGATGCTGAGGCCGAGCACGAGCTGCAGCGGCTCGACGGTCTTCCACTGGAATTGGCGGCGCTCATACAGCGCCCAGACGCCGAGCGAGGCGTGGATCAGCGCCGAGGTGTAGAAGGTGACGGCCACCGGAAAGAACTGCCAGATGCCCGCATGGATGACGACGCCGGCCTGCATCGCATCCAGCGAGATGTTGCCGAGCGCGTGATTGAGAAAATGGCTGAGCAGGTAGGTGAACAGCACGAGGCCGCAGGTCAGCCTGACCTGGCGCAGGCCAATGCCGCGGAGAGAAGAGGCGACGCGTGTTTGCGGAACTGTGGTCATGGCACCGGTCTGATCATGCTCTAACGCGATCGCGACCGTTCGGGAAGGGTCATGATACAAAACCGGGGCCGCCGGTGAAGCGGCCCCGGTCACGGCGCGGAGATCAGGCCGCGCGGATACTGTTGAGGAATGCGTCCACCTGGTCGCCGAGCTGGCGGGTGCGATCACCCAGCGCCTCGGCAGCCGATTTGACTTCGTTGGCCGCGGCACCCGTGGCGTCCGCGCCGGAAGTCACGCTGACGATATTATCCGACGCATCCTTCGTGCCCTGGGCCGCCTGCTGGGTGCTGCGGTTGATTTCGGCGGTCGCAGCCCCTTGCTCCTCGACTGCAGCAGCAATGGCGGTCGCCACTTCGCTGACCTCGCCGATGGTGCCGCCGATGCCCTGGATGGCTTCGATCGCGTCATGGGCCACTTTCTGAACCGCGGCGATCTGCTGGGTGATCTCCTCGGTCGCCTTTGCCGTTTGCGTCGCCAGCGATTTGACTTCCGACGCCACGACGGCAAATCCCTTGCCGGCCTCGCCCGCGCGCGCCGCCTCGATGGTGGCATTGAGCGCGAGGAGATTGGTCTGGCTGGCGATGTCGCTGATCAGCCCCACCACTTCGCCGATCCGGCTGGCCGACACCGCGAGCCCTTGCACCGTATCGTCGGTCTGGCGGGCCTGTTCGACGGCGCGGCCGGCAATATCGGCGGCATGGGCGACCTGGCGGCTGATGCCGCCGATCGAGGTGCTGAGCTCTTCCGACGCCGCCGCGACGCTCTGCACATTGGTCGAGGCATCGCTCGACGCCTTGGCCGCGAGCCGGGCCTGCGTATTGGTCTCGCTCGAGATCTGCGACATTTCTTCCGACGTGGATTGCATCTGCCCGGAAGCATCGCGCAAGGCGGCGAGCGTTTCGCGCATCTGATGTTCGAAGGTGCCGATATGGCCTTCGACCGATTGCTGGCGTTGCACGGTGCGCGAATCCTGCATCCGCTGCTCGCTCTCGATCCGCTGCTTTTCGATCGCGTTCTGGCGGAAGGTGGCGAGCGCTTCGGCGAGCGCGCCGATTTCGTCCTTGCGTGCCGGCACCGCGAGATCGCTGGACAGATCGCCGCCGGCGACTTTCAGCATCGCGTCGCGGATCAGCCGGAGCGGGGTGATGACCCAGCGGCGCACCGCCACCATGCTCGCGACGGCGAAGACCAGCGCGCCGACCAGCAACAGGATCTGCAGGAACATGGAGCGCTGCGCGCTGGCATAGCGCGCGCCGGCATGGTCCCGTGCCATGTCGAGGGTGCGATCGGCGACGGCGACGAGATCGGCCTGACGCGGCGTGTTGAGTGGGCTCCACTGGCTCGCCGGCAGCTCGGCCTTGCCGCCGCTGAGCGTGGTCTCCACCAGCCGGTCGCGCAGATCGACGAATGGCTTCTCGAAGGTGGCGGTGTCCGCAGCCTTCATCGCCGCAGTGAGTTGCGGCGACATGTCGAGGCCGATCAACGACGCCTGCAAGGCGTCCCATGCTGTTTCGATGCTGCCGATCAGCTTGTGATAGGCCTTCAGCGGATTGGCGGGCAGCTGATTGCCGGTCAGGGTGTTGGTCGTCATCAAGCCGGCTTCGCCGACCTTGAGCCGGACCAGCCACGCCATCTGCTTGACCGTCAGCAACTGGTCGATCACGGCATCCTTATGCTTGATCGCGGCGGCGAGCTTGATGGACATCTTGTCGAGCGTAACAAGCATGACCGCCGTGACGTCGAGATATTCCTTGAGCAGTGCGGGACGCCGCTGCGGCTTGGTCATGGCCATCTGCTGCCATGTTTCCTTTTCGAGCGCGGACATCTTGTCGAACAGCGACGTCAATTCGCTGAGCATGCCGTCCTTGCGCGCTGCCTCGATGTCCGGCAGCGTCTCCAGCGCGCCGCGCAATGCGCCCATCTGCCTGTCGCGGAAGCCCTTGAAATAGGCGATGTCGTTACCGGCCACAGCGCCTTCCGCATTCATGGCCCGCGTGGTGTTGGAGCGATCCGTCCGCAGATTATGCATGGCGGTGAACATGTGTCCGGATGCCGTCGCAACCAGGGATACTTGCTTGGCCACTGTCTGCCGGTTGAACGAGTCCCACGCATTGATGCCAAGAAAAATCACGACACAGCTGGCCATGATGGCCACGACCGAGGTCAGCAGGCCTGTTACGGAAAGACTCTTGAACATCATAACCTCTAAAATCTGCGTGCAAGTACACGCCACTGCGAAATCGAGATGTCTCGGCGGCGCGGAGCCTCAAGACGAGCAAAGATTCATTGCGGGCGAGAAAGCCCGTGAGCGGAGTAACAATGGATTTATGATTGTTGGTTGGAACCAATGGTAACGGCGAAAAATTATCGGGGCCTTACCACCGGGCTCGCCCGCAGCTGGCAATTCGTGATATCGCGGCTGCCAGCGTCGCATCCAAGCTGGCGCTCCTGGTCCGGCGGACAGGCCGATCATCCGGCAACCTGCCTGCAAGCAATGAACGAATGACAAGGTCCCCGGCAATACAATCTCACGCGACGTCCGCCCGCTTGCCACAGCGTCAGCTGGTCGGCCTGGGCGCCATTCTGCTCGCCTTGCTGTCGATGCGCCTGCTCTATGCCGGCCTGTTCGAGCTGCGCACCGACGAGGCCTATTACTGGACCTGGTCGAAGGAGAGCGTGCTGTCCTTCCTCGATCATCCGCCGATGATCGCCTGGTTCATCCGCTTCGGCACCGCGATTTTTGGCGATACGGCCTTCGGCGCCCGTGTCCCCGGCATTGTCGCGCTGTCGGTCACGCAATTGCTGCTGGTCGATATCGTTCGCCGCGTCACGCATGATGCGCGGGCGATGGTCGTGACGGTGCTGATGACCGAGGCGGCGCTCTACTACGGACTGCTGATGGTCAAGATCGCGCCGGATGTGGCGATGATTCCGTTTGCCACGGCGATGCTGTGGTCGCTGGTGCGCCTCGCAGAAAGTCATGATGGTCGCTGGTGGCTGGCCGCCGGTTGTTTCGGCGGGCTCGCATTGCTGTCGAAGCTCACCGTGGTGCTCACCGTGCCGGCCATCCTCGTCTTCATGCTGCTGCCGGATTGGCGCTTGCGCTGGCTGAAGAGCCCGTATCCGTGGCTTGCCGTTTTGATTGCGCTTGCGGTGTCGTCGCCGGTGACGATCTGGAATGCGACGCATGACTGGGCGTCATTCAAATTCCAGTTCGTGCGTGTGACCGCGCCGCATGACTTGTCGCTCAGCACGTTTGGCGAATTCCTCGGCCTGCAATTCGCGCAGGTCGGCTTCGTGCTGTTTCCGGTGCTGGTCTCGGCCTGTGTGCTGACATTGTGGCGTGGTGCCCGCCAGCGCGATCCCGTCTCGCTGCTGCTGTCGCTGAGCGTGCTGGTGCCGTTCGCGTATTTCCTGTGGCGGTCGTTGACGCTGCGCGTCGGCGATACCTGGCCGATGTTCATGTGGCCGCCCGCCATCGCGGTGGCCGCGATCAATGTCACGCGTCTTGCGGAAGACGGCTGGTCCGCGTCGACGGTGCGCGCCGGTCATCGCTGGATCACGACATCGATCGTTGTCGGCATACCGTTTGTCGTGCTGGCTTTCCTTTATTCGGTTGCCGCGCCGTGGAATCTGCTCGGCCGCAACGATCCGATCGGCACCGAGGCCGGCTACGACCAGCTCGCCGAACGCGCCGTACAGGAGATGCAGGCGACGGGCGCCACCTGGATCGCGACGACGAATTACCGTGTCTATGCGATGCTGCGCTGGCATCTGAAGGACAGCGTGCCGGTGATCCAGGTCAACGAGCGCTCGCGTTTCATTGGTTTTCGCGACCCCGGCATGGATCGGGTCAAGGGCAAGCCTGGCCTTTATATCGCCCAGCCGGACGGCGATGAACGCGCGCTGCTGGTGAACGCCGGCGCGAAGCTGGAGCCGCTGGCCCAACTCAACACCATGTGGCGCGGCACGCCGATGCGGTCTTTCCAGATCGATAAGCTCACCGGATGGACGCCGGAACTGAACCCCGCGCCCGACACGCCGTTCTACCGCCCGCCGGCTTTGGCGGAGTTGCTTGCGCCCAACCGTCGGATGGGTTGAGCGAAGCGACAACCCATCACCACCAGCGCCCGGCCGTGATGGGTTGTCGCGAAGACGCTCAACCCATCCTACGAATTACGCGTCCTCCGTTTCCTTCTTCCGCACCAGGTCCTTTGCGAGGTCCGCCAGCTGCGGCCGCGGCAGCGCGGTGAACGGCAAGGGTCGCGTCACATCGATCGCGGCAAGGCCAAGCCTTGCGGTGAGAAGCCCGTTCAAAATGCCTTCGCCCAATCGCTGCGAGAGTTTGGCCGCGATGCCGTGGCCGAGCGCTTGCTGGATGATGCTGTCGCTCGCGGCCATGCCGCCGGTGATGGCGAGATGGCTGATCACGTGGCGCAGCAGCGTGATCATGCCGAGCGTGCCGGGCCGGCCGCCATAGAGTTTTGCGAGTTGCCGCACCAGGCGGATCGCGGCCGCGAAGACGAACAGCATATCGACCAGCGCGCGGGGGGAGATCGCCGTCACGACGGAGACGCGCTGCGCGGCGACCGAAACAAGGCGGCGCGCTTCGATGTCCAGCGGCGACATCAACTCGCGTTCGGCCAAACGGATCAGATCGGCGCCATCGATGATCTCGCCGGCATGGGCCTGCAGCGCCGTGCGGGCACGGGCGAGGCGGGGATTGCTGTGCGCGAGCTTGAGCAGGTCGGCCAGCACCGCGCGGCTCTCGCTGCGGTCATCGCTGGCGATCACCTCCAATGCGCGTGCATGCAGCTTCTCGATGGTGGCGAGGCGGATCAAACCGAGCGCCTCGCGGGCGATGATCACCACCAGCGCCAGCGACATCAACGCGGCCAGGCCGAGCCCGAGGAAGCCGAGCGCGTCATTGATGGCGAACAGGTCGTCGATCAAATGCTTGGCGCCAAGGCCGAGGCCGAGCAGCACGAGGCCACCCAGCGTGCTCCAGAACAGCGTGCCCCAGCTGAACCCCTTGCGCGCCGGGCGCAGCGGTTCGTCGATCGCCACCGGCAATTGCGGCTCCGGCTCGGGCGTGATGCGGATGGCGCCGCGGGCGAGGCGGCCGGTCGCGTCATCGCCGTCCATCACCGTGACATGGGGATCGTCGAGCCGGAACGTGGCCGGGCGGCGCGTGCGGTCGGTCATTGCAGGCGGTCTCCGATCAGGAACTGGAGCGCGCGGTCGAGGCGGATGTGAGGCAGCGCCGGCTCGGCACCTGCCTCGCGCGCCAGCCGCGGCGGGCGGAATTTGAGGAAGCGGTAATCCGCCTTGTCGGGGCCGGCGCTGGAGAGGCCGGTGAAGGCGCCGCCGGTGAACAGGCCGTCGAGATTGTTCGGCAGGTCGCCGGGGAATGTCGCGACTTCCGTCTCGCCGTCAAAAATTTCGCCATTGGCGGATTCGCCGGCGACCGGCGTGCCGAGGATCGATGGCAGCTTGTCGCGCCCCTGTTGCACCAGCGCCTCCTTGGTCGCGCGCACCGCCGCGATGGCGACGACATCGACCGCGGCGCCTGACAGCTCCGAACGCGCGAGCGCCTTGCGCGTGATCTGCTTCAGCACGTCTTCCAGCCGGTCATGGCTGAGGTGGTGCAGATGGTCGGCCTTGGTCGCCGCAAACAGGATGCGATCGACGCGCGGGCGAAACAGCGTGCTCAGGATCGAACTGCGACCGATGCGAAAGCTGTCGAGGATGCCGGCCAGTGCGGCTTCGAGATCGTGCAGCGCTTCCGGCCCGGCATTGAACGCCGATAGCGCATCGACCAGCACGATCTGGCGATCCAGCCGCGCAAAGTGATCGCGATAGAACGGGCGGACGACCATGTCCTTATAGGCCTCATAGCGCCGCTTCATCATCGCCCAGAGCGAGCCGTCCGGCGCGCTGCCATCGGCGGCGACATCGAGCGGCGCGAAGGTGAGGGCCGGCGAGCCTGCGAGATTGCCGGGCATCAGGAAGCGGCCGGGCGGCAGCAGGCTCATGGCGAAGCGCTCATCGCGGCAGGCGCGCAGATAGTCGGTGAACAGTTTTGCAGCGATGAGCGTGAACTGCTCGTTCTCCGGCGCTGTCGGCGCGAGCGTTGCCAGATGGGCGAGGAAGCCGGCGGCGATCGTCGCGCGCGGCTCCTGCCGCGATAGCGCGAGGCTTTCCGCCGACCATTGCTCATAGCTCTTGGTGAGCAAGGGCAGGTCGAGCAGCCATTCGCCGGGATAATCGACGATATCGAGCGTCAGCGTGCGTTCGGCACCGCTCTTGCGTTGGTAGTCGATGACGAGGCGGAGCTCGCTGATATCGGTGGTGGAGTTCGGCCAGCGCCGTTCGTCGATCAGCGTCGCCAGATGCTGTTCATAGGCAAAGCGGGGCACCGCATCGTCGGGCTGCGGGGCGAGACGGGCCTTGGCGATGCGCCCCGTCGCCAGCGATTCAAACACCGGAAATTTGCCGCCGCGCGTCAGCCCATGCACCAATGCTGTAATGAATACCGTCTTGCCGGCACGCGACAGGCCTGTGACCCCAAGCCGCACGGTGGGATTGAACAGACCGTCGCCATAATCAAGCAATGCGCGCGCGGACAGCCGGGCTTCTTCGACGAGTTCGGACAGGCTGGCCATAATGCGCGTGCGTGCTCCTTGATGCGTTCGCGGGCAGGATGGAACGCGATCACAAGGTGGCGATTATCAGGCTGAAATCAAGTTAGGTGCCGAAGTGTTACAGCTTCGTCATTCAGCTTTCATTGACCTTCGGCAGTGCATCATCTATCGCGGGATTGACGGGGAATGAACCGGCGCGCCTGGGGTGGGCGTGTCATCTGCATCACCAGCCGACCGGCCAGCATTCGCCATGACCGTTTTCCGCCTGAAGCAGTTCACTGCCACGTCCGCCCATATGGTCGCCGGTGCGATCCGCTGGAACTACGACCGCGCCGAACTCATCGCCGACGGTGTCGTCCACGGTCTCGGCGTGTTCCTCGGCCTGATCGCGCTGACGGTGCTGATCGTGCTCACCGCCGTGTTCGCCTCGGCCACCGAGATCGTCACCGTGTCGATCTATGCCGCCGGCCTCTTGGCCATGCTTGGCTTCTCCGCCGCCTACAATATGTGGCCGGTGTCGCCGCGAAAATGGTTCTTGCGCCGGTTCGATCACTCCGCGATCTATCTGCTCATCGCCGCCACCTACACGCCGTTCCTGGCGCAGATCGCGAATGGCTGGCTTGCCGCGGGGCTGCTCGCTTTCGTGTGGAGCGTGGCGATTGCCGGCATCGTCATCAAGCTGCGGTTTCCCGGCCGCTTCGATGGTCTCGCCGTGGTGCTCTATCTCGCATTGGGCTGGAGCGGGATGATGGCCTATGACTCCGTCTTCTCGCCGTTGCCGCCGCTCACCATGTGGTTCGTCGCGGCCGGCGGCACGCTCTACACGCTGGGCGTGATCTTCCATGCCTGGCGCAGCCTGCGCTTCCAGAACGCCATCTGGCACGCATTTGTCCTGCTCGGGGCTGCGTGCCACTATACGGCGGTGCTCGATATGGTGCTGAGCGGCGCGGCTTAGCCTGTAGGGTGGGCAAAGCGTAGCTTGCCCACCATCAAGTGCACGGACGGGGAAGGTGGGCACGCTTGCGCTTTGCCCACCCTACAGCAACGAGAACAATAAACAGGGGAGAGACACATGCGGGTGGACGGCAAGATCGTCGTCGTGACCGGCGGCGCCAATGGCATCGGCCAGGCGCTGTGCGAGACGTTCCATAAGGCCGGCGCGAAGAAGGTCGTGGTCGTCGATCTCGATGGCGAACGCGCCAAGGCGGTGGCCGACGGCATCGGCGGTGCCTCATTCAGATGCGATGTCGGCCGCGAGGACGACATCAAGCATGTGATCGACGAGACCGAGCGCCAGTTCGGGCCGATCAACCTGTTCTGCTCCAATGCCGGCATCGGTGGCGGCTTCGATCCCATGAGCCCGAATGCCGGCGGCATATCGGACGAGCCGTGGATGAAGAGCTGGGCGATCCATGTGATGGCCCATGTCTATGCCGCGCGGCATCTGGTGCCGCTGATGAAGGAACGCGGCGGCGGCTATTTCCTCAACACGATTTCAGCGGCAGGCTTGCTGTCGCAGGTGGGCAGCCCCGCCTATTCGACGACGAAACATGCGGCGGTGGGCTTTGCTGAAAGCCTGGCGATCGCGCACCGGGCCCATGGCATCAAGGTCTCGATCCTGTGCCCGCAGGGTGTCGATACCAATATGCTGAAAAACATCCCGAAAGGGCCGCAGTCGAATGACGGCAACCTGTCGCCGGAGCAGGTGGCCGCGGATGCGCTGGCGGGAATCGAGGCGGAGAGCTTTCTCATCCTGCCGCACAGCCAGGTGATCGACTACATGCGCAAGAAGACCGAGAACTACGATCGCTGGATCGGCGGCATGGCCAAGATCCAGGCGAAGATGCGGGAGGAGTTTAAGAAGTAGCGGCGGTGTTCTTTCCCTCCCTCAAGCACAGCGAAGCTGTGCGCAGTGGGGAGGGTGGCCGCGCGTAGCGCGGACGGGTGGGGTGTTTCCACAGGCTCTGACGTCACGTGGGGCACCCCACCCGGCGCTACGCGCCACCCTCCCCACGGCGCGGCTACGCCGCTGGGGGGAGGGAGATCATCAGCATCGTGCGCTACAGAAGTAAGAATTACTCCGCCGCTTCCAGCCTCGGCGGAAGCGGCCGCTCCACAGGCACTGGCGGATCGTAGCACTGGATCGGCGGCAGGTTGCCGGTGAATTTCTCCACCTGCACCACCGTCAATTGCCCCGTACATCCCTGCGCCAGGCTCGACGTGCCGACATCGCGCGTCAGCACATTTGGATTGCCGTGCACGCAGAGCGGCTTGTCCTCGTTGATGTCTTCCGGATCGTAATAGGCGCCCGTCGGCAGCTGGATCACGCCGGCCATCACGTCTTCCGTCACGACCACCGATGCGAGGCACGCGCCGCGCTGGTTGAACAGCTTGATGATATCGCCGTCCTTGATGTCACGTGCTTCCGCATCGACCGGATGCATGCGCGCCACTTCGCGTCCACGGCGCTTCTCCGCGGCGCTATGCCCGCCGAAATCAAGCTGGCTATGCAGGCGCGAGGCCGGCTGGTTGGCGACGAGATGCAGCGGCGTCTCCGCCGTCGGCACGTCGAAAGGCTGCAGCCAGGCGGGATGGCCCGGGCAGTCCGCATAATTGAAGCCGGCGATGGTGGCGGAGAAGATCTCGACCTTTCCGCTCGGCGTCGGCAATGGATGTGCGTCGGGGTCATTCACGAATGAGCGCAAGGTGCCGCCATCAAGCGGCTTCTGCGGCAGCAGCACTTCGCCATTCTTCCAGAACGTCTCGAAGTCAGGCGCCTCCAGCCCCTTGGCTTCAAGGCCGGCGCGGGTCGGCTCATAGAGATGCGCCAGCCACTCGCGCGCGGTGCGGCCTTCGGTGAACATCTCGCCGACGCCAAGTCGTGCAGCCAATCCCGAAAAGATGTCGTAGTCGTTGCGCGCCTCGCCGAACGGCGCGGCCATCTGGTGCATCGCCACCATCAGGTTGTCGGTCTGCGCGCTGCCGATATCCTCGCGCTCCAGCGACATGGTGACGGGCAGCACGATATCCGCGTGGCGCGCCGTGGCGGTCCAGGCGAGTTCATGCACCACCAGCGTATCGATCTGCGCAAAGGCGCTGCGCAGGCGGTTGATGTCCTGATGATGATGGAATGGATTGCCGCCGGCCCAATAGACCAGCTTGATGTCGGGATAGTTGAGCTTCGATCCGTTGTAGTCGAATGGCTGGTTCGGCTTCAGCAGCATGTCCGAAATGCGCGCCACCGGAATGAAGGCGGGCACGCCGTTCTTGCCCTGCGGCAGGCCCGCGATCGGGACATCATTGTAGCGCCGTCCGTAATTGGCGATGGCGCCGAGCGCATAGCCAAAACCGCCGCCGGGCAGACCGATCTGGCCCAGCATCGTGGCCAGCACCGCCGACATCCACACCGGCTGCTCGCCATGCCGCGCCCGCTGCAGCGAATGCGCGACGGTGAAAAGCACGCGCTTGCCGGGCAGGCGGCGCGCAAGCTTGAGGATTACATCAGCAGAGAGTCCGGTGATCGGAGCGGCCCAGGCGGCATCCTTCGGCTGGCCGTCGTTGTCGCCCATCAGGTATTTCGCGAATTCATCGAAGCCGACGCTGCAGCGGTCGATGAAGGCACGGTCATGGGTGCCGTCGATCACCAGCGTGTGCGCCAGCGCCAGCATCAGCGCGACATCCGAGCCCGGCGTCGCTTGCAGCCAGTCCTGGTTCACCTCGTCGGGCAGGTCGGTCTTCAGCGGCGAGACCAGCACGAATTCGCCGCCGCGCTTGCTCACCGCGATCATGTCGCGATGTTCGGTATGCCTGCTGATGCCGCCGCCGGCGACGCGCGAATTCTTAGTGTTCATGCCGCCGAAGGCGACGACCAGGTCGCAATGCTCGACGACTTCATCCCAGCCGATATTGCGGCGGGTCATGTCTTCGTAGTCGCCGAGGATGCGCGGGATGATCACCGTGGATGCGCCGGCGGAGTAGCTGTTCACCGAGCGCACATAACCGCCGATGCCCATATTGAGGAAGCGATGCACCTGGCTCTGGGCATGATGGAAACGCCCGGCGCTCGACCAGCCATAGGAGCCGCCGAACACGGCCTGCGGCCCGTGCTTGTCCTTGACGCGCTTCAGCTCGCCCGCGAGCAGGTCGAGCACCTCGTCCCACTCCATCTCGACAAAGCCGTCGCGGCCGCGGCGATCGCTCGGGCCCGGTCCGTTTTCGAGCCAGCCACGGCGAACCATCGGCTTGGCGATGCGCGCCTTGTGGCGCAGCGCTTCGGGAAAATTCTGGATGATCGGATTCGGATCCGGATCGATCGGATGCGGCGAGATGACAAGCTTGTCGTTCACCCACTCGCCCGAGAAGGCGCCCCAATGTGATGAGTGGGTCATCCGGCCCGCGGGGCGGATGTCGTTCGGCTTGCTGTCGTTCGCCTTCGTCATGGGGCCTCTTACATCAACGTCGATCAGTGCTTCTGTCCATAAAGCACGGGAACCGCGGAGTCGACGACCACCTCGACAAGGCTGACGCCCGCATAGTGCAAGCTATGCCGAAAAGCCTTTTCAAGTTCCGAACATGTGCTGACACGTGCGGCATGTGCGCCCATTCCTTCGGCAATTTTGACGAAATCCAATCCGGGCAGGTCGAGGCCGGGAACATTGCGCACCTGCATCACCTGGCTGAACGAACGCATCGCGCCATAGCCGGCATTGTTGATCACCACCACGGTGATCGGCAGTTTGCGCTGGGCTGCGGTCCACAGCGCCTGGATCGAATACATCGCCGAGCCGTCGCCGATCAGGCACACCGTGCGGCGACCGGGATGCGCGAGTGCGATGCCGACCGAGGCGGGCAGCGACCAGCCGAGGCCACCGGACGACATCGTGTAGAAACTATTGGCGCCGCGCATCGGCAGATATTTGTGCATCGCCGGCCGATGCGATGGCGCTTCTTCCACCAGCATCGCATCGCTCGGCATGGCCTGCGACAACGTGTGCAGCAGATAATCGATCGGGATCGGGTCGGCAGCGACCGGCACCGGCGGCAGCACGCGACCCTTCGCCATGTTTCGTTGTGTGTCCGGCAGCAGATCACGCAGCATCATCAATGCCGGCTTGATGCTTGCGATGATGCTGGTGCCGATCGGCGCGACGGCGGCTGAGTCTGCATCATCCGTGATCTGGAAGATCGTGGTGTCGCCATCGAAGATCGCCGCATGGCCTTCGACGTGAAAGGTGAACACCGGCGCGCCGATGACGACGACGAGATCGTGGTCTTTCAACGCGTCGGATAGCTGTGCCGGTGACGCGTGCAGGAAGCCGTGAAATTGCGGGTGTCTTTCCGGGAAGCTGCAACGCGCGGAAAAAGGCGCGACCCATATGGCGGCCTTCGTCTTCTCGGCGACGGCGACCATCGCATCGACGCAACCGGCGCGATCGACACCGGGGCCGATGACAAGGGCCGGAGACTTACTGTGCGCGAGCGCATCGACAAGCAGCTGTATCGCTTCGGGCTGCGGTCCCAGTTCGCGGCTGACATGGCGGGCGTCGATGAGCTGTGCCGGCTGCGCCCAGTCATCGATCGGCACGGACACGAAGGTGGGTCCGCAGGGCGGCTGCATGGCCACATAGTAAGCACGCGCGATGGCCGCGGGGACGTCTTCCGCGCGCGCGGGCTCGACGCTGTATTTCACATAGGGCCGCGGAAATTCCGATGCGCGCTCCGCATAGAGAAACGCCTGCAGCGGCAGGATGCTGCGCGCCTGCTGGCCGGCGGTGATCACCATCGGCGTCTGGTTGCGATGCGCGGTGTAGATATTGCCGAGCGCATGGCCGACGCCGGCGCCGGAATGCAGGTTGACGAAGGAGGCATTGCGCGTCGCCTGCGCATAGCCATCGGCCATGCCGACCACGGAGGCCTCCTGCAGGCCGAGCACATAGTCGATGTCGTCCGGCCAGTCGGACAGGAAGGGCAGTTCGGTGGAGCCGGGATTGCCGAACAAACGATCGATGCCGAAGCCGCGCAGCAGGTGCAGCGTGGCGTCCTTGACGGTGGTGGATTTGGAACGGGCCAAAGCGGTTTCCTCACGGGTCGGGCAGTGGGCTGCCGCGTGTTGTTGACTCATCAACGGCTGAAAGCCGGGGAGAGTCAACCGTGAGGTATGTGCGAGACAGAAGCGAAGGCGCTCCACTTTTCCCTCCCCCAAGCGGCGCAGCCGCGCAGTGGGGAGGGTGGTGAGAAGCGAGCGTTTAGCGAGCTTCGAGACGGGTGGGGTGTTTCCGCAAGCTCGACGTTACGTGGGGCACCCCACCCGACCGGCCCAAGAGGGCCGGCCACCCTCCCCACAGCGCACAGCTTCGCTGTGCTTGGGGGAGGGAGAAGTGGAGCCCTACCGCTTATTTCTTCTCAAACCCCGCAATCAGCCGCTCCAGCTGTTCGCGTTCACCCTGCGCCTTCTCGCCGGGATCGAACAGCACGTTCCGCAGCAGATAATACTCCGTCTCGTCCTCGATCCGGTCGCGCTTCAGCACGCGTGCGTAGGTCCGCGAATAGCGGCGGCGCAGTTCGGAGAGCGAGGGGATGTCATGCAGCCGAAGCTCGCTGTCGAATTTCGCGACTTCCATCGGCGTGAATTGCAGCGACATGTCCATGCAGTCGCTGATGGCGTCGCGCAGTGCGGCCGGCGAGAGCGCTTCGGTGAGCAGCTTTTCGGCGGGCTGGTATTTTTCCGCGAAGAAGGAGAGGAAGTCACGCAATTGCGTGTCGTCGATATCGGCCTTGTCCTGCATGTGTTTTTCCAAGTGCAACCAACTCCACCCTCATCCTGAGGAGCCGCGCAGCGGCGTCTCGAAGGATGGCCGCACGCTCCGTGCCAGGTCAACTCATGGTTCGAGACGCGCGCAAGGGCGCGCTCCTCACCATGAGGGACGGAGTAGGTGGCCGTAACCTACCAGCTCGCTGTCGCCTTCATGGTCGGCGCGCCCTTGTCATTCGCGGTCCAGACCTCAAGACCATCGGAGGTCTCGTTGGCATTCACCGTGAAATCAGCGCCGTCGAACAGCGGCGACACGCCGCGATACGAAAACGTCGCCGGCGCCTTGCCACCCTTGAGCTTCACCGCAAACTCCACCAGCAGCGCCGCCTGCAGCGGGCCGTGGAAGACCAGGCCGGGATAGAACTCGACCTTGGTGACATAGTCGCGGTCGTAATGAATGCGGTGACCGTTGAAGGTCAGCGCAGAGTAGCGGAACAGCAGCACGGGATCGGCGTAATGCGTCTCCTGATGTTTGGCGCTCAGCGGCTCCTTGGGCGCCGGAGCTGCAGGCGCCATGCTGGTCGGCATGGCGCGATAGACGATGTCCTGGCGCTCGCGAATGGCGACGCCACGCGGTGTCGTGATCACATGCTCCACATTGACGAAGCACAGCGTGCCGGTGGAGCCGGTCTTCACATTCACGTCGAGGATCTTCGACGAGCGGGTCACTTCGTCGCCGACCTGCAGCGGCGCGATGAATTGCACTTCGCCGCCGGCCCACATGCGGCGCGGCAGCGGCACCGGCGGCAAGAAGCCGCCACGCGCGGGATGGCCGTCGGTGCCGAGCTTGTCCATCGCGGCCACCGGCTGCGCCAGACACCAATGGGTGGTGAACGGCGCGGCGTCGCCGGGCTTCGGTGTGCCGATGTCCAAAAACAATGTGGCGCGCAGGCCCTTCACGAGCTGCGCGGTAATAACGTCCGACTGCTCGTCGGTGCGGCCGATCCACTGCTTGAGATGATCGATGTCGAGTTGCTCGGTCATGTCTCGCTCCTTACTTCTGCACGTCGCCGATGCCCGGCACGGCGCCGTAGCTGCGCTCCTCATCCATCCAGATCGCGCCGGGCGCGGGATAGGCGACCGGGCCGTTCGGCGTGTCCACGGTGATGCGGCGCAGATGCGGATGTTTTGACAGATCCGCCATGGTGTTCACCTCGGCAAAGGCAATGTCGGCATCGCCGAGGCGCTTCAGCAGTTCTTCGCGGCTGAGCGAGCCAAAGATGTCACCGACCACCTTGTCGGTGTAGTCGCGATGCTGCACGCGGGTGACGTTGTTGACCATCTGCGCATCCGTCGCGAGATCGGCATTGCCCAGCACCTTGGCGCACAGGATCTTCCATTCGCGCTCGCTCTGGATCGAAATGAGAATGCCCTTGCCCTCCTTCGAATTGAACACGCCGTAGGGCGCGATGGAGGGATGCGCGAGGCCCATGCGCTTCGGCTCCTTGCCGTTCTCGGCATTGAGCAGCGGCACGGTCAGCCAGTCGGCCATCACGTCGAACATGGAGATGCGGATATCGGCGCCCTGGCCGGTGACGCTGCGTCCGATCAGCGCTTCGAGGATCGCGGCATGCGCGGTGGCGCCGGTGGCGACATCGACGATGGACACGCCGACGCGCGAAGGGCCGTCCGCGCCGCCGGTGATGGAGGCAAGGCCGCTCTCGGCCTGGATCAGAAGGTCATAGGCCTTGCGATGCGCGTAAGGGCCGCTGTCGCCATAGCCGGTGATGGTGGCGCAGATCAGCCGCGGATAATCCTTGCGCAGGCGCTCCAGCGTGAAGCCGAGCTTGTCCATGGAGCCGGGCTTGAGGTTCTGGATCAGCACATCGGCGGTGGCGATCAGCTCTTCCAGCTGCTTGCGGCCTTCGGGCGTCGCGAGATCGACGACGGCGGAATCCTTGCCGCGATTGAGCCAGACGAAATAGCTGCTCTGGCCTTTGGCCGCACCATCATAGCCGCGGGCAAAATCGCCTTCGGGGCGTTCGATCTTGATGACATGGGCGCCGGCGTCAGCCAGGCGCGAACTGCAATAAGGCGCCGCCACGGCCTGTTCGACAGCGACGACGGTGAGGCCTTTGAGCGGCAGCATATGATTTCCCCGACATTATTGGTCGTCATTGCGAGCGCAGCGAAGCAATCCAGAAAGCCAAGTAAAGGAAGACTGGATTGCTTCGTCGCAAGGGCTCCTCGCAATGACGACCGAGGAGCCGGCGTTCAATCGTTAATACGAGCGCGGCATCCCGAGCACGTGCTCGGCGACGAAGGACAGGATCAGGTTGGTCGAGATCGGCGCCACCTGATACAGCCGCGTCTCGCGGAACTTGCGCTCGACGTCGTACTCTTCAGCGAAGCCAAACCCGCCATGCGTCTGGATGCACGCATTGGCCGCCTCGAACGACGCGTCGGCCGCGAGCATCTTGGCCATGTTGGCCTCGGCGCCGCATTCCATGCCGGCTTCGTATTTGCGCAGCGCTTCCTTCACCATCAGTTCGGCTGCGCGCATATTCGCGTAGGCCTTGGCGATGGGGAACTGGATGCCCTGGTTCTGGCCGATCGGTCGGCCGAACACCTGGCGCTCCTTGGCGTAAGCGCTCGCCTTGGCAATGAACCACTTCGCATCGCCGACGCATTCCGAGGCAATCAGGATGCGCTCGGCATTCATGCCCGAGAGGATGTAGCGGAAGCCCTTGCCCTCTTCGCCGATGAGATTCTCCTTCGGCACCTTCATGTCGGTGAAGAACACTTCCGTCGTCGCATGATTCATCATCGTGCGGATCGGGCGGATCTCGAGGCCGTTCTTCTTGGCCTCCTTCATGTCCACCAGGAACACGGAGAGACCATCGGTGCGCTTGGCGGCCTGTTCCTTCGGGGTGGTGCGCGCGAGCAGCACCATCAGGTCGGAATATTCGGCGCGGCTGGTCCAGATCTTCTGGCCGTTGACGATGTAGTCGCCGTTCTCGTCCTTCTTCGCCACCGTCTTCAGCGACGAGGTGTCGGTGCCCGAGGTCGGCTCCGTCACACCAAATGCCTGCAGGCGGACTTCGCCGCTCGCGATCTTCGGCAGCCACTGCGCCTTCTGCGCGTCATTGCCATGACGCAGCACCGTGCCCATCGTGTACATCTGGGCATGGCAGCCGCCGCCATTGGCGCCGGCGCGCTGGATCTCTTCCAGGATTGCAGCAGCTGCGGAGAGCTTCAGGCCCGAACCGCCATATTCCTCGGGGATCAGCACCGAGAGATAGCCCGCTTCCGTCAGCGCATCGACGAAGGCTTTCGGATAGGCCATGTCGCGATCCAGCTTGCGCCAGTATTCGCCGGGAAACTGCGCGCAGAGTTTGGCGACGGCGTCGCGGATATCAGCAAATTCGTCCGCTTCGGCGGCTGCATGTTTCGTCAAGGAACTGGCTTCTCTTCTTGAGGGGAATTTACGTAATCCTGAACGGCTACGAAATTCTCCATCTCACGATATTCGGACAGGAAGATGCTCGTAGCCTTTGACGAAGCTCGAATACACGCGCTTGGGTTCCCCCACAACTTCGATGTTTTCGAACCGTTTCAGTATTTCCTCCCAAACGATCTTCAATTGCAACTCCGCCAGGCGCATGCCCACGCAGCGGTGTATGCCGAAACCGAATGACAGATGAATCTTCGGCCGCTTGCGGTCGATGATGAACTCGTTCGGCCGCTCGATCACCTCGTCGTCGCGATTGCCCGAGACATACCACATGACGACGCGGTCGCCCTTCTTGATGTCCTTTCCGCCCAGATTGGTATCCTGCAATGCTGTCCGACGCATATGCGCCAACGGCGTCTGCCAGCGGATCACTTCCGGCACCATGGTTTCGATCAGCGCCGGGTTCTCACGCAGCTTCTGATACTGGTCGGGATTCTCGTTCAGCGCGAGCACCGAGCCGGTCATGGTATTGCGGGTGGTATCGTTGCCGCCGACAATCAGCAGGATCATGTTGCCCATCAGATTGTCGGGCTCCATGAAGCGGGTGGCGTCGCTATGCGCCATCATGGAAATCAGGTCATTCCGCGGTTCGGAATTCACCCGCTCATTCCAGAGGTTCTGGAAAAAGGCGAAGCACTCGTCCATCTCGCGACGACGTTCCTCCTCCGAGGACACGATGCCGCTCTTTGGCAGCGCGGTCGCTACATCCGACCAGCGCGTCAGCTTGCGGCGCTGCTCGAACGGAAAGTCGAACAAGGTCGCCAGCATCTGCGTGGTGAGCTCAATGGACACGCGATCGACCCAGTCGAAGGTTTCGCCGCGCGGCAGGCCATCCAGCACCTTGCAGGTGCGCGTGCGGATGAGGTTTGCGAGTTCATCGAGATGCTCGGGCGTGAACATCGGCGTCACGGTCTTGCGCTGGGGCGTGTGCTTCGGCTCGTCCATGGAGATGAAGCTCGGCCAGCTATAGCCTTCCGGCTCGTCGCGGATGCCGATGCCACCGAGCTTGCTATCCGACGAGAAGATGCCGTGGCTGGTGTCCACCTTCATGATGTCGTTGTATTTGGTCACCGACCAATAGGGTTCGATCGGCGCCGAGGTGCAGTAATGCACCGGCTCTTCCGCGCGCAGGCGCTCGAAGAACGGCCACAGCGTATCGGTGGCGAACAGTTTTGGCGCGCCGGGGTGAAAATCCTTCAGCGGCATCGAATAAGCGAGCTCGCGGGCGATGCGGTCGCGGGTCGCCTTGTCGGGATCGATACGGTTCTGGACATTCATGGCGGCTGCTCTTTCTGGTGATTTGGTTTGATCAGTGGGCACGGACGGGCAGCGTCTCGTAGCCCTTCACGAATGAGGAAAAGACGCGCTGTGGTTCGCCGACGACCTCGATGCGCTCGAAGCGTTTCATGATTTCTTCCCACACGATCTTCAATTGCAGTTCGGCGAGGCGCAGGCCCACGCAGCGGTGAATGCCGAAGCCGAAAGAGAGATGGCGATTGGGTCGCTCGCGGTCGATGATGAAGTCGTCCGGCCGCTCGATCATCTCCGCGTCGCGATTGCCGGAGACGTACCACATGACGACCTTGTCGCCCTTCTTGATCTGCTTGCCGCCGAGTTCGGTATCGACAATCGCGGTGCGCCGCATATGCGCGAGCGGCGTCTGCCAGCGGATGATCTCGGGCACCATGCTGTCGATCAGCGCGGGATTGGCGCGGAGCTTGGCGTATTGCTCCGGAAACTGGTTCAGCGCATAGACGCCGCCCGACATGGAGTTGCGGGTCGTATCATTGCCGCCGACGATCAGCAGGATGATGTTGCCAAGGAAATTTTCCGGATCGAGATTCCGCGTCGCCTCGCTATGCGCCATCATCGAGAGGAGGTCGCTCTTCGGCGGCGCGTTCATGCGTTCCTGAAACAGCCGGCCGAAGAATTCGCCGCATTCGCGCAGCTCCTTCTGCCGTTGCGCTTCGGCCTCCGGTGTCGGCGGCAGCATGGTGGCGACATCCGACCAGTGCGTCAGCCTGCGGCGCTCTTCCCACGGGAAGTCAAACAACGTCGCCAGCATCTGCGTGGTCAGTTCGATGGACACGCGATCGACCCAATCGAATGTCTCGCCACGGGGCAGGGCGTCGAGCACCTCTGCCGTGCGCGAGCGGATCAGCCCGGCGAGTTCGTCCATATGATTGGGCGCGAACATCGGCGCCACGGTCTTGCGCTGGGCCGAGTGATGCGGCGGATCGGTGGCGATGAACATCGGCCGGCGAAACCCGACATTGGCATCACGAATGGTGATGCCGCCGAACGACGCGGCCGAGGAGAAGGTGGCGTGATTGATCTCCACCGCCATGATGTCGTTGTATTTGGTGACCGACCAATACGGCCCGAACATGCTGTCGCGGCAGTAGTGAACCGGCTCCTCGCGGCGCAGGCGCTCGAAATAGGGCCAGAACGTATCGTCGCGAAACAGCGCGGGATTGCCGGGGTCGAACTGGTCAAGCGGCGTGGCGTAGGCGGCGTCGCGGGCGCGTTGCTGGCGCAGCGCGGGATCGGATTCAAACGCGTGATCGGACTCAATTGTCCCGTGCATGACAATCCTCGGTTTCGTTCGCCCCGTGACACACGGTCTTGCGCCGCGGTGTCTTTATTGCGTCTAATTAGATGCTGGAATGTGGTTTGACGCAAGCGTGACTACAACTTTCGGACGAGCCGAAAAGGTTGATTTGCCTGCGCATTTGCTGTCTTCAATGAGGCAACACGCGCATCACGCGCAATAATATCGACGTGACCGGAGGATGCCCGATGATCCCGAACGCCCAACACATGTTCAACTTCGATCTCGGTGAGACCGCGGAAGCGATCCGCGAAACGGTGCGTGATTTCGCCCAGAACGAGATCGCGCCGCGTGCTGATTCTATCGACAAGAACAATCAGTTTCCCATCGATCTCTGGCCGAAGCTCGGTGAGCTCGGCCTGCATGGCATCACGGTCGAAGAAGAATATGGCGGGGCAGGGCTCGGCTATCTCGAACACGTCATCGCCATGGAGGAAGTGTCGCGCGCATCCGCCTCAGTCGGCTTGTCCTATGGCGCGCATTCCAATCTCTGCATCAACCAGATGCGCCGAAACGGCAACGAGGCACAGAAGCGGAAGTATCTGCCGGGCCTGATCTCCGGTGCGCATGTGGGCTCGCTGGCGATGTCTGAACCGGGCGCCGGTTCGGACGTGGTGTCGATGAAGACCCGCGCCGACAAGAAGGGCGACCGCTACATCCTCAATGGCAGCAAGATGTGGATCACCAATGGTCCGGTGGCGGAGACGCTGATCGTCTATGCCAAGACCGATCCCAATGGCGGCCCGCGCGGCATCACGGCCTTCATCATCGAGAAGGGGATGAAGGGATTTTCGACGGCGCAAAAGCTCGACAAGCTCGGCATGCGCGGTTCGGATACCTGCGAACTCGTCTTCGAGGATTGCGAAGTGCCGGAAGAGAATGTGCTCGGCGCCGTCGGCAAGGGCGTCAACATCCTGATGTCCGGCCTCGACTATGAGCGCGCGGTGCTGTCGGGCGGTCCGCTCGGCATCATGCAGGCCTGCATGGATGTGGTGCTGCCTTATGTGCATGAGCGCAAGCAGTTCGGCGAGCCGATCGGCAATTTCCAGCTCGTGCAGGGCAAGGTCGCCGATATGTATGTGACGATGAACGCCTCGCGCGCTTACGTCTATGCAGTGGCAAAAGCCTGCGACCGCGGCGAGACCACGCGCGAGGATGCCGCGGGTGCGATCCTGTACTCCGCCGAACGCGCCACGCAATGCGCGCTGGATGCGATCCAGCTGCTCGGCGGTAACGGCTATATCAACGACTATCCGACCGGACGTCTGTTGCGCGATGCCAAGCTGTACGAGATCGGCGCGGGCACGAGCGAGATCAGGCGCATGCTGATCGGGCGGGAGTTGTTTGCGAAGAGCGGTTAGGGGCGACGTCGCTAGTGGTCTCCCTCGCCGGAGCGCAGCGAATGGGGAGGGTGGCGCGTAGCGCCGGGTGGGGTGCTTCCCCAAACTCTGACGTCACGTGGGGATAGACCCCACCCGTCTTGAAGCTCGCTGAACGCTCGCTTCAA
>JAEXYA010000009.1 GCA_023451825.1 Pseudomonadota bacterium
GGCCTGCACGGCGCGCTGGGTGCGAGCGGCGCGATTGCTGGCGGCGCGCTGCGGTTGGGCGCGGCGGGCGCGGGCGGCGGGCGCATCGACTTGCACCGGCGGGAGCGACGAGGCGGCGGGCGCTGCGCTCTGTGCAGTCGCGGAGTCGGTCAAAGCGAAGCCTGCGGCCAATACGGCTGCCGCGCTGGTGGAAGCGAAGAATGCCTTGCGCGCGCGCAGGCCAAATCCCTCGGTCGAAGTCTCGATCGTCATGATGATAACGCCCCTGAATTCTCTTGCGCTGCTGGTCGCAGCGAATGGCCGCGTTTCTCCCCGGAAACACGTGGACACATCTGCCGTTCGGAAAATTAGGGGCGAATTAGATCGCGATTAGAATTACTCGAAGTCAATGAGATCGATCCGCCGCTGTGGCACAGGTGTCGCAAATCACGCGGCGTGGATTGAAATCACTCTAAACATCGGTCTATTGGCTCAGCCAGGTGGAATGATCCGGCATGTGCCGGCGTTCATATGCTCGGGCGCAAATCCATTCCTCGCGATGCATCGCAGTGATCGGTGCGCCGATTCTCGATTGTCGAACTCACAATGGCCAAGGCATAGTTTCGAACCATGCGTGTTTTGTTGATTGAAGACGATGCAATGCTCGGCAAGGCGCTGGTGCGTGGCTTGAGCGCGAACGGCATGACCGTGGACTGGACGCGCAACGGCGTGGACGGCTTTGCGGCGCTCGACAAGACAGAATACGCCATGGCGCTGATCGATATCGGCCTGCCGCAGATGTCCGGTCTCGACGTGCTCAAGGCCAAGCGCCAGTCGGGGCTGTCGACGCCTGCGCTCATCATCACGGCGCGCGATGGCGTGTCCGACATGGTGGCCGGGCTCGATCTCGGTGCCGACGACTATATCGTCAAGCCATTCGAGCTTCCTGTGTTGCTGGCCCGCATGCGTGCCGTGATGCGCCGCGCCAATGGCCGCGCGCAACAGCTGATGACAGCTGGCGAGATCACCCTCGATCCGTCGACCCAGGTGGCGACGTTCCGCGATATCAAGCATCTGCTGTCGGTTCGCGAATTCGCGGTGCTCAACGCACTGATGGAGCGGCCCGGCCAGATCCTTTCGCGCAGCCAGATCGAAAGCCGCATCTATGGTTGGGGCGAGGAAGTACAAAGCAATGCCGTCGATGTTGTCATCCACGGGTTGCGCAAGAAATTCGGCAAGGACATCCTGCGCAATGTGCGCGGCGCCGGCTGGACGGTGACGAAGGAGGGGATATGACCTCGCTGCGCAAGACCGTGATGAACTATGTCACGGGTCTCCTCATCGTCATCGGCGTCGCTGCGGCGATCACCTCCTATCATTTCGTCAAATACGAGGTGAACAGTTTTCAGGACAATGCGCTGCACGAGGTCGCCATGGCTGCGGGCACGGTGTTCAGACAAGATATCGAACCGCGGATCGATGCCGAGCTGGAAGACCAGCTCGTGATCCAGATGTGGGACGAGGCAAAGGCGCCCCTGCATCACTCGGGCCCGTCGGTCGATATCCCGCTGCAGGCGGAGCTTGGCTATTCCGACGTCACCGCGGGCGGCGAACGCTGGCGCGTCTTCCGGTCGCGCGATGGAGGGCATGCGATCCAGGTCTCGCAGCGCTGGAGCGCGCGCGAGGAAGTGGCAGCCTATGCCGCCGCCGGCGCGTCGGTGCCGCTCATCGTGTCGATCCCGGTCGCATGGCTGTTGATCTCGTGGGCCGTCAAGCGCGTGCTGTCGGGTCTTGGTAAACTCTCATCGGAAATCGGCGAACGCAGTGCCGAGGCAAAGGATGCGCTCGGCTTGCAGGGCGTTCCGGTCGAAGTCGTGCCGCTGGTGACGGCGATGAACTCGCTGATCGAGCGCCATCAATTGGCGCTGGAGACACAACGGCGCTTTGTCTCCGACGCTGCTCATGAATTGCGAACGCCGCTCGCTGCGCTGCAGATCCAGATCGACAATCTACGGGCGCGCGAGTTGAGCGGGCCATCCCGCGAGATCGCGCAGGATCTGCTCGATGGCATTCGCCGTGCGTCCTATTCGGTCAATCAGTTGATGACGCTGGTGCGCGCGGACGCCTCCATCGAAAGCGATGCCGAGACGGTGGATGCGCAGGATCTGATCGGCTTGATCGCATCCGGCTTCGCGCCGGTGGCCGAGGCGAAAGGGGTGACACTGACCGTCGTCCCGCAGCCGGCTTGCGAGCTCAATGTCCGCGCCGACGATCTCCGGCTGATCGTCTCCAACCTGATCGACAATGCGGTGCGCTATACGAGGGCAGGCGGCACGGTCAGCATCGGCACGCAGCGGTTCGATGATCGTCTCGTCATCGAGGTGCTGGACACCGGCTGCGGTATTCCCGAAGCGGCGATCCCGCATCTCTATGATCGGTTCTTCCGGGCCGCGCCCGTGGATATCGACGGCACCGGGCTCGGCCTCGCGATCGCCAAGAGCGCCGCGGATCGCAGCGGATTCGCTCTGACCATCGAGAACCGCGGCGATGTCGTCGGTGTCCGTGGGCAGGTGGCGATCCGGCTAAACGATGAAGCGCTGGTCGCGAAAGCTGCTTGAACATTGAGCTATCAGTAGCGCTCGATCACCTCTCCCCACCGGGGAGAGGTCGCCGCGTCTTCGCGGCGGGTGAGGGGGACTCTCCGCACGCTCCCAGCCTGCGGAGGCTCCCCCTCATCCGTCGCCGCTTCGCGTCGCCACCTTCTCCCCGCAGGCGGGGAGAAGGCAGGAGCGCTGCGATGATCGCCTACAACTCCATCGCCGTGATCGGTG
>JAEXYA010000005.1 GCA_023451825.1 Pseudomonadota bacterium
GGGCACGCGGGCATTATTCTATGGGGGCCATACAGAGTGTCAACCGCGCATAGCGGCCCGCATGTCACACCCAATCGAACAAAAGGCCGATTTTTCTGTTTGGTTGACAGAAAGCATGTGGATGTGACTCGGCCGACTCTTGCGCGTGAGTCGCGGCATCATGTAGTTTTTGGCC
This sequence comes from Pseudomonadota bacterium, assembly GCA_023451825.1. Lineage (GTDB taxonomy): Bacteria > Pseudomonadota > Alphaproteobacteria > Rhizobiales > Xanthobacteraceae > Tardiphaga. Next base: position 176 of record JAEXYA010000005.1, read on the forward strand.
TGTCGGATACGACATCTCGTGCGGCAGTTGACCCTAGTACACTATCGGTACGGCGTAAGGCCGGAAGCAGTCATGCATCCGGTGAGCGCTAAGGGATTCTGACAACGAGGTTTTTTGACGATTTTAAGTCGCAGCGCGGGCCCAGGCAGGCCGGCGCCTACGAAGGGATTTTAGCGATGACGGTAATCACTTGGACCGACGATCGCGTCGAACAGCTCAAGAAACTCTGGGAAGGCGGCCTCTCCGCCAGCCAGATCGCCGCGGAACTCGGCAACGTGACCCGTAACGCCGTGATCGGCAAGGTGCATCGTCTGGGCCTTTCCGGCCGCGCGAAGAGCCCCTCTTCCGCTGCCCCGCGCCCGCGCAAGCCGCGTCCGGCGCAGCAGATGGTGCGCATGCCGCGTCCGGTCGCGCGCGGCAATACCGCTCTCGCCCATGATTACCAGGTCGAGATGGAGCCAGATCCGATCTCGGTCGACAACGTGATCCCGATCAGCCAGCGCCTGCAGCTGGTCGAACTCAGCGAGGCCACGTGCCACTGGCCCGTTGGCGATCCTGCGAGCGCAGATTTCTATTTCTGCGGCGGCAAGGCCGTCGCCGGCTCGCCCTATTGCGCGCACCACTGCCGCATCGCCTATCAGCCGGCGAGCGACCGCCGCCGCGCAGCGCCGAAGCCGATGCGATAAGGCGGCAAGAGCAACCAACTCACAAAAATGCCCGGCGATGAGCCGGGCATTTTTTGTTTCGGCAATCAAGAGCGACCCCACTCCGCCCTCATGGTGAGGAGGCGCCACTTGGCGCCATCTCGAACCATGAGAAGTCGGAGCTCCGTCGCCATCCTTCGAGACGCCGCTGGGCGGCTCCTCAGGATGAGGGCGGCGTGTGTGGGGACGAGTGTTACTCCGCCGCCTTGTCGAAGCGGTCGTCCAGCGCGTAACCCGCGCCGCGCACGGTGCGGATCGGGTCGGGCTCGCCGGCCGGATTCAGCAGCTTGCGAAGACGACCGATGTGAACGTCCACGGTGCGCTCGTCGATATAGATGTCGCGGCCCCAGACGCTGTCGAGCAACTGCTCGCGGCTGAACACGCGGCCGGGATGCTCGAGGAAGAATTCGAGCAGACGATATTCGGTCGGGCCGAGATCGATCGGACGCGCGGCGCGCACCACGCGGCGCTTGTCGCGGTCGAGTTCGATGTCACCGAAAGCCAGCACCGTGGCGAGACGTTCCGGCGCCGCACGGCGCAGAAGACCTTTCACGCGGGCCAGCAATTCAGGCACCGAGAACGGCTTGACGATGTAATCGTCGGCGCCGGTGGCAAGACCACGAACGCGTTCACTCTCCTCACCGCGGGCGGTGAGCATGATGATCGGCAGAGCCTTGGTTTCCGGCCGCGCCCGCAGGCGACGGCACAGTTCGATGCCGGACAGGCCAGGCAACATCCAGTCGAGGACCACGAGGTCCGGCACGCGCTCTTTCAGGCGGGTGTCGGCATCGTCGCCGCGGGCAACCGTCTCGACGTCGTAACCTTCGGCGTCGAGATTGTAGCGCAGCAGCGTGGTCAGAGCTTCCTCGTCTTCCACTACCAGAATGCGCGCGTTCATATGGCTGTCTTCCTATCTGTCGTTCGAGCAAAGGCGAGTAAGTCGCGGCGAGCTCGGCTCGTAACTACGAGCCTTGCTCGCCACGCTGAGCCTTAGCTCACCGGCGTCGCGAAGTTGGTCATGTCGCCCTTCGGGCGCTTGTCGACCATCTGCTGACCTTCGATCATGTAGAACACCGTTTCAGCGATGTTGGTGGCATGGTCGCCGATCCGTTCGATATTCTTGGCGCAGAACATCAGATGGATGCAGAACGAGATGTTGCGCGGATCTTCCATCATATAAGTGAGGAGTTCGCGGAACAGCGAGGTGCAGATCGCATCGATTTCCTCGTCGCCCTTCCACACCGCCATGGCGGCCGGCAGGTCGTGCGCGGCATAGGCATCGAGCACGGCCTTGACCTGGGTGTTCACCAGATCGGTCATGTGTTCGAGGCCGCGGATCAGCTTCAGCGGATGGAAGTCGCTATCCAGTGCATTGACGCGCTTGCCGATGTTCTTGGAGAGATCGCCGATACGTTCGAGATCGGTGGCGACGCGGAGCGCGCCGACGATTTCGCGCAGATCGACAGCCATCGGCTGGCGCTTGGCAATGGTGAGGACGGCGCGTTCTTCGATCAAGCGCTGCAGGTTGTCGATTTCCGAATCGGTGGCCACCACGCGTGCGCCGAGGGCGACGTCGCGGCGGATCAAGGCATCGACGGACTCTGCGATCTGGCGCTCAGCCAGGCCACCCATCTCGGCGACGAGACGCGTGAGTTCCTGCAGATCGTCGTCGAACGCCTTGGTCGTGTGTTCAAAAGCCATAGGTCAATCCTCTCGCGAATATGTCGCGTCAGCCGAAACGGCCGGTGATGTAATCCTGGGTGCGGCGATCGCTCGGCGAGGTGAAGATCTTGTTGGTCTGGTCGAATTCGACCAGCTCGCCGAGATACATGAACGCGGTGGTGTCGGAGACACGCGCGGCCTGCTGCATGTTATGGGTCACGATGGCGATCGTGTACTGATCCTTCAATTCGTCGATCAGCTCTTCGACCTTGGCGGTCGAGATCGGATCGAGCGCCGAGCATGGCTCGTCGAACAGGATCACTTCCGGACGCACGGCAATCGTGCGCGCGATGCACAGACGCTGCTGCTGGCCGCCCGAGAGCGACAGGCCCGACGCGTTGAGCTTGTCCTTGACCTCGTTCCACAGCGCACCACCACGCAGCGCCTTCTCGACGCGCATGTCCATCTCCGACTTGGAGATCTTCTCATAGAGACGGATGCCGAAGGCGATGTTTTCATAGATCGTCATCGGGAACGGGGTCGGCTTCTGGAACACCATGCCGATGCGGGCACGCAGCAGGTTGAGGTCGAGCTTCGGGTCCAGAACGTTCTGGTTGTCCAGCATGACCTGTCCTTCCGCGCGCTGACCCGGATAGAGGTCATACATGCGGTTGAAGATGCGTAGCAGTGTGGACTTGCCGCAGCCTGACGGACCGATGAAGGCGGTCACGCGGTTGGCAGCGAGGGTCAGGTTGATCTTCTTCAGGGCGTGGTGTTCGCCGTAGTAGAAGTTCAGATCGCGCACCGTCACCTTCGGGCGGGTATCGCCCTGGGGAGCCACCGGCGGCGGCATCGACACGCTGGGATTGGCGGCGGAAACGGAGAGATCACTCATTTTGCTTTCCTCTCGGCGCCGAGAATGCGCGCGCCAATGTTCAGGGCAAGGACGGTCAGGGTGATGATCAGCGCGCCACTCCAGGCGAGCTGCTTCCAATATTCGTAGGGGCTCTGGACGAAGTTGTTGATGGTGACCGGGAGGTTGGCCATCGTCTTACCGAGATCCAGGCTGAAGAACTGATTGCTCAGCGCAGTGAAGAGCAGCGGCGCGGTTTCACCGGCAACACGGGCGGTCGCCAACAGCACGCCGGTGATGAGACCGGCACGTGCCGCACGATAGGCGATCCGCTTGATCACCAGCGAGCGCGGCAGGCCGAGCGCGGAAGCCGCTTCACGCAGCGGGTTCGGCACCAGACCGAGCATGTCTTCCGTGGTGCGGACGACAACCGGGATGACGATCACGGCGAGCGCGAGCGAACCGGCGAAGGCCGAGAAGCCACCCATCGGAACGACCACGGCACCGTAAACGAACAGGCCGATGATGATCGAAGGCGCCGACAGCAGCACGTCGTTGATGAAGCGGATCACCGAGGTGAGTTTATCGTGCTTGCCGTATTCCGCGAGATAGGTGCCGGCGAGCAGGCCGAGCGGCGCACCGATGCCGACACCGATCACGGTCATGATGACCGAACCGACGATGGCATTGAGCAGGCCGCCTTCCTGCGAACCGGGCGGCGGCGTGTTCTGGGTGAAGATCTGCACGCTGAGGCCGGCAAGGCCGTTGTAGAACAGCGTGAACAGGATCAACGCCAGCCAGGTGACGCCAAAGATGGCGGCGCCCATGCAGAGACCGCGGACGATCTTGTCGTTGCGACGGCGCGAGACGTAAATCGGGTTCATCGTGGACATGATTTACTTTCCTGCCTTCTTTTCGAGGCGCAGCAGCATCAGGCGGGCAGCCGACAGCACCAGGAAGGTGAGAACGAACAGCAGCAGGCCGAGCAGGATCAGGCCGGACTGATGCAGGCCGTCGGACTCCGCGAATTCCGAGGCGATGGCCGCGGAGATCGTGGTGCCCGGGCCGAAGATCGATCCGGTGATGCGAAACGAGTTGCCGATGATGAATGTCACGGCCATCGTTTCACCCAGCGCGCGGCCAAGGGCCAGCATCACGCCGCCGATCACACCGACGCGGGTGTAGGGAATGACGACGTTGCGAACGACTTCCCAGGTGGTGCAGCCGACGCCGTAGGCCGCTTCCTTCAGCACTGGCGGCACCGTCTTGAACACGTCGACCGAGATCGCGGTGATGAAGGGCAGCACCATGATGGCGAGGATGAGCGAGGCGTTGAACAGCGAGAGATAAGACGGCGGACCGGCGAAGATGGTGCCGAGCACGGGCACGCCTTCGAAGGTCGAGATCAGGAACGGCTGGAAGTGGTTGGCCAGGAACGGGCCGAGCACGAAGAAGCCCCACATGCCGTAGATGATCGAGGGAATGCCGGCGAGCAGTTCGACCGCCATGCCGATCGGGCGACGCAGCCAGTTCGGGCACAGTTCGGTGAGGAAGATCGCGATGCCGATACCGACCGGAATGGCGATGGACATGGCGATCAGCGAGGTGACGAGCGTGCCGTAGATCGGGCCGAGCGCGCCGAGCACCGGCGGTTCAGCGGACGGCGCCCAGCGCTGCGTGAACAGGAAGGAGAAGCCGAATTCCTTGAGCGCCGGCCATGCACCGGCAATCAGCGACAGGATGATGCCGCCGAGAATGAAGAGCACCGACAGCGCCGAGATGCGCGTCAGCCAATAGAAAACCTGGTCGCCGGTCTTGAACGCGTTGAGCGCCTTGGCGCGGTCATACGGTCCAGCGGCGTCCATCGAAGAGCTCTGTACGGCCATATCTGCCACGCCCAGTCCCCTGTGTTGTTACGTGATACCCGAAACACGACACCCTGAATGGGCCTGTCAGGGCGCGAAGCTCGAAAATGGAAAGTGAAATCGATCAGAAAGAAGCGGAGGAGAGATGCCCCTCTCCTCCGCCGAAGAGCTGAAACTTAGCTCTTGATGTCCGAAGACCAGGTCTTCTCGATCAGCTTGACGACCGAGTCCGGCATCGGGATGTAGTCGAGTTCTTCAGCAGCCTTGGCGCCCTTTTCGAACGACCACTTGAAGAACTTCAGCGCTTCAGCCGCGGCCGCCTTGTCGGTCGGGGTCTTGTGCATCAGGATGAAGGTCGCGGCAGTGATCGGCCACGAAGCGTCGCCCGGCTGGTCGGTCAGGATCACGTAGTAACCCGGAGCCTTGGCCCAGTCGGCATTGGCAGCAGCGGCCTGGAAGGCAGCGATGGTCGGCTGCACCGGCTTGCCAGCCTTGTTGATCATGCCGGCATAGGTCAGCTTGTTCTGCTTGGCATAAGCGTATTCGACGTAACCGATCGAGTTCTTGGTCTGACCGACATTGCCGGCGACGCCTTCGTTGCCCTTGGCGCCGACGCCAACCGGCCACTCGACGGCGGTACCGGTGCCGACCTTGGACTTCCAGTCAGCCGAGGCCTTGGAGAGATAGTCGGTGAAGTTGAAGGTGGTGCCCGAACCGTCCGAACGACGAACGACGGTGATGGCAGCCGACGGCAGCTTCAGCTTCGGATTGAGCTTGGCGATCGCGGCGTCGTCCCAGGTCTTCACGGTGCCGAGATAGATGGCGCCGAGAACTTCGCCCGAGAGGACCAGTTCGCCCGACTTGATGCCTTCGAGGTTCACGACCGGAACGATCGCGCCCATCACCTGCGGCCACTGAACCAGGCCGTCCTTTTCGAGCTGCTCGGCCTTGAGCGGCGCGTCGGTCGCACCGAAGGTCACGGTCTTGGCCTGGATCTGCTTGATGCCGGCGCCCGAACCGATCGACTGGTAGTTCAGACCGTTGCCGGTTTCCTTCTTATAGGCGTCAGCCCACTTCGAGTAGACCGGGAACGGGAAGGTCGCGCCGGCACCGGTGATGTCGGCAGCGAAGGCCGAGGTCGACGCGGCCACGAGGCCCGCAGCGACGATCGCTTTGAGGAATTTCATGGGTATCTCCAATTTGTCGTGAGCGACGCGCCAATGCGCCCGATTGCGCCCACACCGCTCATCTAGGAGCGGTCGATTGTGCTTTTATGATAGCTGCATGACAGTTGGATGACGACGATAAAGCATTGATAATGTTATCATTTATCGGATTTACATACCGGAATCCGCGTTGAAATCGCAATTTTCGGCGGCTTTCATGACAAGGCTTGTGCACTGCGAAAGACGCAGTTCCCGCGGTTAACAATATGTTTCCATGGGCGGAATCCCGGATTCTCGCCAGCATTCGGCGGCATGCCACCGGAGCGGGAAAGCGGCATGGTGACGCCATGTCGCAGCAAGAAAAATTCGATTTTTTGGCACGCGGAGGCCAGCGTCTCCCTCCCCGGAGCGGAGCGAATGGGGCGGGGCCGCCGATAGGGAGGGGCTTGCCTCGGCGAAGCTGGCAGAGCGAAGCCGGACGGGGCCGCTCCACCGGCAGGACGGAGTTTGGGAAAGCACCCCACCCGTCCTCGGCCGTAACGAAGCTTCGCTTCGTAAGCACTCAGGCCACCCTCCCGTGGCGCGGCTGCGCTGCTTGGGAGGGAGAAGCGCTACGCCGCCGGGGTGGTCACCTTCGCCTGCGGGAAAGCCGCCGTAAATGTCGCGCCCTTTTTCGGCACGCTCTCGATCAGCAGCCTGCCGCGATGGCGGTTCAGGATATGCTTCACCAATGACAGGCCGAGACCGGTCCCACCTTGGGCACGGCTGTCGCCGACATCCACGCGGTAGAAGCGTTCGGTGAGCCGCGGCAGGTGTTCTGGCGCGATACCGGGCCCGAAATCGCGCACGGAAACACGGACTTCCGAGGCTCCTTCGGTCGTCGAGGCATGCGCCAGGATCACTTCCACGCGGCCACCGGCCGCACCGTATTTCAACGCATTCTCGATCAGGTTCTCGAACAGCCGCAACAGCTCTTCGCGGTCACCCGCCACGAGCACAGGCCCGTCCGGCAGATGCATCTCGATCTTGACGCCGCGCTCGGTGGCCAGCAGTTCGAGGCTGTCACCGACCTGGCGGATGATCGGCAAAATATCAATCAGGGCTTCCGCGCGTACATGCGCCGACAACTCCACCCGCGAGAGCGACAGCAGATCGTCGATCAGGCGCGCCATGCGGCTGGCCTGGGTATGCATGATGCCGAGAAAGCGCTCGCGTGCCTTGGTGTCGTCCTTGGCCGGCCCCTGCAGCGTATCGATGAAGCCGGACAAAGTTGCCAACGGCGTGCGCAGCTCATGGCTGGCATTGGCGATGAAATCGGCGCGCATTTCCTCGACACGGCGGATTGGCGTCTGATCATGGAAGGTCATCAGCATGCACGTATCCGAGCCGCCAAAGGCGGTCGGCACTGCGATCGGCGTGATCACCAGATCCATCCAGCGATCGACCGGGACATGATCGACATAGGACGTGCGGCGCGGCTCGATATTGGCGATGGACTCGCGCAGGGCGCTGATGATTTCCGGCGAGCGCAGCGCAAATTGCGCCAGCTCGCCCTTGCGCAATGCGGGCGCAAGCTGAGCTGCCGCTGCATTGAGATGGATGACGCGGCCGGCGCGATCGAGCAGCACGGCGGGGTCCGGAATGCCGCCGACCACGGCGCGCACAGCCGGCTGATCGACCGGGTTCACCAGGGCTTCATCACGCTTGGCGTCGCCATCATGAAGCCGCCAGGGCACCAGCGCAGCGCCGGCGATGCAGGCGAACACGATGCCGGCACGAAGCGGTGTCAATTCACCGAAGAACACAAGGGCCGCAAGGGCCAGCGCAGCGACAAGCAGGATGATCGCTGCGTGACGCAGCCGGTCCGGCCAGGGGGAGAACATCGACGGAGGGGAAGCTTCGACGGCCATCTGGGCGATTTCTCTTTCGGCAGTGCTTGATCCGCTGAGGGCGCCTGCTGATTGTCAGGCGGCCGGGCCGCCGTGATCGTTCAAGGTCCGCCCGACACTGGGCGGAGCTTCATTCGCGATCTTTTGCACTTTTTTGGACCGCGCACTCACAATAAGCTCGCGAAACGTCAGCAACATGACTGAAATAAAGAACGGCGTTAGGTAATACAACACCCGGAACAATAGCATACCGGCCAGCAGCTGTTCCTGGTCCATCATCTCCAGGCCGACCAGCATCGCGGCGTCGAATACGCCAAGGCCTCCCGGCGAATGGCTGGCGAAGCCAAGCAATGTCGCCGCCACGAACACCACGGCGACGGTGACGAAATCCACGCCAGGTGTATTGGGCACCAGCAAATACATCGCCAGCGCGCAGAAGCCGAGATCGACGATGCCGATGACGATCTGCAGCAGCGTCAGCGGCCCGCCAGGCAACACCACGGACCACGGTCCGCGACCGACGCTGCGCGGCTTCATCCACACCCAGATCACATAGCCGACCAGGCCGGCGATCACGACATACGCCAGAATGCGGTTGACCGCAGGCGGCACCTGATTGATCGCGCTGGCGGCTTCCGGGTGATAGGCGATGCCCATGCCGAGCACCGCGAGATTGCCGAGCCAGAAAGTCAGGCCGGCAAGAAACACGATCTTGGCGACATCCACCGCCGAGAGATTCCATGCCGAATAGATGCGGTAGCGCACGGCGCCGCCGGTGAAGACCGACGCACCGACATTATGGCCGATGGAATAGCTGGTGAAGGCCGCCAGTGCATTGATGCGATAGGGCACATCCTTGCGGCCGATGGTGCGGACCGCAAACCAGTCATAGAAGGTGAGCGTGAAATAAGCGGCTGTGACCGAGAGCGCCGACAACACGATGAGCTTCGGATCGGTCTCGGCGATGAACTTGAGCACCCGTGCCGTATCGACGTTGCGGAGCTTGTGATAGAGCATGTAGCAGGCGACGGCGATCACCGCGATACTGGCGAGAACACCGAGCTTGTGCAGGATTTGCTTCTCGCGCAGAAACGTGGCCGTCCTGCGTATTGCTTCCAGCATCTCAACCTCGAATGCGATCCCAGCCTCTGGGACGTCAACCAGCCCTGTAAGGTCCGCCGCGGCGGAACCGCCACCTCACCACGTTCGCCACGCCGTTTCCAGCACAACTCTCGTAGCGCGTTTCGACGCGAAACGGAATCCGAAGACGCGCGACACATCGGCGTTTCGGCGCAATATATGGCGCGAGAGCTAACAAACTACCCGCGGTTCTTGCGGCATCGCTGCGGCAAAATGCCGGTTTCTGTGAGACTGCCCGCATTGCATGACGGCGGCGTGGCCGAGCCGTTCGGGCGGCGATCACATCGCCTCGATCATGGCCGAAACCGCGCCTGCTGCCGGGTCACAACGATGTCGCGCAGCCAGGAGCCGATGGCGCAGCCGACCAGGTAGAAACCGAACAGCGCAAGACCGAGATCGAGCCAGTAGCCGAAGCGCCCCGGAACGAGCTTCGCCACCGCGACGCCGACGATGATGACCGCGAGCACGGACAGCCGCCGAATCCAGACCCGCGGGACCGAGGGGCCGCGATAGACCACGGCGATCCAGCCCACGCAGAAGCCGATCAGGAAAGCGCCGAGCAGCCAGCCCCAGAGAAGCGTTGCGAGAGTGGTCATGGATTCGGCCTCACCACGAATTCGATCCGGCGATTCTGCAGCTTGCCGTCTTCGGTGTCGTTGCTGGCCAGCGGCAATGTGGCGCCATAGCCGATCGCTTCGAAACGATCGCCGGGAAGACCGGCCTTGATCAGATAATCCTCGACCGCAGCCGCGCGCTTTTCGGACAGGGTCTGGTTGAAAGCGGGATCGCCGTCGCCGTCAGTGTGGCCGACGATGTCGAATTTGGTATTCGGGCAGCGCATCGCGATTTCCACCAGCCGGTCGAGTAGCCCTGCCGAATCCGCATTGATGCTGGCGCTCGCCGTCTCGAAGCGAACGCGGCCCTTGGTCAGGTTCTGCTTGAACAATTGCTGGCAGACGCTGGCATCCACCGGCGACGACGCCGGCTTCACCGACACGTCCGGCTTGGTGGTCCAGCCCTGCGGCAGTTCGCGGCCGAGACCGTTGCGGATCTGTTCGGCGGCAGCGTCGTAAAGCGCGTCTCCCGTCAGCTTCACGTCGCGGTCATTGACCACCAGCGTCCCGGTCGAGAGCCGCGACAGCGCGCCGAGGGCCGACGTCACCGCGGGCAGGAAATTGCCGGGCGCGCCGATGCTGGCCTTCAGGTTATCGACGATCTTGTCATTGGTGAATTTGCGCTGCGCGGCAGCGACAAGCGCGGCATGGACATTGTTGTCCGGCACATAGCCCGACAGCGTCAGCGTGTTGGCCACCGGGTCCTTGTTGGCCTGGAATACGTAAGGCGGCGCTTTCACGTCATTGGCGGCCACCGTAAACCCTTCGGGCAGGTTTTTCAGCGCGGCCGCAATGGCTTCGCGGCCGCCGAGATCACGCGCCATGCCGGTGACGCTGACGGTCGCATCCATGATGGTCGCCTTGCCCTCTTTCAACTTGGCGACCTGATCGAGCAGCAGCACCGCGGCGCCATCGAAGCGCGGCGGCGCGCCGCGCTTGAGGCCGGTGCGATCCGACACCTCGGTTCCAGTGAGCGCAGCCTTGGCTGCTTCGGCGATCCGTGCCTTGCTTGCCGGCAGCGGCGTGGTGCCCCATAGCGTGACGCGAACATTGTCGCGCTCGGCGACCCAGACGAACGGCTTGGCTTCCGCCACAAGGCGCGTGGCGTCATTGACCAGGCGCACGCCCGGCGCGGCCTCGACGGAACTGACCGCGCTGCGCCGTCCCTCTTCCGAAAACGCCTCGGCGGCAAAGCGCACATCGCGGCCCGCGACGGAGATCTGCGTTTTATCAAGAACGGTGCTTTTCAGCGCATCGCGGCTGCGCGCCGTTAAGTCCGCCTCCAGAGGTAGCGTGCTAAACCAGGCTGCGACGACCCAGAGGATGGCGAGTGGAATGAGCCCAGGCCACCACTTGGCGCTCCACCTGTAAAAACCGTGCATTCGATGTCCCGCGGAATGGAAACAGAGAGAAAACAAACCCTTGCGGGACTGTCAAACTGAAATCAAGGCCAGCCACTGGCGTGGCGTGGGGTATTGGAATAACGCTTTCTTCAACCGTTTCTGATCATGTCCGTGGATCGCGTCCAAGTGCTGGGTCACAAGATGAAGCAGATTCGCAACACGATTATTCGTGCCGGGCTGGATGCACTCTATTTCAGCGGCGCGCATCGTGTGTTGCGTCCCTTTTTTGGCGGCGTTGGCACCATCTTCATGCTGCACAACGTGCGGCCGGCCCATGCCGGCCTGTTCCAGCCCAACCGCCACCTCGAAATCACCCCCGACTTCCTGCGCGCAACCCTGGCTTATCTGCGCGCCACCGATGTCGATATCGTGACCTCCGACGAAATGCGCCGGCGCCTGGCCGAACAGGATTTTTCGCGTCGTTTCGCCTGTTTCACCTGCGATGACGGCTACCGGGATAACCGCGACCATATGCTGCCGGCGATGCGCGATTTCGACGCGCCGTTTTCCGTCTTCGTCACCAGCGATTTTGCCTCCGGCACCGGCCGGCTGTGGTGGGTGGCGCTGGAGCGCGTCGTCGCGAAGGCATCGAGCCTGGAAGCCCCGATCGATGGCAACATGGTTCGCATCACGACCGCTTCGCTACCTGAGAAGGAGATGGGCTTTGATCGGCTGCATGGCTGGCTGCGCAGCCTCGGCGAAGCCGACCTGCGCCGCGAGATGACGGCGCTGTGCCGACAGGTAGGCATCGACGAGGAAGCGATCAGCCGCGAACTCTGCATGTCATGGGACGAACTCAAGCCCTTCGCCGCCGATCCGCTGGTGACCATCGGCGCGCATACGCTGACCCATTGCAATCTCGCCCAGCAGACCGAAGCCGTGGCGGTGCATGAACTGACGGCCAGCCGCGCCAATATCGAGACCGCGCTGCAGAAGCCCGCTTTGCATCTCGCTTATCCCTATGGCGACCGCGCCGCCGCCGGCGCCCGCGAATTCGCGCTGGCGCAGGCCGCCGGTTTCCAGACCGCGGTGACGACGCGCCCGGGCGTGATCGTTTCCGAGAATGCCACGATGCTCACGGCGTTGCCGCGGGTGTCGCTGAATGGAAATTACCAGGACACGCGCTATCTGCCGGTGCTCACCTCAGGCGCTGCGACAGCGATGTGGAACGGGTTTCAGCGGGTGGGACAGGGCTGACGCAGAGCCGTAGGATGGGTTGAGCGCAGCGAAAACCCATCACCTTTCCGTGCCGCAGGCTCCGCTGATGGGTTTTCGCTCCGGCGCTATCGCGCCTTCGCTCAACCCATCCTACGTCCCTCACACGCCCGTCATCACGTGCCTCGTATCCACCGGCGGAATATATGTTCCCGACATCGGATCGACCCAGCAGAGATGCTCGCGCACGCGGGCGACACCGGTGACATTCTCTGCCGCCACCACGATGGCCTGGCGCACATTCTCGTCGGTGATGAAGCCGATGATATCGACAACACCATCCTTCACGCGGACATCGAGCCCGGCCGGCACCCATTCGCGGGACCGCAGCACGGCAAGCACACGGCGGCGAACCAAGGCATCGCTCGACCCGACCTCCACCGTATTACGCGTGACGTCGGCGATCGCGGCAACAAAGTTATGCCGGCTGACGATGCCGACCAGGTGATCGCCCTGCACCACCGGCACGCGCTTGATGCGATGCCGTTCCATGATCTCGACGATATCGGCGAGCTCCGCATCGGGAATTACCGAATAGACATTCGACGTCATGATCTCATGCACCTTTCGTCCTGCCTCGCGCACGAAATCCACCGCCTGCTTGCCAGGGCCGCGCAGAAATTCGAGCCAGCGCGGGCGCTTGATCTCGGTGCCAAGCTCCTGGCGGCGCAGGAAATCGCGCTCGGTGACGATGCCGATCAGCTTGCCGGCGGCATCGACGACAGGCAGCCCGCTGACATGATGATCGATCATCAGCTTCGCGGCGTCATGGATCGACGCATCGGGCGCGATGGTGACCACATTGCGGGTCATGATCTGATGGGCCTTCATGGCTGCCTCCTTCGGGCATACGAACCGCCGGATCGATCCGACAGGAGGAGCCTACGCCGATGGGGAATGGCGGCTTTGATTTAGAGCAATCGGACTCGCAGCCGTAGGATGGGTTGAGCGAAGCGAAAACCCATCGCTTTCCCATGCCGCCAGCTCGGCTGATGGGTTTTCGCTCCGGCGCTGCGCGCCTCTGCTCAACCCATCCTACGGCACCGAGCTTGGTTTGCTCTTCGCTCCATCCCGGCTACCATCCATGCAAACACACAACAAACGGGAGGCGTCATGTTCAAGGATCTGTTTTCGCTCAAGGGCCGCGTCGCATTGGTGACCGGTGGGTCACGCGGCATCGGCAGGATGATTGCCGCCGGTTTCCTCAGCCAGGGCGCCGCCAAGGTCTATATCACCGCACGAAAAGCTGCCGCCTGCGAAGCCACGGCGAAAGAGCTGACCGATGCCTATGACGGCGAATGCATCGCCTTGCCGATCGATATCTCCACCATGACCGGCATCGAGATGCTCGCGACCGAGATCAAGAAGCGCGAGCCGAAGCTCGACATCCTCGTCAACAATGCCGGCGCCGCCTGGGGCGCGGACTTCGACGAGTTTCCCGAAAGCGGCTGGGACAAGGTGATGACGCTGAACGTCAAGGCACCGTTCTTCCTCACCAAGGCGCTGGCCGCACCGCTGCGCGCAGCGGGCTCGGCACAGCAGCCGGCCAAGGTGATCAACATCGCCTCCATCGACGGCATCTTCGTCAATCCGCTCGAGACCTATTCCTATGCCGCGAGCAAATCCGGCCTGATCCATCTGACGCGACGCATGGCGGCAAAACTGATCAAGGATCACGTGGTTGTCACTGCCATCGCGCCGGGTCCGTTCCAGTCCGACATGAACAAGACTGCGCGCGACCATGCGGATGACGTTGCGACCAAGGTGCCGGCAGGACGCATCGGCACCGACGAGGACATGGCCGGCACGGCGATCTATCTCGCATCGCGCGCGGGAGATTATGTGGTCGGCACCACGCTCGCCGTTGATGGCGGGATCGTCTACGCCAATCCGGGGATCGCAGGCGCGGGTTGGGATTGAGGCTGGCCTCGCGGCCGTAGGATGGGTTGAGCGAAGCGATACCCATCACAACAGGCGCCGGTGGATGTGGTGATGGGTATCACTCCGGCGCTATCGCGCCTGCGCTCAACCCATCCTACGGCCGATCATGTTTTGAGCAGCGGTGAACGCAGCCTCACCCGCTCATTTTGTGTGCAGTGACGTCACTGCCATTTAACTCCCTGAATCAAAACGCTTTGCATTTCAGGCCTAAAGCAATCGACCCAATTGCACACAATGGCATGTGCCTTGCTTTGCAACCTCCGTGAGCGGTTTGCGCTCCGGGAGTTTTTGGCAATGGCAGATGCGCCTCACGTCACCGTCACGGCGGAGCCCGGACCGATCGATGTGGACCTCGCGTCCACTGCTCTTCTCATCATCGACATGCAGCGTGACTTCATGGAGCCCGGCGGCTTCGGCGAGACGCTGGGCAATGACGTCTCGCAACTCGCCCGCGCCGTTGCGCCCATCGCCGCGCTGCTGACCGCCGCGCGCGGCACCGGGATGACCGTCATCCATACCCGCGAGGGGCACCTGCCCGATCTTTCCGACGCGCCACCCGCCAAGATCGAGCGCGGTGCGCCGAGCCTGCGCATTGGCGATCCCGGCCCAATGGGACGCATCCTCATTCGCGGCGAGGCCGGCCACGACATCATCCCCGAGCTCTACCCCGTCGAAGGCGAGATCGTCATCGACAAGCCCGGCAAGGGCGCGTTCTACGCGACGACGCTCGGCGCAGACCTGAAAGCGCGCGAGATCGACACGCTGCTGGTCTGCGGCGTGACCACGGAAGTGTGCGTGAACACCACCGTGCGCGAGGCCAATGACCGCGGCTATCGCTGCATCGTCATCGCCGATGGCTGCGCGTCCTACTTTCCCGAATTTCACGAGATGGGCCTGAAGATGATCAAGGCCCAGGGCGGCATTTTCGGCTGGGTCGCCGACAGCGCCGCCGTGCTCGATGCCATCAACAATTCTGAAAGTGCAGTGGGGACTTCACACAAACGAGCGGCGGGAGCATCACGATGACAGCGAGCGTGGGGACTGCGGGAAAGACTGACTTCAAGCCGGCCAGCTTTAAGCCAGCACTGTGGACGCCCGGCGACTGGAACGCCCTGTTCGGCTTCGGCACCAACATCCTGGTCAACATGCTGGTGCTGACGGGCCTGCTGCGTTTCGTGCTGAAGATGCCGGACTCACTCGTGTTCGGCCGCATCCTGCCGGCGCTCGGCCTGATGATGTGTCTCTCCACGCTGTACTACGCCTATCTCGCTTACCGCCTCGCGCAGAAGACTGGCCGCAGCGATGTCTGCGCACTGCC
This sequence comes from Pseudomonadota bacterium, assembly GCA_023451825.1. Taxonomy (GTDB): domain Bacteria; phylum Pseudomonadota; class Alphaproteobacteria; order Rhizobiales; family Xanthobacteraceae; genus Tardiphaga. The sequence goes on from JAEXYA010000005.1 coordinate 15,946, forward strand.
GTCCGGCGTCAGCGTGCCGCACATGTTCATCGTCACTTTCGTGATCATGCTGCCGATCACCATCAAGACCGGCGATCCGCTGAAAGGCTGGTCGGCCGGCCTCGTCTGGGTGTTCTTCCAGAGTTTCATCCTGATGATCGGCGGCTTCATCGCGCCGTATATCCGCAAGATCACGCCGCGCGCGGCGCTGCTTGGCACACTGGCCGGCGTCTCCGTCACCTTCATTTCCATGCGCCCTGCACTCGAAATGTATATGACGCCGCAGATCGGCCTGGTCTGCTTCGCCATCATCATGTTGAGCTGGTTCGGCGGCGTGACCTATTTCCGAAATCTGCCGGCCGGCCTGATCGCCATCGTTGTCGGCATGATCATCGCCTGGGGTTCGAACCTGTTCGGTCTCGGCATCGGCGGGCTCAGCGTGAAAGGCGTGGGCGATGCCTTCGCCAATTTCGGCTTCTCGGTGCCGATCCGGGCTTTCAACACCGTGTTCTCCGGCTTCGAATTCCTCGGCATCATTCTCGTGACCGCCATTCCGTTCGGCATCTACGATCTCGTCGAAGCCATGGACAATGTGGAATCCGCCGAAGCCGCCGGTGACGACTATCCGACCACCCGCGTGCTCACCGCCGATGGCGTGGTGTCGCTGATCGGCTGCCTGATGGGCAACCCGTTCATCAACGCGGTCTATATCGGCCATCCCGGCTGGAAGGCGATGGGCGGCCGCATCGGCTATTCCGCCGCGACCGGCCTGATGGTGGTGGTGCTGTCGTGGTTCGGCGTCATTGCCGTACTGCTGGCACTTGTGCCCGTGGTCGCGATCTCGCCGATCCTGCTTTACATCGGCATGCTGATCGGCGCGCAGGCGTTCCAGACCACGCCGCTCAAACACGCGCCGGCCATCGTGCTGGCCTTCACGCCGCATCTCGCCGCCTGGGGCAAGCTGCAGATCGATACAATGCTGGGCGCCACCGTCACGGCAGCGCAAGCCGCCGGGCTCGCCGTCGAGAAGGTCGGCGACGTGAAAGCCGCAGCAATCGCATCGCTGCCGCAGCAGGGCGTGCTCTATCACGGGCTTGAAGTGATGGGCGGCGGATCGATCCTCGGCGGCCTCGTGCTCGGCGCCATCGGCGTGTTCATCATCGATCGCGAATTCAGCAAGGCTGCGGCATTTGCACTCGCGGGCGCGGCGATGACCTGGTTCGGCTTCATGCATGGCGAAGCCGTCGGTTTCGGTGTTACGCCGGGCGTGGCCTTGGCTTATGTGTTGGTGGCCGCAGGCCTTTATGCGGCGGGGAAATCGGCCGTGAGCGAAGTCGCAGCGCCAGTAGCCGTTCCGGCGGAGTAAACGCACTCCGCTGTCATCCCGGCGAACGCCGGGATCCATACACGCTGTCGGAGAAGCTTGCGTGTACTATGCTGTTCTAACC
>JAEXYA010000015.1 GCA_023451825.1 Pseudomonadota bacterium
GGCCTGATCTTTCCTCCCCAAGCGGCGCAGCCGCGCCGTGGGGAGGGTGGCCTGAGCGAAGCGAAGGACGGGTGGGGTCTATCCCCCCGTGATGTCACAGCGTGGGGAGAGACCCCACCCCCGCCTATCGGCGGACCCTCCCCACTGCGCGGCTACGCCGCTTGGGGGAGGGAGGCCATCGGCCTCGCTCTCTCACACCACCGTCAGCGATCGCGCCACCGCCGTCTTCACCCGCGTATCCATCGGCTCCAGCTCCGAGCCGAAGGCATCCACGAGATAGCCGTCGCGCCCGACCAGATATTTGTGAAAATTCCAGCGCGGCAGGTCGCGCGGCCGCGCTTCCGCCGCCCATTTGTAGAACGGGTGCGCGTTCGGACCCTTCACCACGCTCTTCGCGGCGATCGGAAAACTGATGCCGAACCGGCCATGGGCGATGTCGTCGATCTCACGCGGCCCGCCCGGTTCCTGATTGCCGAAATCATTGGATGGGACGCCGATGACCATCAGGCCGCGCTCACGGAACTCGCTCCACAACTCCTGCAGCCCGGCATATTGCGGGGTGTAACCGCATTGCGAGGCGGTGTTCACGACGAGGATCGGCTTGCCGGCATAGTCCGCTAGCCTGATGTCGCCGCCTTTCAGGCCCGGAAAGGAAAAGCCATAGGCGGTCATCCGGCTGGTCTGGGCCCCGGCGCGCGACACGGCTGCAGAAGCAGCCACGCCGCCAAGCAGCGTCGTCAGCAGGTGTCTGCGGTTCATCATGGCACGCCTCGTTCGTCGCATGCGGGCAGGGTGATCCCGCCCGCATCGAACGTCAACAGGCCGCATCAGCGCATGATCCCGAAAAGTGGCGTCCGGTTTTCGATATGATCATGCGTCAAAAACTAACGCATCGGCACCACGAATTCGGTGCCCTGGCCGGTTTCGCCGCCGGCCTTGATGCTCTGGTCGGAGACGATGATCGAGCCGCCGGTGGCAATCGCCTCGGCGATCTGCGCCATGGCGTCTTCCGGGATATTGATGCGATCGAGAGCTTCGGCCGCGCTGCCCGGCAACGGCGGCGCCTCGGTGGCGGCAGCCTGTTTGCGGCCGGCGGCGGCACGATGCGGCACGGCCGGCAGCGACACCGCGCTCCAGTGAATGCTCTTCGCCTCGTCCTTGTCGATCCGCGCGGTAAAGATATGCGTGCCGAGCGGTCGGTCGCTTGGCTTGATGGTGATGTCGGTCTCGAACAGCGGCGAGAAATTCTGCCGCACATAGAGCTTGCCGTCCTTGCCGCTGATCAGCACGGCGATCTGGCCGGTGCGTTTCGGTGACGTATCCGGTGCCGGCGGGACATCGACGGCGTCGAGCTTGGCCGCGTCCTGCTTGGCTTCGGGCTTCGCCTCCGCCTTTGGCGCATCGGCCGGGCGCGCGTCATCCTTCTTCACTTCAGGTGCAGCAGTCACCAGCGGCGATTTCGGCGGCAGTTCGTCTGCGCGAGCTTCCGGCGCTGGCTTCTCGTCCGTCGCCTGCGCCTCACCGATCTTGGCAGCTGCGGCATCCACGTCCTGGCGCGTGACGCGCGCCGTGTCGTCGGATTTCTTGTCGGCCGGCTTGGCGATCTCCGCGCCGGCAGGCATCTGCGCCAATGCCGAACTGACATCCGACATAACCGGTTTCGCCGGTCCGACGACCGCGTTGCTGGCGTCGGCCGTGACGGTCTTGCTGCGCTCGACGGTCGTCGCCGGCTTGAGGCCGAGATTGTCGGGCTTCAGCTCCGTGGATTTTCCGTCGGACGTCGTGGCTGCAGGCTGCTCATCCTTCGGCGTCGCCATCGGCGCAGCGGCAACCGGCGCGGGCTTCTGTGCGATCAATTGCGGATGCGAAAACTCGGCCGGTGAAATCTCGCCGGGCGTGATGATCACGCGGGCGCCCATGCGGGTCCAGGCCCACAGCTTGGTGGAGAACGCCATCGGCATGCGGATGCAGCCATGGGAGGCGGGATAACCGGGCAGGGCACCGGCATGCAGTGCGATGCCGGACCACGTCACGCGCTGCATATAGGGCATCGGCGCGTTGCTGTAGATGTTCGACTTATGCCACTTGTTCTTCTGGATGATGCTGAACACGCCCGTCGGCGTCTCATGGCCCTTCATCCCGGTGGAGACCTTGGACTCCGCGAACAGGCCGTTGGCGTCGAATACCCGCATGGTCTGCTTGTCGATGGAAATCATGATCACGACCGGGCCGACCGGCTTGGCATGGGCCCGTCCCGCTTTCTCGAGGGCAGCGCCTTGCTGCTTCAGCCGGTTGTCGCGTCGCACCTCGGGCGGCACCGGCGGCGGTGCCGGCTCCATCATGCGCGGGCGCATCGGATCTTCGTCGAACCAGAACACCGCATGCGCGGGCGCCGCCATGGCGAGCGTGAAACTGGCCAGCACGGCCGCTTGCAACAGATGACGCGGTGACCATGCGTGACGCGAAATGGACGTGCCGCTGAGAAACACGCGCTTGCCGGAAGCGCTTCCCGAAAACTGAAAAATCGTCACGCTGTAAATTCCTCGAATCTGTCTCGAAGCGTTAGTGTCGCAGGCGCAAAAAGGCGTTCACCGGCGGGCGAATCGCGCCGCTGCAGACTTCGCCCCGAGGGTAACAAAAAACACTCACATTGGATTAACGCGGCGGCCTGCGCCCTACCGCCGCACGACACAATTGCTACATAGGCTGTGTGAGACACGGAGAGTTGAATGTCCTTGATGAAGTCTAGCTTTCGCTTCGGTTGGATGCGCGCGTCCGCGCTCGCGTTGGTCGCCATGATTGGCGGTCTGGCCATCGGCGCCGGCAGTGTCGCCCATGCGGCGGATGAGCCCGATCTGATCTTCCGTCGCTCCACCGTGTTCAAATGGCTGAGCCCGAATGACAAGCTCGCCACTTACGGGGTCGATGATCCCGAGGTGGAGGGCGTGGCCTGCCATTTCACGGTGCCGGAAAAGGGCGGCTTCAAGGGCTGGCTGGGTCTGGCCGAGGAAGTGTCGGATATTTCGCTGGCCTGCCGGCAGATTGGTCCGATCAAGTTCAAGGCCAAGAGCGATCAGGGCGAGGACATGTTCCGCCAGCGCCGGTCGCTGTTCTTCAAGAAGATGCAGATCGTGCGCGGCTGCGACGCCAAGCGAAACGTACTGGTCTACATGGTTTATTCCGACCGGATCATCGAGGGGTCACCCAAGAACTCGACCTCGTCGGTGCCGATCATGCCCTGGGGGCAGACGGATACGGCGATCCAGAAATGCGGTGATTACATCAAGTAGGGATCAGGTCGCCTGCAGCGCCGCCTGTTGGCGGCGCAGGCGGTCCCAGGATGCCGCCGTATCGACGGAAGGCCCGCGATAGCCGACCAGGCGCACCAGTTGCTGCTGCGAACTCTCATTGTGACGCAGGCAAAACGGCAGTTGCTGCGCTGTCGTGTCGATGGATGGCGCTTCGATGGAAGGCGTGTCGATACGCGGGGTGTCGTTGCTGAGGGCGGCGCGAACTTGGTCGGTCCCGGTCGTCACGGCGGCTTCCTTCTGTCCCAGAGATACGGAAACGCGCAACTGCCTGAAATAGTTGCAGTCCGTGCTGTCGCAGGTCGGTTGAAGCGGATCACGGTTAAGCGCAGGTGACATCTGCATGACCCTTTGACGCCGCGATTGTTTCGTCGCACCGGTTCCGACGACACATTCGGCCCGGCCGACGAAACCATTTTGCGCTTGCCATGCAGACCGGCCGAAACGGCGGCCGGGTATCGTTCTTCCATAACCGTGCGCATGGGGCCGGTCATGGGAGATGTCAGATGCGCTTTGCCAGCCTCATCCTCGCTTTCGCGGTGCTGTTCGCCACCCCGTCGCTGGCCGGGTCTGCCGACGGCGCTCTCCCGCATGCAGGCAGCTTCGCATTCAACGACGCCCCGATCGCATCGCCGGCCGCGCTGGTTGTGGCGTCCGCGCACTGAGCTTCGCGTTTTGTTTCAACAACAAGAAAAGTCTCGAATGATCAAAGCCAGACTTCGCGCCGTACTTTGTCTCCTCACTCTCACGACCGCGAGCCTCAGCAGCCAGGCCGCGCAGGCGCAGCTCTGGGATGCATCCGGCTTGCGAAAGCTACCGGATCGGCGCGCCGAATTCGTTCGCCAATGCGTGCCGCATATGGTCGGCCGCTGGGCTCATCCGGATAGTGTCTGCGCGTGTCTGCACGACCATGCCGTGGCTACGGTCGAAGATCAGGATTTGCGTGAGGCGCTGTTGCGCGGAATTTCCGAGCGCGGTGTGCCGAGCATCGAGAAAGATTGGGTCCCGGCATCCAAGCAGCCGCTCATCAGCGCGACGTTCAGTCAGATCGCCAAACCCACTTTGCAATGTATGTATGATCCTGCACTGGACTGATCGTCACAGGGCTGATCGCTTGCAAGAGGTATAATACTCTTCTGCACGTTCGCGGCGAAGTGAAGCCGTTGCGGCGACCCAGTCTTGCGCGGTATCGTTCAGTCGGGAATGCAGTGCCGGACACCTCTGGAGTGCATGTTTCAGGGGACATCGATGGCAGGCGACAGTCGGTTGGAAGGCAAGGTGGCAATCGTCGCCGGTGCCGGCTCGCGTGGCGCTGGCATTGGTAACGGACGCGCTACGGCAGTGCTGCTGGCAAGGCATGGGGCCAAGATCGCGATCGTCGATTCAAATCCGGACTGGGCCGAAGAGACCGCACGCCTGGTCGCAGCCGAAGGTAGTTCGTTTCAGATATTCGATGGTGATGTCGGCGATGCTGCGACCTGCGAGGCCATCGTCGAGCGCACCGTCGGGGAGTTTGGCCAGCTTGATGTCCTCGTCAACAATATCAGCTCCCCCTATGCACGCGGCGATGTCACCGGGGTTGATGTTGGCGCATGGGACAACGCGATGTCCGTGAAAATCGCGGCGATGATGCTGATGTCGAAATATACGATCCCCGCGATGATGCGATCGGGCGGCGGCTCGATCATCAACGTGACCTTGGCGGCAGATCCGCATAGCAATTCCGGCGCAATTCATCCGACTTCGCGAGCCGCGATCATCGGTTTGACGCATGCAATGGCAGCGCATCACATTGGTAGCAATATTCGCGTGAATTGCATCGTGCCCGGCTGGGTGGATACGTCCGTGGATGTCCTGCACCGCGTGAAGCGGGAGATACGAGCCGCGAGCGGCGCATCGAAGGCGTTTGCCGAAAGCCCGACATGGGATCTCGATGGCACTGTGCTGTTTCTTGCCAGTGATGACGCGCGCTGGATCACCGGCGCCGCGCTACCCATCGAGAGCGACTCAAGTGCCGGCCGGAGCAATCTGCCGGTTGCGCCGAGCGAGCAGCCGAAACACTAGAACTGACGCCACCCGCAAACGCGTGTGGGCTCCGGCCTGTGTGGTGATGGGTATCGCGTCGCTCAACCCATCCTACGAAGGGCCGTGGCGGCGTCGCGGTCTCGGGACTGTCCAAGTCCCATCTCGGCAAAGCGATCCCGGCGTTTTACCGCACCCGTGTCCCGCCGCGCGGCACGCATTTCTTGACGCGGGCGACGCTGCCATTGCTGGCCAGCGTCGTCCCCATCACTTCCTTGATCTGGCCGGTGGGGCAGGAGCCGTCATCGACCCAGATGCGCTGGCCCAGGCGAAGACCGACAATGTCGTCCTCGCGCGACACCTGATCGACGGCGAAGGCCGGCGCGGTGAGGGTGGCGAGTGCGAGAATGCCGAGAGCAAAAGCCGTGCGCATGATAGGGTCCGTTACTTGTTCTGCACCTTGACCCCGTTCGGGCCGAGATTGATCTGCAGGCCTTCCGGCTCTTTCTTCTCTTGATAGAGATTGTAGCCGAGCACGCCGATGCCGACGATGAGTGCGCCGATGATGAGAAAAAGCACGTTGCGATTGCCGGACATGTTGGGCTCCCCGAGGCCGCTGGTGATGCAATTTACGGACGCGCACCCGATTCTGAAAGCACGCGGCCGTTCCCCATAATGGCGATCCCCCCGCACGGGTTCCATGACGTGGCTTAGTCTTTTGTTCGAGCGCGCCTCGCCGCACTCCTTGCCGCGCGCGACGCCTCAGCCAATTTCCCCGCTGCCGTGACGAGCCTGTCGATCGGATGCCCGGAAAAGCCGAGCACGAAGCCAGGCGCAGGCTTCGCGCGAAAATAGGTGTCGGCAAGCAGCCAGCCTTCGACATCGGCAGATGCCTTGGCATCCGCCGCAATCTTGAGTGGCGTCATCGGCGCGAATTTTGCGACCAGATGCAGGCCTTGCGATGGGACCGGGACAGTGAGCACTCCGTTCGATCCGTGCGTCAGCGTTTGCGCCAACACGTCGCGCGCCTCGCGGTAGCGGCCGCGCATCTTGCGCAGATTGGCGGCGAAGGCGCCGGAATTCAGCATGTCCGCAATGGCGCCTTCCATCACGGTGGCCGGGAAGCGATCCATCGCGGCGCGGGCGGCGGCGACGGGACCGATCAGGCTTTCCGGCAGCGCGCAATAACCGATGCGCAGGCCGGGAAACAGTGTTTTGGCGAAGGTGCCCATATAGACGACGCGGCGCAGATGATCGATGCCGGCCAGCGAGAGCAGCGGCGCACCGTCATAGCGGAATTCGCTGTCGTAATCGTCCTCGAACACGAATGCATTGGCGGAGCGCGCCCAGTCCAGCAATTCGAGTCGGCGCGGCATCGCCATTTGCACGCCGAGCGGAAACTGATGCGATGGCGTGACATAAGCGGCGCGCGCATGCGGGGCCGCCGCTCGGCCCTTGGCGACAATCAGGCCGCTGTCGTCCACCGGTACCGAAACCGGCTTGCCGCCATAATGAGCGATGGATTTACGCGCGGCGGGGTAGCCGGGGTCCTCGACCCAGATTTGTTCGCCGGGCTTGAGAATGGCGGACAGGACGATGCGCAGACCATGCTGCGTGCCTGACGTCAGCATGATCTGATCGGGATCGCAGCGCAGGCCACGCGCGGAGAGCAGGTGATTGGCGATCGCGATACGGAGTTCGCGGCTGCCGCGGGGGTCACCGTAATGCAGATGCTCGCTGCCGAAGGCGCGCATGCGCCGGCCGACGAAGGCGCGGAAGCGGCGCAAGGCTGTCTCGTCGATATCGGTGCAGCCGAGCGCCAGTATGCCGCGCTGTGGCACCTCGACTGCGATCCGCTTCGACGCCTTATCTGATATCGCCGATGGAATGCGCTCGGCGACGAATGTGCCGGAGCCGACCCGGGCGACGGCAAAGCCATCGGTGATCAGCCGCTCATAGGCATCGGTGACGGTGTTGCGGCGAAAGCCGGTCTGTTCGGCGAGGTGCCGCGATGGCGGCAATGCTTCGCCGGGCTCGGCCCTGCCGGACGTGATGGCATGACGCAGGGCCTGATAGAGGCGATCGGGGGCAGACGCGTGCTTGTCGACATGCGCGCCATCGAGATCGAGCGGCAATTCGCGCGGGGCCGCGACGGGCGATTTTCGGGTGCGGGAATTGGTCGGAATTTTTCGCATGGAATTGGCACTATCGCAGACCAATCGGCGAGCTACAACACCTTCGAACGCTTCCAATTCATGGGGATTTCGCTGTGAGCACGGCCGAACTGAAGACCACCGACGAGACTGCGCCATCGTATCCGCTCACCGGGCGCAACCGCGTGAAGCGGCGGCATGATCGCGGATTCTACGACCACGAGACCGTGCACAAGATCCTCGACGCTGCGATGATGTGCCATGTGTCCTATGTGATCGATGGCCAGCCTTACTGCACGCCGACCTTCTTCTGGCGCGAGGGTACAAAACTCTATTGGCACGGATCGAGCGCCAGCCGCATGTTGAAGAACCAGACCGCGCATCAGCGCGTCTGCCTGACGGTCGCTTTCCTCGACAGCCTCGTTCTCGCACGCTGCGGCTTCAATCACTCGGCCGATTATCGCGCCGTGATGGCATTCGGAAACGCCTATCTCGTCACCGATCCCGCAGAGAAGGAGCGCGCCGGCGTTGCGATGGTCGATCGCTTTTTCCCGGATCGCACGGCGAGCCTGCGCGCAACCACGGCGCAGGAAATGAAAGCGACGTCCTTCATCGCGATGGAGATCGAGGAAGCCTCCGCAAAAATCCGCGCCAAGGGCGTGGCAGATGACGATGAGGATTACGAATTGCCGATCTACGCCGAGCGCATTCCGGTGAAAACGGTGATCGGTGCGCCGGAGCCTTGTCCACGTTTGTTGCCGGGCGTCGAACGGCCTGCGTCGTTGCAGATTTTCAGCGAAGGTCGCTTGCTCGATGATGCGCTGACGGATGCCTATGCGCTGGAATATCCGAACGGGTGAGCGCTAAGGCCACAACGCCTTCACGATCGCATCGAGTCCATCCGTCAACGCCGCCGGTCCCGGCTGCAGGATGAGCGGCGATTTGATCTCGACGATGCGGTTGTCACGCACGGCCGGAATGGCGCTCCATCCCGGTCGCTGCCTGATCTTGTCCGGCGTAACCTTCTTGCCGCACCAGGACGCCAGAATCACGTCGGGTGCGGCTTTGACCACATCCTCCGGCGTGACGATGCGATCCGTGGCCGCTTGCTGAAAACGCATCAGCGGGAATACGTCGATTCCGCCGGCGAGCTCGATCAGTTCCGAGACCCAGCCGATGCCGGTGATGAGCGGATCGTCCCATTCCTCGAAATAAACGCGCGGTTTTGTCTGCCGCAAGTTTGCCGTCGTGTTGACGCTGGAAAGCCGCAACGAAAGCTGCGTCACCAGCGCTTCTGCACGCGTTTGGGCGTCCACAAGTGCGCCTAACGTGCGGATCATCGCAAGGATTCCAACGATGTCGCGCTGATTGAAAACATGCACGGCAACGCCCGCCCGGATCAGCGCAGACGCGATGTCGGCCTGCAGATCTGAAAAGCAGAGGACCAGATCCGGCTCCAGCGCCAGGATTTTTGGCACATCTGCAGAGATGAAAGCCGACACACGCGGCTTCTCTTTGCGCACCTGTGGTGGCCGCACCGCATAGCCGGAAACGCCGACGATCCGGTCCTGTTCGCCGAGCAGATACAATGTCTCCACGGTCTCTTCCGTGAGACAAACAATCCGTTCGGGCGGGTAGCTGCGCATCGCATCGCTATGCCGCGGAAACGAGGCCTTGTCACGATGCGCGACATCCGGCTCCATGCGGGATCAGTCCGCGCCACGACGGACGATTGCACAGGGAGATTGAAATGACGCCGCTCGACAAGATCAAAAACGTAACGATGCCGTTCTCGGTATCCATGGGCGTCACATTCATCGAGGCCGAACTCGATCGCGTGGTTGCCACCATGCTGGTGCGCGAGGATTTATGCACCGCGCGCCACACCATTCACGGTGGCGCGGTGATGGCGCTTGCCGACGCTGTGGGCGCCGCGGCTACGGTGATCAACCTGCCGGAAGACGCCAAGGGCACCACCACGATCGAAAGCAAAACCAATTTCGTCAGCGGCGCGGCCGCCGGCATCACCGTTCGCGCGACGGCAACGCCGATTCATCGCGGTCGGCGCACCCAGGTCTGGCAGACGCGGATCGAAACGGAGGAGGGCAAGCTGGTTGGCGTCGTGACGCAAACACAGTTGGTGCTCTGATCCTTGCGGTGGTGAATTTCCGTTAACTTTCAAAGCTTTTGCATAGCTCGCCTGCGGCAGGCGCGGCCTTGCCGCAGGGCTTCGATCTTGAATTCCTTTGTGCGATGCACAATATTGGGGTTGTACAAGAATCAAGGTGTTCCGAGCGGCTAACCGCCGGAATTGGACCATGTTCAGCCCCGCTACGATCATCGCACTCGCCCATCGGACCCCCAAGGTTTTAGCCAAGGCTTCGGCCAAGAGCGGACCGGTTCGTATCCTTGCGACCAGCGAACTCCCGCTGTTCCGCGACCATCTGCTCCGCCTCGATCGCGAGAGCCGCCGCGACCGTTTCAACGGTTCGCTGTGCGATGACTGGGTCGCGAAATATGCCGAGCGCTCGGTGCATGATGGCACGGTGATCCTCGCTTATTTCGAAGATGGCGTCATTCGCGGCGCCGCCGAGCTGCATCAGGCCGATCTCGTCAATGTCGAGCCGGAAGTCGCTTTCAGCGTCGAAGCCTGCATGCGCCGCAAGGGCGTCGGCAGCGTGCTGTTCACCCAGCTGATCGCGAAGGCGAAGTCGATGGGTTACAAGACGCTGCGCGTCACCACCGGTGCGCAGAACGACGCGATGCGCGCGCTGGCCGGCAAGTTCGGCGCCAAGCTCTCGTTCCGCCATGGCGAGTCCACGGGCCTGATTGATCTGACCACGCAGGAAGCTCCTGCCAAGACGCCGGCGCCGAAAAAGAAGACTGGCGCGATGGATCTGGCCAAAGCTGTGACGGATTACAATCGCGCAGCCTGGAAGGTCTGGTTCACCTCGGCCGGCATCGGCAATATGGAATAAGATCGCCGCTCCAAGATGCGATCGACGGACAACAAAAAAGCAGGGCGGTGGCCCTGCTTTTTTCATGTCTGATGAAATCAGATCGCCGGCAATTAGGCCCGCTTGGCGACCGCGATCTTGCGTGTGACGCGGCGCTCGACGACGACGGTGCGCTGGGCGCCCTGTTCGCCGGCGATCACGCGGCTGACGCGTAGCGTGCCGGAGGGACGGCTGGCCTTCTTCACCTGCGCCTGAACTTCTTCAACCGGCAGGCCCATCAACGAAGCTGCGATCTCGGCCTGCTGGTCGAGGTCCTCAGTGATGCCGATGGCTGCGAAGATGGCTTCATCCAGGGTCGGCGGATCATGCCGCACGCGCCGGGTGCCATATTTCGTATTCCACTCGCCGCTCATCGTCCTGCCTCTGGTTGTATATTCGCTTCCTAACGAAGCCATTGTTGCATTGCAATATGAAAAACCCATGGCAAGGCAGCCATGCGTCGAAACGTCCGGGTTCAAGCGAACAGCTTTCTAGGGAAGCTTTATTGAAAAGCTTACTCGGGCGCCAGATCACGCGCCGGTTGCGGCCATTTTTCCAATGCCTCGTGCCCCGCGGGCGTTAGCCCGTAGATCCCGCGTGCGATTGGCGCGAACCAGCCATACACATTTCGATGCAGGATCTTCTGCGCATCGGGATAGGCCGGCTTGAGCTCTTTCAATTGACGGGGGCCGAGGGCGAGGGCGGCAGCGCAGCCAAGTGCCTGTTGGCGATAGGCCGTCATGATCGGGGTCTTGGTGCTGCCGCCGAGGGCAGGGTCGCCGATCCGCTTTCTATGCTCGGCGACAAGGCGCGCGCGTTTCTTCGGATTGCGACGCGGAGCGGTGGTGGGCGGCTCGACCAGGATTTCCACCGTGCCGACCTCAGTCACCCCCAACATGCCGAAGCCGAGCCGGCGGCACAGATTGCGGTAGCGCGCATCGCTCTCGCGCCCTTTGCCGCGGATCGACATCCTGGCTGCGATCCATAATTCGTCGCAGGCGCCCGCACGTTCCACGGCTTGCAGGATTAGCTCGAGGTTAAAGGACAATTTGAGCTCGCCGATCACGACGATCGGCGGGTCATCGCCTTTCAACGCCACCAAGTCGCAGCCGGAAATCTCGCCCTTCGCCGAATAGCCGAGGCTTTCGAGGAAGCGTTTGACGGGCAGGTAGAGCGAGGTTTCCAAGGCAGCGTCCGGTGGGCGGCGAGAGAAGAAAGCGCGTCGGCGGCAAATGGAACCGCGACTCGCGCGCTGAGTTTATCCGCGTTGTAACGTGTTGGCATTCTCCAGCAATTTATCAACGGGATCGGAATTAACGTGAAAACATTACTCGAAACCACTGATAGTTTTGGTGTATTGCCGCATCTAGTCGCGCTGTCCATTGCCTATATCCTCGCATTGCCGATCGGCTGGAATCGCGAGCGCGCCGAGCGCAGCGCGGGCCTGAGAACTTTCCCGCTGGTCGCCCTGGCGACCTGCGGCATCGTCCAAGCGACCGAGGGTATTTTGAACGGGCACCCGGAAGGGACCGCCCGCATCATCGAGGGGCTGATGACCGGTATGGGTTTCATCGGCGGCGGCGCCATCCTGAAAGAAGGCGGCTCGGTACGTGGCACAGCGACTGCGTCCAGTCTCTGGGCCACCGGTGCCACCGGTGCGGCGGTCGGGCTTGGGTCTTACGACGTCGCAGTGGTCATCTCGCTGTTCACTTTCCTCACTCTGTGGCTCCTGGTTCCGTTCAAGGAGGAGGGCGGCAAGGAGGACCAGAACGCGGCCAAGCCGCATAGTGAATTGTAAGCGGCGGGATGGGGCTGGTCTTTTGCTGCAAAGCAGCGTAGAAGCGCGCCATCCCGATACGCTCCGGACTCCCTGGACCCGACGTGACCGTCAAATGAAGGACGGCCGATTCGTTTCCGTTTGGTCCATGTATCTCGATTTCGAGCATCGCCGATCACGGCGATGAGTCCTCTTACAGCGACAAGTCCTGGCCGCACCATGCGGCCTGCTGCAACCAAGGTTACATATCCCGTGTCTTTTGAATCGACGCCCCCGGCGCTCGCCCGTGCATTGGCTGAGCGCAACTATAGCGAATCCACCCCCGTTCAAACCGCTGTGCTGGCCGACGAAGCCGTCGGCCGCGACCTGCTGGTCTCCGCGCAGACCGGCTCCGGCAAGACCGTCGCCTACGGCCTCGCCATCGCGGCCGATCTCCTCGACGGCGCCGAACGGCTGCCGCAGGCCGGCGCGCCGCTGGCGCTGATCGTCGCCCCCACGCGCGAACTGGCGCTGCAGGTCCACGGCGAACTGACCTGGCTTTATGCCCAGGCCGGCGCCCGTGTCGTTTCCTGCGTCGGTGGTATGGATCCACGCGCCGAGCAGCGCGCGCTCGCATCGGGCGCGCATATCGTCGTCGGCACGCCGGGCCGTCTGTGCGATCATCTCCGCCGCAACCGTCTCGACATTTCGCAGATCAAGGCCGTCGTGCTCGACGAAGCCGACGAAATGCTCGACATGGGTTTTCGCGAGGATATGGAGTTCATCCTCGAGACCACGCCGGACAGCCGTCGTACGCTGCTGTTCTCGGCGACCATGCCGCGCGGCATCGCCAATCTCGCCAAGGAATACCAGAACAACGCGTTTCGCATCGAAGTCGCCGGCAGCGAAGGCGGCCATTCGGACATCGAATATCGTGCCATCCGCATCTCGCCGAACGACGTCGATCATGCCGTCGTCAACGTGCTGCGCTATTTCGAGTCGCCGACTTCGATCGTGTTCTGCAACACCCGTAACTCGGTAAAGCACCTGCAGGGCGTGTTGCTGGAGCGCGGCTTCTCCGTCGTCGCGCTGTCGGGCGAACTGTCGCAGAACGAGCGCACCCATGCGCTGCAGGCGCTGCGCGATGGCCATGCGCGTATCTGCGTTGCCACCGACGTCGCCGCGCGCGGTATCGATCTGCCCAATCTCGGCCTCGTCATCCATGCCGAACTGCCGAACGATCCCGAAGTGATGCAGCATCGCTCGGGCCGTACCGGCCGCGCCGGCCGCAAGGGCATCAGCGTCCTGCTGGTGCCGCCGTCGCGCCGCCGCCGCGCTGAATTCTTGCTCCAGCTTGCTGAGACCGAAGCGGTCTGGGGTGCAGCGCCCACCGTGGATGAGATTCGTGTGCTCGACGAAGAGCGCATGATGTCGGACAAGATCTTTGACGACGCAGCGAATGAAGACGATGCGGTGTTCGCCAAGAAGCTCCTCGAGCGTCATCCGGCGGAAACCATCGCGACCGCACTTGCGCGCCTCTATCGCTCGCGCCTGCCGTCGCCGGAAGAGGTCGAGGATCCCGGCACGTTCCGTGCGCGCGACCGCGAGGATCGCGCCGGCAGCCGCCGCAAGGGCGAGGACGGTCTCCCCGTCCGCAAGACGCCAAAGCGCGCCGAGCCGATGGGCGAGGGCGCAAAGTGGTTCCGTGCCGCCATCGGTCGCCAGAAGAATGCCGAGGCGCGTTGGCTGCTGCCGATGATCTGCCGCCGTGGTGGCATCGAGAAGAACGATGTCGGCGCCATCAAGATCTATGACGGCGCCACCGAGTTCGAGATTTCCGCGGCTGCGGCCGAGCGCTTCGTGACCATGATCAAGCGCCCGGACAAGGAAGACAATATCCGCATCGACGCGCTGCCGAACGGCCCCGAAGGTGGCACGATCACGCCGATGCCGCGTGGCGGCGATCGCGATTTTCCGCCGAAGCGTCACCGCAAGGGGGGCGACGATTTCCGGTCCGATGGCGATCGGCCGGATTTCAAGCCGAGGGATTCCTACAAGGGCAAATCGTGGAAGGACGATGGACCGCGCGAGCGTCCGCGTAGCGACAAGCCTTATGCCGCGAAAAGCTATGACGACAAGCCACGCGCGGATCGCAAGCCGAAATACGATCCGATGAAGGCCGACCGCGCCCGCGAGCCGTCAGCAAGCTGGGACGATCGCAAGCCGAAGCGTGACGGTGGCTATGAGGGCAAGAAGCCTTACGAAGGCAAGAAGCCGGACTTCCACGACAAGCCGCGCAAGGAAAAGAAGACCTACGTGGCCAAGGCCAAGCGTGATGGCGCCGCGAAGTTCGAGAAGCCGGCGTTCGGGAAGAAGAAAAAGAACCGGGATTGAGGTGTGTAGGGTGGGCAAAGCGTAGCGTGCCCACCTTCCCAGCCGCGCACTTGAAGGTGGGCACGGCGCTTCACGCCTTTGCCCACCCTACAACTGGTCGCAAACTAAACCCTTCCGCGAACCGGTACCAATGCGCCGGTAATCGCACTCGCCGCATCGCTGGCCAGAAACAGGATCACGCTGGCAAGCTCATCCGGCGTCACCCATTTTGAAAAATCCGCATTCGGCATGTCGCGGCGATTGGCTGACGTGTCGATGGTGGAGGGCAGCACGGCATTGACCGTGACCTTGCCCTTCAATTCGGTGGCCAGGGCTTCCGTCAGCTTGTGCACGCCGGCTTTCGAGGCCGCATAAGGGCCCATGCCGCCGCCAGCCTCGAGCGCGCCGATGGCGCCGATATTCACGATCCGCCCGGCCGTCGATTTCACCAGATGCGGGATCGCGGCGCGCGATGTGTTGAGCGCCGTGAGCAAATTGAGGCGATGCATCATCTCCCAGCTTGCATTGTCCCCATCGGCGATGGTCGCGAATTTGAACGCGCCGGCAATGTTGATCAGCACATCGATGTGGCCCAGTGTCGCGACGACATCGGCGATGGCTTTGCCGGCCTGCGCAGCGTCGGACAGATCGACGCCGCCGATCTGCAAGCGCTGTGGCGTCGAAGGGATGTCGTTATGGCCGTGATCGATCACGGCAACGGTTGCTCCGTCGTTCAATGCGCGATCGGCGACGACCCGTCCAAGCGCGCCCGCAGCACCCGTGATGACGACGATCTTTTTCTGCATCGGTAGAGCCTCCGCTATTTTTTGTTGGAGCATGATCTTATCCGAAAACCGGCATCCACTTTTCGGGATCATGCTCTAGCTGTGATCGGTCCCCGTTTTCGCTGCGGGAAGAACCCGAAGATAGATGCCGCCGGCGATGATCGCCATAGCAGACATCAGCCCGGTCATGACGAGCGCGGGATGGCCGAATGGCTCCAGCACCGCAATCATCGCGCTGGCCAGCGAGCCCATCACCATCTGGGTGCAACGCATGACTCCGGCGGCCGATCCTGCCACATGCGGCAGGTTTTGCAGCGCTTCGTGATTGGTCGACGGCGCAAGAATGCCGAAGGCGAAGATGGTCAATGCCATCAGCGGGGTAAGCGAGACGACCGTCACCGCGCCTGCGGGGACCAACAGCAAGGCTGCGACAGCACTCGCCGCCATCAGCGCCAGCCCGAAGGCGATGATCCTTCGCGATGGGACATAGCGTTTGCTGAGTTGGCCCGAGATCAGCGAGGCCACCAGCACGCCGCAGGAGGTCAGGCCGAACAGCAGTGCGAAAGCGGTGGTGGAGAGGCCGAGGCTGCCGATCAGCACCGATGGCGCGCCGGAGATGAAAGCGAACATGCAGGCAAAAGCGAACGCGTAGAGCAGGGCGTAGCCGACAAAGGCACGATCGCCGAGGACGAAGCGATAGCTCTCGGCGAGTTGCCGCGGATTGAGCGAGCGGCGACTTTCGATGGGCTGGGATTCGGCGAGGCCGATGGCGCCGACGATCAGCAACGCAACGCCGACAAGTGCTTGCGTGGCATAGATCGCGCGCCAATCGGCAAAGGTCATGATCCAGCCGCCAAGCACCGGCGCCAGCATCGGTGCTATGCCAAGCACGGCGGCGATCTGCGACAGTTTCTGTCGCGCGGCGCCATGCGCGAAAAGATCGCGCACGATGGCGATCGGCAGGATTGCGCAGGCACCGGCGGCGAAGCCTTGCAGCAGCCGGCAGGCGAGCAGCACGGTGAAGTTCGGCGCGAGTGCGCAAGCGCCGGCTGCGAGGGAGAAGATCAGCAGGCCATCCAGCAGTGTGGCGCGGCGGCCAAACCGGTCGGCGAGCGGGCCGCAGATCAATGGCGAGATGGCGAAGCCTGCCATGAACAGGCTGAGCGTCAGGGGGCTGCGTCCGGCGGCATCGGGGAATGTCGCCTCGAGAGCCGGAAAGCCGGGCAGGCCCATATCAATGGACAGTGGCGGCAGCGCGGTCAGTGTGCCGAGAAAAGCGGTGAAGGCAAAAGTCTCGCGCCCGAGCGCCACAATGAATTCCTTGGAAGGAGAGCAGGGCGGCGACTCTCGCCGCCCTGCTCATTCTGCCGGACTAATCTGGGCCGGCAAGACCCGGCGATCGATCAATGTCGTCAGGGTCATCGCAAGACCGACCAGCGCAACGCAGGCGGCAAGCAGCGGCAGGTGTTCGTAATGGATGCCCATATTGATCGCGATACCGCCGATCCAGGCGCCTGTCGCATTGCCGAGATTGAACGCGCCCTGGTTCAGCGTCGAGGCGAGGTTCGGCGCGTCGGTGGCGGCATCGACGACCCAGATCTGCAGCGGTGAGACGAGCGCAAAGGCGATGCCGCCCCACAGCACCAGCAGCGCAATCGTCGGGACCATCAGATGCGCGACGAGCGAGAGCGCGGCAAGCACGATGGCCAGGCAGATGAAGGCGCCAATCACGGTGGAGAGCAGGTTCTTGTCGGCGAGGCGGCCGCCGATCAGATTGCCGATGGTGAGGCCGACGCCGATCGCCAGCAACGCGCCGGTGACACCATGCGGCGTGAGTCCGGTGACGCCTTCGAGCAGCGGCGTGATGTAGGTGAACAGGCTGAACATGCTGACCGATGCGGTGGTCGAGATCAGCATCGGCAACAGCACCGGCCAGCGGCCAAGCGCACGGAATTCGCGGCCAAGCCCGCCTTTGGAGCCGGGCATGCCGGCGGGCACGTAGCGCAGGATGGCGAGAAACGCGACGATGCCGATGACGACCACAGCCCAGAACGCCATGCGCCACCCGGCTGCTTGACCGAGCGCGGTGCCGAACGGCACACCGAGAACATTCGCCAGCGTAAGGCCCGCGAACATGAGCGACACGGCTTGCGCGCGCTGCTCGCGCGGCACGAGATTGCTGGCAACGACGGCGCCGATGCCGAAGAAGGCGCCGTGGGCGAAGGCCGTGACGATGCGGGCCGCCATCAGCAGATCGTAGTCCGGCGCGATGGCGCAGCCGACATTGCCGATCGTGAACAGCGCCATCAGCGACAGCAGCGCTGCCTTGCGCGGCATGCCGGCGGTGGCCATCGCCACCAGCGGCGCGCCGACCACGACGCCCAGCGCATAGCCGGAGACCAGATAGCCCGCCTGAGGAATCGTCACCGATAGGCTGCGCGCCACATCCGGCAGCAAGCCCATGATCACGAATTCAGTCGTGCCGATGCCGAATGAAGCCGCGGCGAGGGCGAGAATGGGCAAAGAGAGGCGAATGGGAATTCTCCGGAGCGGAAATGTTGCGATGCAATATCCGGAGAGATGTCATGTTCGCGCGCGCAACACAAAGGCTGCGTGCAGGACGCAGCCTTGCGTAGATTGATGATCTCGATGTCGTGATCTAGTCGAATGCGATCTCGATATGGCGCTCGCGCTTGCCGAGAATGTGACAAGCGCGTGTGAGCTGATCGACCGGGATGCTAAGCTTGAACTGCTCCGGGATGTCTTTCGTGCTGAGCACGTCAAGGCTGGCGCCGCTGGTGGACAGGCCACGCACCGTGCAGTCCATGGTAGATTGACCACCATTGAACGAGATGTGGCCGGCCTTAAAAACGCGGCGGAGGTTGCTTGGTGCGACTTCGCGGACTTGCCATTCGACACAGCGGTTACGGCCACTCTGCTTGGCCTCGTACATGGCGGTGTCGGCGCGGCGGAGCAGTTCATCGATATCGCATGCATTGCGCTGGAGCGTGGCGATGCCAAAGCTGGCCGAAATCGGGATGGGGCCGTGTGCAGCGTGGATCTCAACGCTTGCAATGGCCTGGCGCACTTTCTCGGCCACCACCATCGCGTCGTCGCGATTGGTGTGCGGCAACAGGATCGCGAATTCCTCGCCACCGACGCGCCCAACGGAGTCCGCCTTGCGCAGCGCGCCCTGAACGGCCCGCACACATGCCTTGAGGACGCGGTCGCCAATATGATGACCGTTCTTGTCGTTGATCGACTTGAAGTGATCGAGGTCGAACATGACAAGGCTCAGATTGTGCCCATGACGAACAGCAAGGGCGCTGGCGCGCGTGGCTTCGTCGCGGAATGCGCGGCGGGAGAGGGCGCCGGTCAGGCTGTCTTCCATCAGCAAGGTGCGCAATTCAAGCTCGCTGAGCACGATGCTCGCGAGATCCTGCAGCATGTCCGACTGCTCGGAGCTGAATGCGCGTGGGACGGAATCGAACGTGCAAAGCGTGCCGATGGCGTGACCGCCAGAGACCCGCAGCGGCACTCCGGCGTAGAAACGGACATGGGGTTCGCCGATCACAGCCGGATGTTCGGAGTAGAGTGGATCTGCAAGCGTATCGGGAATGATCAGCGGGCGTGCTTCGCGGATCGTGTAGTTGCACAGCGCGGTGTCGCGCCCGGTCTCGCAAGCTTCAAAACCCTGGCGCGATTTGAACCATTGGCGATGACCATCGATCAGCGAGATCACCGACATCGGCATATCGAACACATTGCGCGTCAGCCGCGTGATGCGATCGAATGCTTCTTCGGGCGGGGTATCGAGGATGTCGTAACGGTCGAGTGCACCAAGACGGTCGCTCTCCCGGAGATTACTAAACTGCATTGCTCAGTCCGTCGTGCGAAGTCTCATCCCATCATCCCGTTCCCGCGGGCATCATGTCACGAACGGCTGATGCGCGCCAAGGCGCGCAGACAATTTTGCGTTAACAGGATCGTTGCTGCGGACTATAGCACCTATACAGGTGGCCAACTTCGCATCGCCATGTCGGCAAGCTTGCGCAATTGCTCGCGCGGCGCGCCGCCTGCAGCCTGCACAGCCATACCTTGAAGGATGGCGGACACGTAACGTGCGAGGTCGCCCGCATCTGCATCGTTCGGCAGATCGCCCTCGGCGATGGCGCGCGTGAAACGAACGTGGAGATCCTGTTCGCCTTTCGAACGGCGCGCCATCAATTCCTGTTTGATGGTCTCGGCTGCATCGCCGCAGCACAGTGCGCCTTGAACCGCGAGGCAGCCGGGGTTCTTGGGATCGGTCACGGCTTCGACGGATTCGTATAGAATGTGTTCGACGACTTCGCGTGCGGTGGGCTTGTCGAGGCCCGTACGGAAGTAGCCACCGGGTCCATCGACATAGCGATCGAGCGCCTTGCGGAAGAGTTCTTCCTTGTTGCCGAAGGCGGCATAGAGACTTGGCTTGGTGATGCCCATGGCATCGGTGAGGTCGGCCATCGACGCGCCCTCGTAACCCTTGCGCCAGAACACATGCAGCGCGAGGTCGAGTGCAGCATCGACATCGAATTCACGCGGACGTCCCATGGCCATTGCCAGGTCCTCCAAAGATTTCTACCGCTCAGTAGATAAGTCCCTTGACACTGGATGTCGATAGGCCATCTATACCGGGCGTTACGGATATGTGCGTCGCAGCAAGATTCCCGGAAATCGGGTCGCCAGAGCGACGGTACTTTCCTTAGCTATTGGAATGACAGGGCTTTCTCAAGTCCCGCACAAGATTAAATGGGGTCCATGATGGCCAGCTCTCTTGCCCGTAAATTCGCACTTGGCGCCGGTATCTTCCTTGTTTCGGTAACGATCGGTGGCAGCGCCGCCCTTTGGGATCTTGCCGGATTCGCCGCCCAGGCAGAACAGGCGCCTGCGCCCCCGCCAGCGGTGCCAGCCTCTGTGGCGCTCGTTGAAGCGAAGGCGACGACGCCTTCCGACGAGTTCTCTGGCCGGCTGGAGGCCATCGAGCGGGTCGAAATACGCTCTCGTGTCGCCGGCGCCGTCCAGGCGATCCATTTTCGCGAGGGCGCGCTGGTGAAGAAGGATGATCTGCTGGTGCAGATCGATCCCGCGCTCTATGCCGCCGAAGTCGATCGCGCGCAGGGGCAGGTATCCGCCGCGCGCGCCCGCCTGATCCTCACCAAGGCCGATTTCGGCCGTGGCCAGCAACTCACCAGTTCCAGCATCACCCAGCGTGATCTCGACAATCGCTCCAACGCGTTCCATGAGGCCGAGGCCAATCTCGCCGCCATGGAAGCCGCGCTGAAGACCGCGCAACTCAATCTCAGTTATACCGAAGTCCGCGCGCCGGTCTCCGGTCGTGTCGGCAAGGTGGAAATCACGGTCGGCAACCTCATTGCCGCAGGCCCGTCGTCGCCGCTGCTCACGACGCTGGTTTCGGTCAATCCCATCTATGCCAGCTTCAACGCCGACGAGCAGGTGGTGTCGCGCGCGCTGAAGACGCTCGCCGATGAAAAGACGCCGAACGAGATTGAGCGTGTTCCCGTGCATATGACCACGATCTCCGACACGTCGCCGATCAAAGGCAAGATGCAGTTCATCGACAATCAAGTCGATCCGCGCTCCGGCACCGTGCGCGTGCGCGCCGTGTTCGACAATCATGACGGTCGTTTGATGCCGGGCCAGTTCGCGCGTCTGTCGATGGGCCAGCCGAAGCCGGAACAGACGCTGCTGATCTCGGAGCGTGCCGTCGGCACCGACCAGAACAAGAAATTTGTGATGGTGGTCGATGGCAAGGACAAGGCTGAATATCGCGAAGTCCAGCTCGGTGCCTCCGTGGATGGAATGCGCATCATCCTCAGCGGTCTCAAGGCTGGCGAACGTATCGTAGTCAACGGCCTGCAGCGTGTCCGTCCGGGCGTGACCATCAAGCCGGAAATGGTGGCGATGACATCGGCTTCGCTACCGCAGACCAAGACTGCTTCCGCCAACTGACGTCTGCACCACATCTCTCCGCTCATTCGTAGCGGAGAATTCTTCCTCCTTATTTCGTCGTCACCGCGGTCGCCTTCGGGACTGCATGGGATCACTGCGCCCGGATGGGGCAGGTTTTACGGATCATCGTCATGAACTTCTCAAAGTTTTTCATCGACCGCCCGATTTTCGCCGGCGTGCTTTCCGCGGTGATTTTCCTGGCGGGTCTGCTGGCGATGCCGGCTTTGCCGATCTCGGAATATCCGGAGGTGGCGCCGCCGACCGTGGTGGTGACGGCCAACTATCCCGGCGCCAATCCCAAGGTGATTGCCGAAACTGTCTCGACGCCGATCGAAGAGCAGATCAACGGCGTCGAGAACATGCTTTATATGAGCAGCCAGGCGACCACCGATGGTCGCATGACACTTAACGTCACCTTCCGCCTCGGCACCGATCCCGACAAGGCGCAGCAGCTCGTGCAGAACCGCGTCTCGCAGGCCGAGCCGCGATTGCCGGCGGAAGTGCGTGCGCTAGGCGTGACGACGATCAAGAGCGCGCCTGACCTGACCATGGTCGTTCACTTGCTGTCGCCGAACGACCGCTATGACATGACCTATCTGCGCAATTACGCTGTGCTCAACGTCAAGGATCGCCTCGCGCGTATCGAAGGCGTCGGCCAGGTGCAGCTGTTCGGCTCGGGCGATTACTCCATGCGCGTCTGGTTGGACCCGCAGAAGGTCGCCGAGCGCGGCCTGTCGCCGGGCGACGTGGTGCGCGAAATCCGCGCGCAGAACGTGCAGGCGGCGGCGGGGCAGGTGGGCGGTTCACCCAATGAGCCCGGCCTCGACCTGCAGCTCTCGATCAATGCGCAGGGGCGCCTGCAGAGCGAAGAAGAGTTCGGCGAGATCATCGTCAAGAATGGCGACAATGGTGAGGTCGTGCGCCTGCGCGACATCGCGCGGATCGAACTCGGCGCCGCCGACTACGCGCTGCGCTCGCTGCTGAACAATAAATCCGCGGTCGCGATCCCGATCTTCCAGTCCCCGGGCTCCAACGCCATCCAGATCTCCGACAATGTCCGCAAGACGATGAAGGAGCTGAAAGAGAACATGCCCGACGGTGTCGCGTATGACATCGTCTATGACCCCACGCAATTCGTCCGCGCCTCGATCGAGGCGGTCATTCACACGCTGCTCGAAGCCATCGCGCTGGTTGTGCTCGTCGTCATCCTGTTCCTGCAGACATGGCGGGCATCGATCATTCCGCTGATCGCGGTGCCGGTGTCGGTGGTCGGCACTTTTGCGGTGATGCATGTGTTCGGTTTCTCGGTGAATGCGCTCACGCTGTTCGGCCTCGTGTTGGCGATCGGCATCGTGGTCGACGACGCCATCGTCGTGGTCGAGAATGTGGAGCGCAATATCGAGCGCGGTCTCGATCCCAAGAGCGCGGCCTATCAGGCCATGCGCGAAGTGACCGGCCCGATCATCGCCATTGCATTGGTGCTGGTGGCCGTGTTCGTGCCGCTGGCCTTCATTACCGGTCTGACCGGCCAGTTCTACAAGCAGTTCGCGCTGACGGTGGCGATCTCGACGGTGATCTCGGCCTTCAATTCGTTGACGCTGTCACCAGCGCTCGCCGCGTTGCTGTTGAAGGGCCATGACGCGCCGAAGGATCCGCTGACACGCTTTATGGACAAGACGCTCGGCTGGTTCTTCGTCCGCTTCAATCGCTTCTTCACACGTTCGTCCGAGGCTTATGGCGGCGGCGTCAAGCGCGTGATCTCGCGCCGCGCCATCGTCATGGGGCTCTATCTCGCGCTGGTCGGCGTCACCGGCTATCTGTTCCATGCGGTGCCCGGTGGCTTCGTGCCCGGCCAGGACAAGCAATATCTGGTGGGCTTCGCCCAGTTGCCGGACGGCGCCACGCTGGATCGCACCGAAGAGGTGATCCGCAAGATGGGCGAGATCGCGCTGAAGGAGCCGGGTGTCGAGAATGCCATCCAGTTTCCGGGCCTGTCGATCAATGGTTTCACCAACTCCTCGAATTCCGGCATCGTCTTCATCGGCCTGAAGGACTTCAAGGATCGCAAGGACAAGTCGCTGTCGGGCAATGCCATCGCGCTGTCGCTCAACAAGAAATATGCCGGCATGCAGGATGCCTTCATCGCCATGTTCCCGCCGCCGCCGGTCGCCGGCCTCGGCACCATCGGTGGCTTCAAGTTGCAGATCGAGGATCGTGCGGGTCTCGGCTATGAGGCGCTGAACGATGCCACCAAGGCCTTCATCGGCAAGGCCATGCAACAGAAGGAATTGGCCGGCCTGTTCTCGAGCTATCAGATCAACGTGCCGCAGCTCTATGCAGATGTGGATCGCACCAAGGCGCGCCAGCTGAATGTACCGGTGACGTCGATCTTCGATACAATGCAGATCTATCTCGGCTCGCTCTATGTGAACGACTTCAACAAATTTGGACGCACGTATTCGGTGCGCGTCCAGGCCGATGCGAAGTATCGCGCGCGGGCCGATGATATTGGCCAGCTCAAGGTGCGTTCGGACAGCAACGAGATGATTCCGCTCTCGACACTGTTGCGCGTCAAGGAGAGCGCCGGTCCGGAACGCGCGATGCGCTATAACGGTTTCCTGTCGGCCGACGTCAATGGCGGTGCTGCACCGGGCTACTCGACGGGGCAGGCGCAGGATGCCGTGGCACGTGTCGCCAAGGAAACCCTGCCGAAGGGGATCGCCTTCGAGTGGACCGAGCTGACCTATCAGGAGATCATCGCCGGCAATTCCTCGCTGATCGTCTTCCCGGTGGCGCTGCTGCTGGTCTTCCTGGTGCTGGCGGCCCAGTATGAAAGTCTCACACTGCCGCTATCGATCATCATGATCGTCCCGATGGGCCTGCTCGCAGCCATGTTCGGCGTGTGGATCACCAAGGGCGACAATAACGTCTTCACCCAGATTGGTTTGATCGTCCTGGTGGGCTTGTCGGCTAAGAACGCTATTCTGATCGTGGAATTCGCACGCGAACTCGAATTCGCGGGGCGCAAGCCGATCGAGGCGGCGATCGAGGCCAGTCGGCTGCGGTTGCGTCCGATCTTGATGACGTCGATGGCCTTCATCATGGGCGTGGTACCACTGGTGACGTCCACCGGCGCAGGCTCGGAGATGCGGCAGGCCATGGGCGTTGCGGTGTTCGCAGGCATGATCGGCGTCACCGCCTTCGGCATCTTCTTCACGCCGATGTTCTATGTGCTGCTCCGCGCCATGGCTGGCAATCGCCCGCTGACCCAGCATGGGGAGGCGACGGTAGATCAGAATGCGCCGCTCGCACCGGGATCGCATGACGGCGAACCGCGCCCGCACGCCACGTTGACAACGCATCCGTGAGTCCCAGACTGTCTCTCACGTAAACACGCGCACAAAAATTCCGGATGCCGCAATTTCTGCGGCATCACGGCGCGCGGATTTCGGGAGAGAAACATGACGACCAGCATTTCCATGTCTCGTCGCCGCGCGCTTGCGTTGCTTGGTGCATCGATTGCAGCGCCTCATGTAGCAAGAGCGCAAGGTGCATGGCCTAACCGCAGCGTTCGCTACACCGTCGGCTTCGCTGCGGGTGGAGCCACTGATACGCTGTCGCGCATCTACTGCCAGAAAATGAGTGAGCTGACCGGTCAGCAATTCGTCGTCGAGAACCGCGGTGGGGCAGGCGGCGTGCTCGGCGCGGATGCGGTCGCGAAATCGCAGCCGGATGGCTATGGCCTCGGCATGGGCTCGATCGCCACCAATGCGATTGCCGTCGGCACCTATGCCAAACTCCCATTTCACGCTGGCAAGGACTTCACCTTCATCAGCGGGCTGTGGAAGCTCCCGAACGTGCTGGTGGTGAAGAAGGATCTGCCGGTGAAGGACGTCAAGGAGTTCATCGCGCTGGCTAAGGCCAGTCCCGGCAAATACAGCTATGCCTCGCCGGGCATCGGTACCACGTTGCACCTGTCCGGCGAGATGATGAAGAGCGCAGCCGGCATCGACCTGCAGCACATCACTTATAAGGGCGGCAATCCGGCCATGGTCGATCTCCTGGCCGGGCGCGTCGATACGCTGTTCGATAATCTGCCGGGCTCGCTGCAGCAGATCAAGGACGGCGCCGTGCGCGCGCTTGCGGTGACGACGACCAATCGCAGTCCCGCAATACCTGACGTGCCCGCGATGGGTGAAGTGCTGCCTGGTTATGAACTGACATCGTGGGTGGCCGTGTGTGGTCCTGCAGGGATGCCGCCGGATTTGGTCGCAAGGATCAACGAGCTATCGGTTCAAGTCCTGAAGGATCCCAGTTTGGTTGCGAAATACGCGGAACTCGGCGCGCAGCCCTTTCCAACGTCAACTGCCGACATCACCGCATACCGCGACAAGGAAGAAACGCGGCTCCTGCCTGTGATCAAAGCCGCCGGAATCGTTCCAAGCTAGCAAGGTGCGCTTTCCTTCACTGTGCGATGTCGGCTAGATTGCGGGCAACGCAGGGGAAGGGTCAGTGCGGACCGGGTTTTACAAATGCGAGTATAGCGTCAACGAAGCGGCTGGCCGCAGCGTGATGTATGTTCGCGGCGGCACAATGCTCGGCGGCAATTCCGGTTTTGCGCATATCGGCACCTATCGCTTCGAAGGCGACAAGGTGCTGGCCGAGATCGAGAGCCGCCGCCACTGTTTCGATCCCGACTATGAATCTCTGCTCGGACAAGACGTCTCGACCATCAAGGTCACCGGCCGCGCGTCGGGCGACACCTACATTTTCGGTGGTGGTTCGCCGCAGATGCCAGGCGCACGATTCAGCTCGGTGATGACAAGCCTGGACGACACCGAGTTGCCGCCTCCTGGCGATGTAGGGGAAGGCGGCATCGCCAATGGTCTGTATTCGATCCAGTTGCGAACCCTCGACGGCATCGATGGCGGCTTGACCGGCGTGATGCTGCTGCAGGATGGCTGGATCCTCGGCGGCGATGCGTCCTTCTATTATCTCGGGTCGTATTCCTCGGCAGACGGCCGCTGGAAGGGCGAGATGCTGAATCAGGAGCACACCCCGTCGCTGGGCGAAGTGCCGGTGTTTGGCGGCTATGAGGTTGGCATCGGGTTCTCCGGCACCTGCGATGCCAAGGGCGCCGAAATGGAAGCCACGGCGCTGGCCGGCAAGCGCAGCCTGCGTCTGCAGGCAAAGCTGAAACTGATCCGTAAGGCTGAGTTGCTGGTGGCCGAGACCGCCTGAGGCGGGCAACCATTTGTTTCAAATTGGCTGGCTAGGGTTGCGCCAGATGAGTCGCCGTCGCGATTCTGCTGGAGTTGCCTGTGAACGAGAGCCTTATTGCCGTCTGCCAGTTGTTTCTGGTTCCGCTGACCATCATGTTTGCCGCAGTCGGCGTCGCCAATGCGCGTTTCGTGAAGCTGCTGGTATGCCTGCTCGGCGTCGGCCTGGCCGGGCTTTGGCTCTATCGTATCTATCTCTGGACCGGGCTGTCGCTGATCGACCGGCGCACCGGCTATGGCCTCGCGGGCTCCTTCGCGCTGTGCTGGGTGCTCACGCTGCTGCACCAGATCAAGAGCAGCTTTGGCGGCGGTCATCGCTGATCTGCGGCGGGCTTACATGTCCGTCCATGCTGAGAACATCGCTGCCTGACCGCGGCGATTCCCGTCGTTGTCCGACAATTCCCAAACGATCGCGCTTTCGATCCAGAAACGTTTGCCGGATTTGGCGATCCGCAAGCCGCGATAGTTGTCGATGAAGCCGTCGCGCGCGACGGCATCGAGCAGGCGTTGCCGTTCTTCGCGGTTCGGCGCTTCCGCCGACATGCGCGACGAGATCGTGAGGAATTCATCGAAACTGTATTCAAAGCAGCGCTGTGCGGTCCTGTTCGCGTAGATGAACAGCGGGTCGGCTGCCGTGCTATGCGCAAGCAAAGCGAAGGGCGCGTCGGCATAGAGCCACGTTGCGTCCTGGCGACGATCGACAAGTGACCGGCCGACGGTTCGCGCAAAGCTCGTCGTGAGCAATTCGAAGAGGGCGGGATCGAGCGCCGCGGCGGGGAGGGGTGTTACGTCAGTCACGGGACACTCGCGTCATTGAATGACGGTGAGATAATCCGCGGCGCAGGTAGGGACACCCTCCGCGAAGGCGGTGCTGAGCTACCCCGGACGCATGGTAAGTGCGACAAGTTTCGAGCGCATCTGGTCGCGAGAGATCCGCAAATCGGCAGGGACTTGCTGGAGATCGGCAAGCCAGACGCCGTCAGCCGCGTAGCGAACGATCTCAAGTTCGGGAGCTGAATCGGTTGCTTGATGACGCTCCAGACGGGCGCGCAGCCAGTCCGACCAATGGATGCGTGCGACGGGATCGGTGAGCAGTGCGATGCATGTCGATTCCAGCGCCGGTGCATATTCGGCCATCGACAGATTGGCGATCACATAGGCACGGGTAAAGCAGCCATAGCTGTCGCCATCCTGCGCGAGCGTTGCCTCTATGGCGGCGTCGAAACGATCGAGTTGATCCTTCAGCACCGCTTCGATCAGCGCCTGCTTGTTGGGGAAGTGATGAAACAAGCCGCCTTTGGTGACGCCGGCGCCATCCGCCACGGCCTGCACGGTCACCGCCTGCAGGCCGCATTCGGTGGCAAGGCGAGCAGCGTGGTCGATCAGCGCGCGGCGAACCAGTTCGGGTTGTTTTTTACGTTCATGGCCTTCGGACATCGCGCCATCTCGCCGGGCAGGGCCGGTCGTTGCAAGCAATAAGGGTCACGGGATCGTGCTTTGCTGCAATGCACGAAACCGGGTTGATATGCAAACCAACCAGATGGTATGTTTCTGGCGTGAGTCAATGATCTGACCTGGTTTTCCGCCGTGAGCGCCCTTCGGCCGACTCCGGCGTTTTCTTTAATGGTGATGTAAGTGTCTGAAATTTATGCATTTCCAATTCGTGTGGCAGGCGTGCTGGCGATCGCTCTGACGCTCGGAGGCTGCGGCGATGGCAAACAGGCGGGCGCCGATCAGGCTGCCCCGGCGACATCCGTCAGTGTGGTGACCGTAACCCCGCAGACGCTGCGGATCGTGAATGATCTGCCCGGCCGTATCGCACCGACCCGGATCGCCGAAGTGCGGCCGCGGGTCGCCGGAATCGTCGTCGAGCGGGTGTTCAAGCAGGGCACGATCGTTCGCGAGGGGGATGTGCTCTATCGCATCGATCCCGCACCGTTCCGCGTGCGCGTCACCAGCGCCAAAGCGGCGCTCCAGCGCGCGGAGGCCACGCGCGTGCTGGCGAAACAGCAGGCGGATCGCCAGACGCAGTTGAAGGAACGCGACGTTACCACCGGGCAGCTCTATGACCGCGCCGTGGCCGAACTCGCCCAGGCCGAAGCTGATGAACTGTCGGCGCGTGCGGGCCTCGAAACCGCTCAGCTCGATCTACAATACACGGAAGTGCGCGCGCCGATCACCGGCCGTATCGGTCGTGCGTTGATCACCGAGGGCGCGCTGGTCAGCGTCGGAGGAAGCGAAAGTCTCGCCACCATCCAGCAACTCGAGCCGGTCTATGCCGACTTCACGCAGTCGGCTAACGAATTGCTCACGTTGAAGCGCACTGCGCAGGCAAATGTGAAAGCGCAAGGTGGCGATGCCGCCGATGTCCGTCTGAAATTCGATGACGGCTCTGAATACGCGCACCAGGGACACCTGCTGTTCTCTGAAGCTGCAGTGGATACGACGACGGGCCAGATCACGTTGCGTGGTGAATTCCCCAATCCGGAAAACGATCTGTTGCCGGGCATGTATGTGCGCGTACAGATCGTACAGGGCGAGCAGAAGGATGCGCTCTCGGTCCCGGAGCGCGCGTTGCAGCGTGACCCCGGCGGGCAGGCGCAGCTCTATGTCGTCAATGCCGAGCGCAAGGCCGAGCTTCGCAGCGTGACGCCGTCGCGTCTGGTCAATGGACGCTGGATCATCAAGAGCGGGCTGAATGCTGGCGACAGCGTCGTCGTCGAAGGTTTCCAGACGCTCGCGCCCGGCGCGACTGTCGATGCGAAGCCGTGGCGTAGCCAGACGGCGGCGAAGTAGGGCCCTGGATCATGTCGAATTTTTTCATCGCGCGGCCGATCTTTGCCTGGGTGGTCGCCATTTTCATCATGATCGCCGGCGCGCTGGCGATCCCGAACTTGCCCGTGGCGCAATATCCGAGCATCGCGCCGCCGCGCATTGCTATCACCACCACCTATCCCGGTGCATCCGCCGAGGAAATCTACCAAGGTGTGACGCGGCTGATCGAGGATCAGCTCAACGGCATTCCCGGCCTGATGTATTTCGAGTCCACCGCGGATGCGACCGGCGCGATCCAGATCGACGTGACGTTCCAGCCGGGCACGACGATCGCGCAGGCGACGGTGGATGTGCAGAACCGCATCCGCCGCGTGGAATCGCGATTGCCGCGCGCAGTGACCCAGCAGGGCATCATCGTTGAGGAAGGCTCGATCGCGTTCCTGCTCTTCATCTCCATGCAGACGACCGACGGCAGCATGGACAGTATTGCGCTTGGCGACTACATCACGCGCAATGTGCTCAGTGAAATCCGTCGCGTACCCGGCGTCGGCAAGGGCCAGCTGTTCGGCACCCAGCGCTCCATGCGTGTCTGGATCGATCCCGACAAGATGCTCGGTCTGGGCCTCACATCGACCGATATCACCGCTGCGATCACGGCACAGAATGCGCAGGTCTCGGCCGGGCGCATCGGGGCGACGCCCAATCCGGTGTCGCAGGAAGTCTCCGCGCCGGTGCTGGTGAAAGGCCAGCTCGGCACGGCCGACGAGTTCGGCGCCATCGTGTTGCGCGCCAATCGCGATGGCTCGTCGGTGCGGCTGCGCGATGTCGCGCGAGTCGAGGTCGGCGGCGAGGACTACAACTTTGCCAGCCGCCTGAACGGCAAGCCGGCAGCCGCCATCGGCGTGCAGATGTCGGCGACGGGCAATGCGCTGGCGACCTCCGAAGCCGTCAATGCCAAGATGAAGGAGCTGTCAAAGTTCTTCCCGAAAGGGCTGACCTACGAAATCCCCTATGACACCACGCCATTCGTCAAGGCGTCGATCGAGAAGGTGCTGCACACACTGGCGGAGGCGATCGGCCTCGTCTTCATCGTGATGTTCCTGTTCCTGCAGAATTTCCGCTACACGCTGATCCCGACCATCGTTGTGCCGATCGCTCTGCTCGGCACCTGTGCGGTGATGCTCGCAACCGGGTTCTCGATCAATGTGCTGACCATGTTTGCCATGGTGCTGGCGATCGGCATCCTTGTCGATGACGCCATCGTGGTGGTCGAGAATGTCGAGCGGCTGATGGCGCAAGAAGGGCTGTCGCCACGCGACGCCACCATCAAGGCCATGAAGCAGATCAGCGGGGCCATTATCGGCATCACATTGGTGCTGACGGCGGTGTTCGTGCCGATGGCGTTCTTCCCCGGCGCAGTCGGCATTATCTATCGGCAATTCAGCCTGACCATGGTGGTGTCGATCCTGTTCTCGGGCTTCCTCGCGCTCACCTTGACGCCTGCGCTGTGCGCGACGTTCCTGAAACCGATCCCTGAGGGCCATCACGAGAAGGGGGGCTTCTTCGGCTGGTTCAATCGCAGCTTCGATCGCCTTGCAGGCCGGTATCGCGACAGCGTCAGCTGGGCGACCAATCGAACCGGGCGGATGATGGTCGTGTATCTCGCGCTGCTGGTCGGCCTCGGCTGGGCCTATGTGCGGCTGCCGTCGGGCTTCCTCCCGACCGAGGATCAGGGCTATGTCATTACCGACATCCAGGCGCCGCCGGAAGCGAGCCAGTCGCGTACGCTGGAATCCGTGAAGCAGGTCGAGAGCGTCTTCATGAAGGAGGAGGGCGTCGCCAGTATGTTCACGGTGCTCGGCTTCAGCTTCTCCGGCAATGGCCTCAGCTCGGGCATCGCATTCCCGACGCTGAAGGACTGGAGCGAGCGCAAGGCGAAGGATGCTGCGCCTGAGATCGTGAATCGCGCCAATGCTGAGTTTGCCAAGATTGGCGATGCGCAGGCATTTGCCTTGTCGCCGCCACCGATCGAAGGCCTCGGCAATTCCACCGGCTTTACGTTCCGCCTGCAGGATCGCAGCAGCCGCGGATCGGCAGCATTGTCTGCAGCGGCAAGTCAGTTGATGGCGGCGGGCGCCAAGAGCCCGGTGCTGGTCGGCTTGCGGATCGAGGGGCTGTCCAATTCGGCGCAACTCAATCTCGTCATCGATCGCGAGAAGGCGAACACCTTTGGCGTGTCGTTCGCAGACATCAACGCGACGGTGTCGGCGAGCCTCGGCTCGTCCTATGTCAACGACTTCCCGAATGCCGGCCGCATGCAGCGCGTCACCATCCAGGCCGAGGATGATCGCCGCATGCAGGCGGACGATCTGCTCAAGCTGAATGTGCGCAATGCCAGCGGCGGCATGGTGCCGCTGTCGGCTTTTGCACGCACGGAGTGGGCGAAGGGGCCGGTACAGGTGGTCGGCTTCAATGGCTATCCGTCGATCCGCATCGCCGGTGATGCGGCGCCGGGCTTCTCGTCGGGCGACGCCATCAAGGAGATGGAGCGGTTGGTCGGTCAATTGCCTGATGGCTTCGGCTATCAGTGGGCCGGGCAATCGCAGCAGGAGATCGAGTCCGGCAATCAGGCGCCGTTCCTGCTCGGGCTGAGCGTTCTGTTCGTCTTCCTGCTGCTGGCGGGACTGTACGAAAGCTGGTCGATCCCGCTCTCGGTGATGCTGGTGGTGCCACTGGGCATCATCGGATCGCTGCTCGCGGTGATGCTGCGCGACATGCCGAATGACATCTATTTCAAGGTCGGCCTGATCGCCATTATCGGCCTGTCGGCAAAGAACGCGATCCTGATCGTGGAATTTGCCAAGGAGCTGCATGCCGAAGGCAAGTCGCTGCGTGAGGCGGCGATCGAGGCGGCTCATCTCCGCTTCCGTCCGATCCTGATGACGTCGCTTGCCTTCATTCTCGGCGTGACGCCGCTGGCGATTGCGACAGGCGCGAGCGCCGGCAGCCAGAACGCCATCGGCACCGGCGTGCTTGGCGGCATGATTTCCGCCACCGTGCTCGCGGTGCTGTTCGTGCCGGTGTTCTACGTGTTCGTGCTGAAGCGAATGCCGGCGACACGCAAGCATCGGCAGAGCGAGGCGGCCGCCAAACCTGCCCACGATCACGTGTCGCGGACGAACTGAACGGGGAGACGGCAATGCCTCGAAGCATGACTTATGAATTTGATCGCGACCTCTATCCCGATCGCCTGACCTATGGCGATCGGGTGCGGATGTCGCCGCTCGGTCTTGAGCGGCATCCGAGCTATGGCGCCCGCGAGGGCGTCATCGTCGGCATGGGCTCGCCTAACAGCATGCGGGTGAAGTTCGACGACCGTGTTACTGTGCAGGCGATCCATCGCGACTATCTGGTGCGCGTAGCGAACGCGACGCCGGAGCGGAGCCAGGCGAGGCGCGTATCATGACATATCTCTATCTAGCGGTGGCGATCCTTTGCGAGGTCGTCGCCACCAGCTTCCTGAAAATCTCGGAGGGCTTCACCAAACCGGTGCCGTCGCTCGTCACGGCGACCGGCTACGCCGTGTCGTTTTATTTTCTGTCGCTGGCATTGCGCACCATTCCGACCGGCATTGCCTATGCCATCTGGTCGGGCGTCGGCATCGTTCTGATCACGACGATTGCATGGGTGTTCCAGGGCCAAAAACTGGATGCTCCGGCACTTGGTGGGCTCGGACTGATCGTTGCGGGCGTGATCGTCATCAATGTGTTTTCGAAGGCCACAGCGCACTGATCGCAGCCCGCATATTCCGATGGCTGATCGGCTGATTTAGTTCTCGCATCGCTTCGGACGTTGCTCTAGCCTCTCCCGATAAAGCCGTTCCACGTCGCCTGCAGGCGCGATGGAACGGCGCAAAATGGGAGTGAACGTGAGCATTAACACTGGTCGATGCATCGCCATCGCCGCGGCACTTGCCGCATCGCTGATATCAGTGGCGCCGGGGCAGGCGCAGCAATATCCTGATCGCAACATCACGATGGTCGTGCCATTTCCGCCGGGCGGAACGACCGACATCGTCGCACGTGTTCTGACCGAGCAACTCGGCACCGAACTGGGCAAGCAGGTGATCATCGAGAACCGCGGCGGCGCATCGACCTCGATCGGCGCGCAATATGTCGCGGGCGCCGACAAGGATGGCTACACGCTGCTGTTTGCAGCGGCGACCACATTCACGACCAATCCGCATCTGCTGGCGTCGATCAAATACAAGCTCGAGGATTTCGCGCCGGTCGCCATGGTGGTGAAGGTGCCGTTCGCCTTCAATGTGAAGAAGGATTTTCCGGCCAAGGATGTCGCGGCGTTCCGCGCTTATGCGCTGGCCAATCCCAACAAGGTCAACAATGCCACCAACGGCCCGGGTAGCACCGTCCACTTGATGGGCGAGATCGTCGCCCGCGGGCTTGGCGTGAAACTGCAGCATGTCCATTATCGCGGCGCTGCGCCGGCGATGAATGATCTGCTTGCCGGCGTCGTCGACAGCAATGTGGAGGCGCTGACCAATACGGTGCCGAACCACAATGCCGGCCTGTATCGCGCCATCGCGGTGTTATCCGAGGAGCGGCTGCCGCAGTTGCCGGATGTGCCGACTTTCAAGGAACTGGGGTTCCCGAGCATCGTCGGCTCGACCTGGTTCGCCGTCTTCGCGCCCGCGGGGACTCCGCAGCCGATCGTCGACAAGCTCAGCGCTGCGATCACCAAAGTGATCAAGACGCCGGAGTTCGCCAAGAAGATGGACCCGATGGGCAATCAGCCCTGGCCGATGACGCCGACTGAACTCGATACGCATGTGAAGAGCGAAAGCGAACGTCTCGGCAAACTCATTCGTGACGCGAAAATCACGATCGACTGACCGTCACCACGAGATCAAGGGAGAACACCGATGAATGCAGCCGTCAGCGCGCCCGCCGTCAAAGTCGTCCGCTCCGTGCAGGAGCAGGTCAGTCCGGAGGAGTGGGAGTCCCGCGTCAATCTCGCCGCCTGCTATCGCCTGACCGCGATGTACGGCATGACCGAGATGATCGCGAACCACATCTCCTGCCGCGTGCCGGGAACGGAAGATCAGTTCCTGATCAATCCCTATGGCATGCTCTATGAGGAGATCGATGCGTCGAGCCTCGTCAAGATCGACCTCGATGGCAAAACGCTGTTCAACGCCTCCGACTACAGCGTGAATGCCGCCGGCTTCGTCATCCACAGCGCCATCCATATGGCGCGCCACGATGTGGATTGCGTCGCGCATACGCATACCGTCGCTGGCATGGCGGTGTCGGCGATGGAGTGCGGATTGCTGCCGGTGGCGCAGACCTGCATGCGTTTCCTCCATGTCGCCTATCATGATTTTGAAGGCATTGCCGACAATCCCGAAGAGCGCGAACGGCTGATCGCCCATCTCGGCGACCATGAAGCCATGGTGCTGCGCAATCACGGCCTGCTCGTCGTGGGTAAGACCATTGCATCGGCCTTCAATGTGCTGTTCCGGATGGAGCGGGCCTGCGAGGTCCAGGTAGCGGCTTTGTCCTGCAACACCAAGCTGGTGACCCCGCCACAGCATGTTCTGCAGGACACGTATGATCGCATGAAGCCACGCGACAACGTTCCCGGCCTCAGCGGCGAGCTGGCCTGGCCGGCGCTGCTCCGCAAGCTCGATCGCGCAGATCCGTCCTATCGCAACTGATCGTGTGATGGCAGTCGCGGCGGTCAGATGCCGCGACTGCAGATGCGCCTACGGCTTGAAGAACGACACCGGCGTCATCAGCTGGTTCTCCTGGCTGACGAGATAGGCAGCCTCGGCGCTGATCTTCAGGTAGCCGGCCCATTCCGGGTCCTTCTGCAGCGCCTGTCGCTTGGCATCGCGATCGGCGGCGCTGTCATAGACCCAGATGTGCATGTAGCTGTTGACGTTGCCGGTCTCAACTTGCGCGTAGGCGAGCGGCTTGCCGAGATGGCGGCTCTGGATCGCGAAGCCGTGCTCGGCATACAGCGCCAGGTGTTTCTTGATCGTGCCGGGGCGGCAGGTGTAGGTGCGAACGTCAAGCAGCATGGGATTTCCTCGTGCGATGGCGGATCAATAGGGTCATTCGGCGGTGGCGCCGGATTGTTTGACGAGCACGGCCCAGCGCGCCACCTCGTCGTTCACGTATTTCTGGAAACCTGCCTGATTGTCACCAACGGGATCGGCGCCAAGCCCTTTGAGCTTCTCCTGAACAGCAGGGTCGGCCACGCTCTGAACAATGGTCTGCGAGAGCTTCTCGACGATCGCAGGGGGCGTTCCGGCGGGTACGAACAGGCCGAACCACGAGCGGAGGTTCATGCCGGGATACGGCGTTTCCGAAAAAGCGGGCACGTCGGGCAGGGCGGCATGGCGCGTGCTGCCAGTCACTGCGAGCGCCTTCAGTTTGCCGCCCTGCACCAGGGAAAGAACTTCGGGCAGGTTGGCGAACATGATCTGCACCTGGCCGCCGATCATGTCATTGAGCGCCTGCGCGCCGCCTTTGTAGGCGACATGCGTGATCTTCGCACCCGCCAGTGTGCTGAACTGTTCACCGGACAGGTGAGACGCGGTGCCGACGCCACCCGACGCATAATTGATGCGCTCCGCATTGGCCTTGGCGTAAGCGGCGAGTTCGCTCACCGAATTGACGGGCACCGACGGGTGCACCACGAGCAGCAAGGGCACCGAGGCCAGGTTCGACAAGGCTGTGAAATCGCGCG
Organism: Pseudomonadota bacterium; assembly: GCA_023451825.1. Classification (GTDB taxonomy): domain Bacteria; phylum Pseudomonadota; class Alphaproteobacteria; order Rhizobiales; family Xanthobacteraceae; genus Tardiphaga. The sequence continues at coordinate 36,228 of JAEXYA010000015.1, forward strand.
TGAGACTGTAGCTGAGCTGCTTATAGAGCGACGCGTTGATCGCGTGGCTCGACGTGGCCATCAGCAGCGTATAGCCATCGGGCTCCGAGCGCGCAGCGGCGGCGCCGCCGATATTGCCGTTGGCGCCGGCCTTGTTTTCCACCACGATCGTCTGCCCGAGCCGGGCCGACATGGCGTTCGCCACGGTCCGCGCGATCACGTCGGTGGCGCCGCCGGCGGCGAAGGGCACAATAACGCGCATGGGACGATCCGGAAAATCCGCCATGGCGCTGACAGTTGTGAGGGCCAATGCTGCGGCCACGACGAGGCTCCGCAACGGAGTGATTGCCTTGTACATTCGTTTCCTCGGCCTTTTGTTCTTATGTCCTGCCGACATGCGCATACGAACGCGCAAGCGGCGATAGCAGCGCCCGGTCTAGGCGTCGATGCGGAACACTTTATGCAGCCGCGTGGCGGCGGCGCTAGGACGGATCAGACCTTGTGTTGGACTTTTTCGCGCATCAATCCAGCGGGCGGCAATGCTTCCTGCGGAAGTCGCCCGGCGTGAGGCCGGTCTGCTTCTTGAAGAAGCGCGCGAAGTAGGCGGGATCCTCGATGTTGAGGCGGAACGCGATCTCGGCAATGCCCGTCTCGGTGTTGCTGAGCCAGCGCTTGGCTTCGAGCACGACGCGTTCCTGCACCAGCTGGCTTGCTGTGCGCGCGAGCGTTCGCTTGACCGCGTCGTTGAGCTGACGCTCGCTTACGCAGAGCGCCTCGGCATACTGGCCGATGGTGCCGAAGCGCAGATAGTGCGTTTCCACCAGGACCGTAAAACGGCGCGCCAGCGCCTGCTGCGGACCAATGCCGGCGGCCGGCTCGTTGTCCGTGCACAGGCGGCTCAGGCGTGTGAGCAGGATCAGCAGGCAGGACCGCACGACATCGGGAAATCCCGGCTGGCGATCACGTGACTCGTTTTCCATCTCGCGGAGCAGCGGCAGCATGCCGTCATGCTGCGCCTGCGTGAGATAGAGCGCACTGTTGCCGCGCGCAGGCTGGAAGAACGGAAGGTTGGTGACCTCGTCGGCGCGCGGAAACATTCGCGCGAAGAAATCGGTGCTGAAGTTCAGTACATAGCCGTGCGGCTTGACCGATGACGACCAGGCATGGACCTGGCCCGGCGAGAGAAAGAACACCGAGTGGTCGCAAACGTCGAAATGCGCAAAGTCGAGAGTGTGCGTGCCGCTTGCGCGGGTCATCCAGAGCAGGTGGTAGTAGTTGTGCCGGTGCAGGAAACCGCGCGGGATATCATCGCGATCCTCCAGCCGTACGAGATCGAAGTAGAACGAGCCTTCGCCCGCGAAATCCGAGGTTTCAAAGGTGGGAAACTCGCCGGAGCGGGCGGAGAGCAGAGCTTCGGCCAAGTGAAGATCCTTGCAGGTTCGGGTCTCGATTTTGAGCTTTATCCTATCGCAAAACGCCGGAAAGGTCCGCGAGTTTGCGCTGGATCAACTCCGCGAGCTATGGCGGTTGCCGTGGCAGCTTCCCTCGCTTACATCAGGCACATGTCTGAGACATCCGCCATCGGCTTTACCAGCTTCCAGCCGTCCCTGAACGAGGAGAATATCGCGCTCCTGGTGCAGACCTTCTACGGTCGTGCGCGGGAGGACGATCTGCTCGGTCCGATCTTCAATGCGGCGGTGGCAGACTGGGATCATCACCTGTCCCAGCTCACGGATTTCTGGTCGTCGATGATGCTCAAGACCGGTCGCTACAATGGTCGGCCGATGCGTCCGCATCTGGTGTTGCCGCTCACCGGCGCCCATTTCGATCGCTGGCTGGCGCTGTTCGAGCCGACCGTGCGCGAGATATTCGATGCGGATGTGGCCGACGCCATCAATCTGCGCGCCCGCCGCATCGCCGACAGTTTCGAGATGGGCATCGCCACCACACGTGGCGAAATCACCAGGCCGCGCCATAGCATTTGAAACAAAACGGTAAGCCGGTGCGTTTTGCTGCCATTGCAGCATCGCGCGGTTGCGCTAGGCTGTGGTTCCAACAAACCGGGAGTCGGTCCATGAAACGCCTGTCTGTCCTCGTTCTTCTCAGCATGTTCGCCGCCGCGCCAGTTATGGCGCAAGGCGCGGCCTGCACCGCCACGACTGCCGATGGCAAGCCGCTCGCCGGCGCCGCCAAGGCCAGCCACATGAAGAAGTGCTGTGAGGACAATGCCAAGAGCGCCGAGGGCAAGCCGCTGTCCGGCGCTGCCAAGAAGAGCTCCATCGACAAGTGCATGAAGGGCTGAGCGCAGGCGCGCATCCCCACGTCAGCAAAAAGCCCCGTTTTCACGGGGCTTTTTCATTGTTCAAAAAGTTCAGGCCTTGCCGGCCTGGGCCTCGATCTTGTCCTGCGTCTTCGTTTCAAAGTCGCTGGCGTCATGACGTTCGTGAAGTTGCCGGGCAGGGTCGCCGGACGTGCGATTGACCATGCGACCACGCTTCACCGCAGGACGTGACCCGATCGCCTTGACCCAGCGCTGCAGATTTTTGTAGCTCGCGACGTCCAGGAATGTGCCGGCATCGTTGTAGATGACGCCTTCGGCGAGGGCGCCATACCAGGGGAAGATCGCCATATCCGCGATGCTGTAATCTGGGCCAGCGATGAATTCGCGATGGGCCAGCTGGCGGTCGAGCACGTCCAGTTGCCGCTTGGTCTCCATCGCGTAGCGATCGATGGCATATTCGATCTTGGTGGGCGCATAGGCGTAGAAGTGCCCGAAGCCGCCGCCGAGGAACGGTGCACTTCCCATCTGCCAGAACAGCCAGGATAGCGTCTCGGCGCGCGCCGGACCGTCCTTCGGCAGGAAGGCGCCGAACTTCTCCGCAAGATGCATCAGGATCGCACCAGATTCGAACACGCGGAACGGCTTGTCGCCGCTGCGGTCCATCAGCGCTGGAATCTTGGAGTTCGGATTGACGTCGACAAAGCCGGAGCCGAACTGGTTGCCGTCGATCCTGATCAGCCACGCGTCATATTCGGCGCCGGTGTGGCCCGCGGCCAACAGCTCCTCGAACATGATCGTGACTTTCTGTCCGTTCGGCGTGGCCAGCGAGTAAAGCTGAAACGGATGCTTGCCGACCGGCAACTCCTTCTCGTGCGTCGAGCCGGCAGTCGGCCGGTTGGTCGATGCAAAAGCGCCCCCGTTCTCCTTGTCCCAGGTCCAGACTTTCGGGGGCGTATAGGGTGCGTCGGTCATCGGGCTGCTCCGGAACATGTGAATGGTCGGGAACAGTTAGGGATGGATGCAAATGCATGCAAGTGCGGCTGCCGGCATTTTTGTGCTTACCAGTCCACCATCTTGTCATCGCCGCCGAAGGCCGCCGGCATGGTGGCGTAGTGAGGCAGGTTGTCCTTCACTGGAGCGATGGCATCGCCGCAATTGATGTGCAGGCTCGGCATGAATGCATCCTTGAGCAGGTAACCGTTGACGGCGCGCATGTCGATATCGGGCAGCTCGATGACGAGGCGCGTCCCGCATCTGGCACAGCTGATCCGCGGCGTCCGCTTGAGCGCGAAGCTGGTGGTTTCGCCGGAGATGATCTCGACGCCGGCCGCCGGGTAGATTGCTTCAGCCACATAAGCTGCGCCATGCACGGTTTGGCAATCGGCGCAGTGACACCAGAATTGAGCGATCGGTTCAGCGGAAATTCGGATCTGCACGGCGTTACATAGGCAGGAAATGTTCATGGCGACACCTCGCTGATTTCCCGCAAGGTAACAGCTGTCGCGCGTCGCAACCAACGTCGTGTCATGCGGCAAATTGTTCGCGAACAGGCCGCCCGTCTCAGAAGACGCGTTTCACGATCGATGTGGCCACGCTCATATAGCGGCCATTGGCGAAGTGATGGTCGATGAAATAGAGGAAGAGAAAAGCAACCAGAGCCGCACCGATCAATCGCATTTGAACCTGCAAATCACTACTGGAAATGCAGGCATTGTCAGATGCCTTGTGGATACAAGCGATAAGGAATCGCGGTTGCCGCGCAACCATCCACATGGAACCCGCGTGCGAAAGGTAGCGCGCTATGTGTAGCTCATATGTGTCCGGCTATTTGCGTGTCTTCATCGCATTCAGCGTGGCCGCCGCCTGCACCAGCGTCTTGAATGCCGTCTCGTCGATGAGATCACCCTCGTGCAGATCGATGGCCCTGCGGACATTCCCGTCAAGGCTGGCATTGAAGAGGCGCTTGGGATCATCGAGTGCTGCGCCCTTGGCGAAAGTCAGCTTCACCGCGGTCTTGTAGCTCTCGCCAGTGCAGATGATGCCATCATGCTCCCAAACCGGCACGCCTCGCCATTTCCACTCCTCGACGACATCGGGTATCGCCGCTTTGATCAGTGCGCGGACATGTGCAAGCGTCTCGCCGCGCCAATCACCGAGCTCCTTGATGCGGGCATCGATCAGGCGGGATGGCGTTGTGGTATCGGAGGACGCTGTTTTGGCCATGGCAATCCGCTGCATCGGTGATGCCAAAAGAATAGCCCGAATGAAGAATGATCTCCATCCGGGCCAATCGACTTCGAAGATGATGCAGCCCTCGAACGCTTACTGCTGCACCTTGATATCCGCATCGGTGATGACCTTCTTCCAGCGCGAGATTTCACCGGTCACGAAGGTTTTGAACTCGTCCGGCGAGGTGCCCATCGGAACGATGCCCTGATCGTCGAGCTTCTTGCGCAGTTCGGGATCGGCGAGAGCCTTCTTGGCCTCGGCGGCAACGCGATCGACAATCTCTTGCGGTGTGCCCGCGGGCGCGATGATCCCAGACCACGTGCCGGAGGTGAAATCCGCGACCCCGGCTTCCGCCATCGTGGGCACGTCACCAGCGGCGGGAACGCGTTCCTTCGCAGCAACGGCGAGCGCCTTGGCATTGCCGGATTTGACCTGCGACATCAGCGGGCCGATCACATCGAACATCACGTTGATCTGGCCGCCGACGGTGTCCTGCAATGCGCCAGCCGTTCCCTTGTATGGGATGTGCTGGAGATTGAGACCTTCGCGGCTCTTGAACATTTCCATGGTCAGATGCGCCGCTGAGCCGATGCCGCTGGAAGCGAAATTCAACTGTCCGGGCTTCGATTTTGCCAGCGCAATGAATTCCTTCATGTCCTTGGCCGGCAGCGACGGCGTCGCGATCAGGATCAGCGGCGCCACCGAGGTGAGCGACACATAAGTGAGGTCCTTCATCGTGTCATAGGGCAGCTTCGGATTGAGCGTGGGATTGACCGAATGCGCCGCGATCACGGTACCAAACGTGTAGCCATCGGGGGCAGCTTTGGCGACGGCATCGGTCCCGATCACCGCATTGGCACCCGGCTTGTTCTCGATCACGATGGTTTGGCCAAGCGCAGCCGACATTTTTTCGGAGACAAGGCGCGCCATCAGGTCGGTGTAGCCGCCTGCGGTGTAGGGCACGACCATACGGATCGGCTTGTTCGGCCAGCCTTGCGCCTGGGCGGTGCCGGCGCCGGCCAGCAGGATGGCGACTGCGCCAAGCGCGCGAGCGAAACCTCGTGTCATTGCATTTCCTCGATGTCCGGTGCGATTTCCGGGTCGGCGGGGAGCGCCGGTGCGCCAGTCCCGAAATCGCAGCGTGTCACGTTTTTGTCGTTGTCGGCCCGCCCGAGTTGCGTGGAGCATCCCGGATTCCCAAGGGTAAGTTAGTACACGTGATGGCTTACCGGAAACTAGACGAAAGGCCGCTGCGGGTCGGCTCGGCTACCACCGCGCGGAATTCTGCACGCAGTCGTCCTCACGAACGCCTCCGCGCAACGTGATCGGTTGCGAATAGTGTTGTTTGCAGATGCAAAACGTATTGCCACAGTCGGACGTATGTTGGGCCGTACGAATGAATGCGTGCGCAGCGCCGCTGCCCTCGAGCCCGAATGAGCCCGTCATGGCGATCAAGTTTCGTAAGCTGTCAATCAAGTCCCGCAGGCGTACCTTGGGGCTGGCTGGCATTGCTTTGGTGGTGGAAATGGTTGTTAGCCATCCCCGGTTCGACATGGCCGTCGGCGTTGCCCAGGTCGCGCGCGTTGCTGCTCCGGCCGTCGTGGCGTCGCTTGCTGCCCTGACGCGGACAGGGAGCGCGCCGAACGAGATTGCCGCGGAAGCGCCCAGCGTAGTACCGGTCATGGAACACACGGCAGAGCTGTGTGCGAAAATGCGGCGCGTGGAAAGTTGAGCGCGCGCGGTGCCGGTGGCATTCGTGCGGCGCAGCGGCTATGCTGAGTGCATGTCACGCTTGATTTGCCTCACCCTTGCCATTGCGCTGTCGCTGTTCTCTGCGGACGCGATGGCCGCTTCCGTGAAGAAGCCGAAGGCCAAAGGCTGGCAGGGTTATGGTTTCCTGCCGGGCTATCGCCAACCGATCAATAACAGCGTGCCGCTGTTCATGCAGAAGCGCGCTGACCTGAAGATGGCCAAGCGCGATCGCCGCCACTGGTACATCGACAAGACCCCGCAATATTACAATTGGTGGGAAGGACAGTGGCGCTATCCTGGCCAGCCCGGCTTCAGTGGCGGTCAGTACAATGGCGGCAGTTTTGGCCCTTGCTACACGCGCACCCCGATCGGACCGATCTGGACCTGCGGATAGAATAATTCAGCGTTGTACGTCGATGCGCGCGTACATCATGGGGCAGGACGGATCATGCAGACAATTTTCAAAACTATTGCAGCCGTGATCCTTGCGATGGTCCCAGTTGCGCCGGCCTTAGCCGATGCGGGGCATCATGGTCATCATCGCAGCGAGGCCAAATTTGCAGCGGGGGAGCCCGGCGATCCCATGCGTCCGGCGCGGATCGTGAATGTCGCGATGACCGAGAGCGACCGCAAGATGCTGTTCGTACCGAGCAATTTGGAAATACGCCGGGGCGAGCAGGTGAAATTCGTGCTGCGCAATTCCGGCGAACTCGAGCACGAGTTCGTCCTGGCGACGACGGATGAAAATCTCGCTCACGCCGAGGCCATGAAGTCCGGGTCCATGAAGCATGACGACCCGAATGCCAGGACGCTCGATCCCAAGAAGGCGGGCCACATCGTCTGGAAATTCACCAAGGCTAGCGCGTTTGAATATGCCTGTCTGATCCCCGGCCATCGCGAGGCGGGCATGACAGGGACCATCCTGGTGAAATAACGCGCTCTGGTTCAGCGGGACAGGTCGGCCATTTCCGTCCAGGAGGGCCGGGGCATTGTCATCGCGATATCCTTGGACATGACAATGACGCTTGCTTGCAGGCTTTCCGGTTTCGGCTGAACGGTCATCACGCCGATCCAGATTGTGGCGGCTGCGGCAAAAGCGACGAAGGCAATGGCACTGGAACGGTCAGGCGAGGGATCGGGGCGCTGCATGGGGGCCTCCTGTGATCGCTCTCAAGCGCGCCGGCCGCCATTCGTTCCACGTCCGGCGAGAAAAAGTTAATGGGCGCCGCAGCATTCCGCCTTGTTAGCGCACGGGATGTGCAAGCCCGGCCAGCCAATCGGCGAACATGGCCCGCCCGGCGCGGGCCAGTGGCGCGCCGTGCCGGCGGGCGTCGGCACGGATGCTGCGCGGATCGATACCAGCGCCCGCGAGCTCGCAGGCATGGCCGATCAGCCAGGCCTCCAGATCATGTTCCGTATTCGCCTCCGGATGAAATTGCAGGCCGAGAACATTCGGACCGATGGCGAAGGCCTGATTGCTGACCTGCGTTGTGGCCAGCAGCGCAGCACCGATCGGCAGTTCGAAGCCGTCGCCATGCCAATGCAGCACCGGAACATCGGCGAGATGCCGCAGCGGACCGTCTGCCCCCAGCGAGGTGAGCGTCAGGGGCGCAAAGCCGATTTCCTTGGTACCGGTCGATGCGACCTTTGCGTCCAGCGCTGCAGCGATCAACTGCGCGCCTAGGCAAATCCCGAGCGTGGGCAGGCCGGCGTGCAGCCGCTGTTCGATCAACGCCAGTTCAGTCGTCAGGAATGGGTATGTGTCGGTTTCATAGACGCCGATCGGGCCGCCGAGAACGATGAGCAAATCCGGCGCGAGCGCGTCCAGCGTGGTGAGGTGGCCCTGGGCGGCATCGGCGTAATCGAGCGAATAGCCGGCGCGCTCCAACTCCGGCTCGAACGTACCGAGTGTTTCGAACGCGACGTGGCGAATGGCGACGGCTGTTTTGAGACTGTGCATGGCGTTCATCACCGGGCTTTGGCAAAATCGGGCCAGTAGTGTCCATCGGGAGTAGGGCGCTTGCCGAAAATCGCTTGTCCGACGCGAACCACGTCGGCGCCTTCTTCGATCGCAGCTTCGAAATCGCCGGTCATGCCCATCGAGAGTTCGACCAGCGCCGCATTGCGTTTGACGACCTGATCGCGGAGCCGCCGCAGCAGTGCAAAACAGGGGCGCACGCGCGTCATGTCATCACTGAACAGCGCGAGCGTCATCAGCCCGCGCGGTTTCAACCGCGGGAATTGATCGAGGCAGTCGACGAAGGAGGGCAACGCATCGGGATGCAGCCCGAACTTGCTCTCTTCACCTGACGTATTCACCTGCACATAGACGTCGAGAGTCTTGTTCTCGCGTTCGAGCCGCGCATTCAGCAGTTCGGCGAGCCGCATGCTATCGAGCGCATGAAACTCGCGCGCGAACCGCGTCAGGTATTTGATCTTGTTGGTCTGCAGGTGACCGATGATGCTCCACGCAATAGGCAGGTCGGCCAGCGCCTCGCGTTTGCCGATCGCCTCCTGGATCTTGTTTTCGCCGAAGTCGCGGATGCCTGCCTGAAAGGCCAGCTGGAGCACATTTGCCGGCACTGTCTTGGTGACCGGCAGCAAGCGCACCGATGCGCGCGCGCGACCTGCGCGCGCGCAAGCATGCGCGATGCGGCTTTCGACGGCAGCAAGGTTCGTGCGAAACACGGATTCCGGATCAGGCCCAAAACGATCGATATCCTCCGGTGTCAGGCTGTCCGCAGGCAGGCGCGTGCTATCCATGACGTCACCTGCATCCATCGATCGTGCAGACGCTGGATGATTCCGGCGTGATCTCGGCCTGTGCCACCGGCTGTTCGCAGATCAGCGCCATCAATTCGGCGCCGAGCTGAAGATCGGAGACATGGCCAAATACATGCCGCCGGAGCTGTCCTTCGCGATCGAACAACAGCGTCGTCGGCGTACCTTGAAAGCCGTAGGTTTGCATCGTGTGCGGTAGACCGACGCCATCCGGCTTGTCGATGCCGACCGGGAAGCGGATCTTGTATTCGTGCAAAAAGGCGCGCAATGCGTTTGAGCCCATCGCGTCGTGATGCTCGAACACGCTGTGCAGGCCGATCACTGCGACATCGGAGGATTTGAAGGTCGCGGCGACGCGCTGCGCCTGCGGCAGTCCTTCCGCCACGCAGCCGGGGCAGAGCATCTGGAACGCCGTCAGCATCACGATCTTGCCGCGCAGCGCCGCGAGCGACAGCGGTGCAGGGGCATTGAGCCACTCTGTGGTTTGCCATTCTGGAGCCCGGTCGATTGTCGTCATGAGACCTGTCCTTTGCGCGCCTCCGGGCCGATGATGCAATCGTCGATCCCCGGATGCATGCGACTGTTTACAGATCTGGCTGGACCATTAGAATGTCCAGTTGAGTTGATTTGTGATGGTCCAGTTTGCGGGCGGAAAACCGGATGGCGAAGTCAGGCCTCGGCGCACGACAGATCTACGAGACGCTGCGCGACCAGATCGCGGACGGCGTTTTTGGTGTGGATGGCCAATTGCCGTCATCCCGCAGCCTCGCGCTCGATCTGGGCGTTTCCCGCACGACAGTCACCGTCGCCTTCGAACAATTGCTTGCCGAGGGCTTCATCGACGTTCGGCAAGGCGCGCGTCCGCATGTCGCCAGGGGATCGATGCGGGCTGAGGCATCGAAGCGCGTGCCGCGCCCGGGGAAGACGGTGCAACTGTCGGCCTATGGCAAACGTCTGCAGGGCCTACCGGCCCCGCCGGCGCCCAGGCCCGGCCGGCTGATCGCTGACTTCCGCTATGGTGATCTCGCCATCGGCGATTTCCCCGCCGCGACCTGGCGCCGTGCCGTCAATGCCGCCATGGCACAGCGCGCAGACCGGCTCGGCTATGACGATCCACGCGGCGCGAAACGGCTACGGTTGGCGCTGCAGGGCTATCTGTGGCGGGCCAGGGGCTTGCGCTGCGAACTCGACCAGATCGTCATCGTCAATGGCTCGCAGCAAGGGCTCGATCTTTGTGCGCGCCTGCTGCTTGATGCGCATGACAGCTTTGCGGTCGAGGAGCCCGGCTATGCGATGGCGCGCCATATTTTCGCCAGCACGGGCGCTGCACCGATCCCGACCGAGGTCGACGGGGAAGGGCTGATTGTCGATAGGCTCGCGGACAGTGCAGCGCGCCTCGTCTATGTCACGCCGTCGCATCAGTTTCCGCTCGGCAGTGTGATGGCGGTGGCGCGTCGGCGGCAGTTGCTGGACTGGGCCGCGCGCATGCGCGCTTATGTGGTGGAGGACGATTACGACAGCGAATTTCGCTATGACATCGATCCCGTGCCCCCGCTGCACACGCTCGATGCCCATGGCAATGTCATCTATCTCGGCACCGTCTCCAAGACGCTGTCGCCGACCTTGCGCATCGGCTATCTCGTCGTCCCGCATGAATTGCAGGACGCATTTGCAATGGCGAAGCAGTTGTCCGACCGGCACTCCGCCGTGCTCGAACAGGAAGCGCTCGCTTCGGTCATCGAGAGCGGGCTGTATGAAAGCCATATTCGCAAGATGCGCCGCCTGCATCGCGAGCGGCGCGAGACCCTGCTTGCCGCCATCCGGCTCAAATTTGCAGACCGTGTCGCCATTGCGGGCGCGGATGCCGGCCTTCATGTCGTGGCGCAGTTTCTCGATCTGCCGCGCAGCGTGGAAGCCGAACTGATTGCCGCGGGCCGACGCGCTGGCATCGGACTACATTCGGTTTCGGAATTGTACGCGACATCGCGACGACCCAGCATGGTCACGCTGATCATGGGGTATGCCGCGCTCGACCCCGCCAGGATCGAACGCGGCATTCACGTTCTTGCGGATGTGGTTGATCGCATGCGGGGACGCTGACCGCAGTTGGCGTTTACCGGCGCAGGCCGCTGAATGGCAGTGCGCATGTGCGTTTCCATGGGCCGCCGAGATATTCCCACAGTTGCAGCCCGGTGATCGTTCCGGTCCGTTCCTGAAACATATGCGTCAGGCTTGCATGAAGCGCGCGAGCGGTCTCGGCGGGTGCTTTGTTCTGGATCGTGACATGCGGCGTCCAGCGCTGATCATCCTGCCGCGACAGGCCAACGCCGATCGCCGTCTTCACATCCGCGCGCAGGCGCTCGAGTACGGGTGACGCCGCATGGATCGCATTCCCGAAGCCGAGAAACATCACCTTGTCGAAGACGACCGGAAGCGGCGCCTCCGGCAGCGCCGCGCGTTGCAGGCGCTCGATCTGCGTCGGCGACAGCCGGTGAAACATCGTCAGATGCGCCGACAGCACGTTGCGCTCCGGCGGAAAATGCGCGCGCCGAAGCCCGTCGAGCCAGGCGAAGCTCGCGTCGTCGAGTTGCGCGGTGAGGATGTAGACCGGCTCAGTCAAATCCGACGAACCGCGTCGCTTCGGCTACCGACTTGCGCTCCGAGACGACCGCATTGGCCGGGAAGGTGTCGTCAGGCCAGCCGAGCGCGATGCTCTTCATGATGATCTGGTCGTCCGCGATGCCGGCATGCTCCCGCACCACCGGCGACTGCATGATGCCCTGGCTGTTGATGACCGCACCAAGCCCGCGCGACCAGGCGGCATTGACCAGTGCAGTGGCCACCGCACCGCAATCGAACGGCGTATCGTCGCTGCCATCGAGCACGCGGTCATAGGTCACGATGATACAGACCGGGGCATCGAACTGGCGGAAACCGCGCAGCACCCAATCCTGCCGCATCTCCTTGTCGTCGCGCGCGATGCCCATCGCGGCAAACAGCTGTTTCGCCACACCGACCTGGCGATCGCGATGATGGCCGGCAAAAGGCTGCCCGATGCGGAATTCGCGCGATTGCGGAACGCCGGCGACCATCCGCTCGGTATTGCCGGCGCGGATCTTGTTCAATGGCTCACCGGTGATGACGTAGAAATTCCACGGCTGCACATTCATCGACGACGGCGCGCGCATCGCCAGATGGATGATCTCCTCGATCAGCTTTTGCGGCACCGGATCAGGCTTGTAGCCGCGGATGCTGCGGCGGCCGAGAATGACGTCATCGAACTGCATGGGCGTGAAAGCTCCCGGGAGTTTTTCAATTGGCCGGGATAGTCGGGCTTTCCCGGCCAATGCGCAACAGCGCGATGTCGCTACGGCATCAGTTCGATGCCCTCAAGGCATCAGTTCGATGCCGGCCGCAGCCACGATCTTGCGATGGATGTCGAGCTGAAGCTTGACCATGTTGCCGAGTTCGTCCGGCGTCGATGGCGTCAGCGTGATGTCCTGCTCCAGCATGCGCTGCTTCACCGCCGGATCGTTCATGGCTTCGCGAAACGCCTTGTTGAGGGTGGCGACGATGTCCGCAGGCATGTCGCGCGGGCCGAACACGGCGGCCCAGGCGGTGAGCTTGAGGTCGGGAAAGCCGGCTTCCGCCATGGTCGGGATGTCCGGATATGACGGGCTGCGCTGTTCGAGATTGGTGGCGAGCGCGCGCAACTTGCCTTCCTTGACATGCCCCATGCCGATCCCCGAGGTGGCCATCATGACATTGATGCGGCCGGTGATGAGATCGGTGATCGCCGGTGGTTCGCCGCGATAGGGGATATGGGTCATATCGAGGCCGTTCGCCATCGCCAGCGAAGCAACGGACAGGCGGCCCGTCGTGTTGCCAGAACCGTAAGCGAGCTTGCCGGGATTGGCCTTCGCATAGGTGATGAACTCGCTCAGCGTCTTGGCCGGAACGTCGCTATTCACGTAGAGGAAGAAATTGTAGCGGCCGATATTGACGATCGGGCTGAAGTCGGCCGTGACGTCATAGGGCGGCGCCTTGCGCAAAGCGGGCACGCCGGACATGGCGCTGTTGGACGCCAGCATGATGGTGTAGCCATCCGGCGCGCTGCGTTTCACTTCGGTCGCCGCGATGGCGCCGTCGGCGCCGGTCTTGTTATCGATGATGAACTGCTGGCCGAGCTTGGCGGAAACGCTGTCGGCGAACACGCGGGCGATCGCATCGGTGGAGGAGCCGGCCGGCAAGGGCACGATCAGGCGGATCGGGCGTGTCGGATAATCCGCAGCAAGTGCCGGTGTGATGCCCAGCAGCATCGAGGCTGCAATCAGAATATTCCGCAAGACGGTGTCCTCTCCTAGGTGTTTTGCGGCATAGGGCTGACACGGCCATGCGTTGTCAAATACTTTGATTGTAAAGCTATCTGCGGTGGAAACCCGGATGCCGCCACGCGCCATCCGGGTCGTTGTGCCGATGCCTCAGCCGCGCGACCGCGACCGGATCATGTAGCTGTCGAATGTGTGCTCGGCGACCTGCCACCACAGATACTGATCGTTGCGATAGGCCTGCATCGCCTCGATGGTCTTCTTGAAGTCGGCGTTCTTCGCCGAGATCTCCGCCCACAATTCGTTGGTCGCCTTGAGGCAGGCGTCCATCATGTCGACGGGGTAGGGCTTGAGCTGGGTGCCGCTGGCGATCAACCGCTTCAGCGCGGCCGGATTGAGCATATCGTAGCGTGCGCTCATCCACAGATTGGCATTGGCCGACGCATTGGCGAGCACCGTCTGATATTGTTTCGGCAGCTCATTCCATTTGGCGAGATTGACCATGTTGTGCAGCATGGCGCTGCCCTCCCAGAAGCCGGGATAGTAGTAGAATTTTGCCACCTTCTGCAGGCCGAGCTTTTCGTCGTCATAGGGGCCGACCCATTCCGCCGCATCGATGGTGCCTTTCTCGATCGCCGGATAGACGTCGCCGCCGGCCAGCTGCTGCGGCACCACGCCGACCTTCTGCAACACCTGGCCCGCAATACCGGCGATGCGCATCTTGAGGCCGTTGAGGTCGGCGACGGATTTGATCTCCTTGCGAAACCAGCCGCCCATCTGCGTGCCGGTATTGCCCGCGGGATGGCCGATCACATTGTATTTGGCGAAGAACGCATTGCCGAGCGCATCGCCGCCGCCCTGATACCACCAGGAATTCTGCATCCGCGTGTTCAGCCCGAACGGCGCCGCCGTATAGATCGCGAAGGTCGGATCCTTGCCGACATAGTAGTAGGCGGAGGTATGGGCGATCTCGACCGTGCCATTGGATGCCGCGTCCAGCGCCTGCAGGCCCGGCACGATCTCGCCGGCAGCGAAAGGCTGGATCTGGAATTTGTTGTCGGTCATCTCGGCGACCTGCTTCACGAACACTTCGGCGCCGCCATAGAGCGTGTCGAGCGATTTCGGAAAGCTCGATGTGAGCCGCCACTTCACTTCGGGCGAGGACTGCGCGATCGCCGGTGAGGCAACCGCGCCGACCGTGGCGCCGACGGCAGACATCTTCAGGAATTCACGACGTTTCATGGATGTTTCCCCTGACCGGGCGATGTGCCCGTTATTGTTTGTTGTGGGGCAACTTTGACATGGCCATGCGCGCTGTAAAGCTGCGGTGCGGGATGAGGCGCCGTGGCGTCGCGAAGGAAGCGCGATCCGCGTCACTGCAATGCCGTAGCCGGTCTTGAACTCGCATCCATTCCGGGCCTATTGGCCTGATGGCGCTTCTTCTCATTCCCGGTTTCATGCTCGATGACGATCTCTGGCGCGATGTCGTGCCCGGCCTGCAGGCCTTTGCGCCGATCGTCCACGCCGATACCAGCCAGGACACGACGCTCACCGCGATGGCGGCGCGGGCGCTGGCCGCCATGCCCCGGCGTTTCGCGCTGATCGGCTTTTCCATGGGTGGCTATGTGGCGCGCGAGATCGTGCGGCTGGCGCCCGAGCGGGTCTCCGCGCTGGTCCTGATCGCCACCTCGGCGCGGGCCGATACCGCCGCACAGAAGCGCCGCAAGGCCATGGCGGTGGCACAGATCGCCGAGGCCGGCTTCGGCGGCCTCAGCCGCGCCGGCGTTGTCCCGTCACTGCATCCCGACCGCAGCGGGGACGACGCCCTGATCACCCGCATCCAGGCCATGAGCGCGCGTCTCGGCGGCGATGTGTTTCGCCGGCAGGCGTTGCTTGACCGGGCAGGCGAGGCGGAGCCGCTCGGCGACATCGCCTGTCCCACGCTGATCATCGCCGCCCGCGCCGACCGGCTGCGCTCGGTTGCGGAATCCGAAGAGCTGCATGCAGGCATCGCGGGATCGGAGATGGTGGTGATCGAGACCAGCGGCCACATGATCCCGATGGAGGTGCCGGATCAGCTCTCGGCGATCATCGCGCCATGGCTGGTGAAGGTGACAGGCTCCGATGGCTAGCGCGGACAGTCTCTCGGCAGCAGGCCGGGAGGCGGCAACGGCAGCGTCGGCCTGACGTCATTGTCGGTGCGCCATCCCGCCGGCCGCACGTCCTGGAGATTGATCTGGTTCAACATCGTGGGCGACAAGTCGTCCGAGAGAACGATGGGCATCCAGCCACGTTCGGCGAGGCCCAGCAGCCGCTGATACCAGCCCGCATAGTCATAACTCCAGCCTTCGCCCTGGCGGGCGAGCGTCGCGAAGCGGATAATGAATTTATCTGCCAGCGCGCGGGCATCATCGGTCTCGGCGTCCCGCCAGTCGAAATAGTGATTGTCTGAGCCGGTCGTGTATCTGGCGATCAGATCCTTTGCCGGCGAGGCGTCGTCGAGCCCGATATCGCTCAGATAGGCGCCGTGATCGCGATAGAACAGGGTGTCCGGACCGATACAGCAGCGCCAATAGCTGCCGCTTGCGGAGAGATAAGGCATGGCGCGGAGCTTCTGATAACCGCGGCGGTGCAATTCGCCCACCATGGCAAGCACACGCACTGCGCGGCGGATGGTGGCGTCGGGATGTCGCGTCATGAATGTGTATCGAATTCCAATAAGGGTATGCAGACGGGAACCGCCCGTGGGCTGAGCGGGCGGCGCGCGGGCGCGATCGACGAGGTGCTAGTCTTCCTTCACCTCCCGGATCCCGAGCTTGTTCACGCGCGTCCGCACAGCGAGGGGCGAGCGCTTCATGCGCAGCGCGATCTCGTTGAGGCTGCGGCCATTGGCCAGCTGCAGCTTGAGCTCCTCGTCCTGCTGCGCGGTCCAGGCATTGTCGGCGGGGTCGTGGATTTTCATGGGGTATTATCCAAATGCGGGGTGAGGTCGCCATGGCCGGCGATCGGGCCTGTGGTGGAAATGTCGTCGTTCAGCGCGTATGATCGTCCCACGAATTATCGTGCATTGTCATTCCAGAGCAGAGGACCCGCCATGGCTTCCACCGTCGATCATAGCCTGAAAGAAGCCCCCGTTCACAGCGAGGATCGCGGCTATGGCGCCATCGTCGCCGGCGTGATCGCGCTGCTGTTCCTCGGCTTCGTCGTTCATGCCGCCACGCTGGCGCCGCCGGCCGACGCAGGCAAGGCGCCCGCCGCCGCGGCGCCTAAAGCGGCGCACTAGTCCTCTCGCTGAATGGCGTCCAAACGCCGCTGCCGTAGGATGGGTATCGCTCCGGCGCTGCGCGCCTCCGCTCAATCCATCCTACACGCGACGTCGCGGCCGACACGAATTCGCCTCGGGCGCGGAACCAACTGGCCTGTCTGGTCATTTTCGTTCCGTTGGGACTGAGGAGGATGCAATGAGAGGACCAGTACAGTGTCCGGACTGCGGTGAGGCGCGCGCCTTTGCGGGTTATCTGACGGACGGTGGCAATTCGGGCGAGGAAGCGCGGCTCTTCATCTGCCGGGATTGCAATGTCACCGAGAAGGTGGCGGTGGATGAAGAGGGATCGATCATCTTTGAACGACTGGACGCCGTGATCCCGGCGATGATCAGCCGGTCACAAGCAACAATAGGGCCCGCCTAGTGCGGGCTTTTCTTTTGCGCGTGGCCGGGCATCGGAGGCCGGGAACGGTTCGCCGTATCCGGCCTTGTCCTTCGGAGAACCGAAGGATTCGAAACATGCGAAAATTCATCATTGCATCGGCGATCGTGCTGTTGAGCTCAGCGTCGGCTCATGCGGCACCCGATTATCCCTGGTGCCAGCGCACCAAGATGACGGGCGGCACGCCCGACTGTTCGTTCACATCGTTCAACCAGTGCCAGGCGTCGATCAGCGGCGTCGGCGGCGATTGCGTGCGCAATCCCTGGATGGCCTATGGCCGCTATCAGGACGAAGGCGCTCCGATGTCACGGCGAGTGCGGTAGCGGCTGCGGGCAGGGCTCGCGCATGGCCGAGCGCGGGTGAGGAGAGTGCCCGGCCTGCATGGTTCGCGACGCCTGCTTCCGCCTTCGCTCGTCGAGCTTCGGCGGACAAGTCACGGGCTCCTCACCATGGGGGCTACAGCGCCACACACTCCACCCTCATCCTGAGGAGCGGCCTTCTTAGGCCGCGTCTCGAAGGATGGATGCGATCTCATGCGGCAGCGCTGCGGCTTCGGCATCGAGTAGGATCATCGCATCGATGACCATGAAACATCCGGTGACACCCGACGGCCGTTACTTCGTCGTCCGCGGCCGCCTGTGGCGGCTCGCCAATCCCGGCCTTTCGCCATCGCGCAAGGACGAACTTATTTCGGAGTTGATGGCCGCCCGTCGCGCGGTCAAACAGGCCAAGGCTGACGATGACGCGGCCGCGGAGGCTGCCGCGCATCAGGCGGTGGATCAGGCCAAGCACGCGCTGGGTGAGCGCGGGCCGGTCTGGTGGAAGGATGGGGCTCCGGATTTCAACCGGCACCTGGTGAAGAACACGCTTTATGCAAGCTGGTACGCCGTGCTGCGGCGAGGGCCGGACGCCGCTTAGTGAACTTCATGACATTTAATGTAATTAGGCGGCTGTCCAAGCGGTGCGCCTCTCCGAATGCATGTCCCAACTTTATGATTATTGCGCGCATCCTCAGATTGAGTTTCTGCTCAGTCACCACAACTTTTATCGAAAGACAGAAGATGCCGATTTATGAGTTGGACGGCGACGCGCTAAAGCCTCTCAAGGAGGTAACGTTCGTGTCCAAGAGTATCCTTGAGCAGGATATTCAGAAGGTTTTTCGATCGCAGATTCAAGCGATTGCGCCAGATACCTTCGTTTTGGCGGAGGAGTTCGGCGATTGGGCAGATTCATGGCGGAGCATTGATCTTCTTTGCCTAGATAAAGAAGCCAATTTGGTTGTGGTCGAACTCAAACGCACACAAGATGGAGGACACATGGAGCTGCAGGCCATCCGCTATGCAGCGATGGTCAGCAAAATGACTTTTGTAGACGCCGTGGCTGCTCACACCAAATTCCTACAGCGTAGAGGTCATGATGGGTCAGCGGCTGAGAGCGATATACTCGCGTTCTTAGGGTGGGATGACGTCAAGGGCAACGAATTCGGAAAAGACGTTAAGATAGTTCTCGTTTCGGCAGATTTTTCGAAGGAGATAACGACATCTGTCTTGTGGCTCAATGAACGTGATCTGGATATTCGTTGTGTGAGGCTGCGCCCTTACGAGTATGAAGGAAAAACATTAGTTGATATTCAGCAATTGCTGCCGCTGCCCGAGGCGGCTGACTACCAAATACAACTTCGTAAAAAAGCCGCAGAAGAGCGAAAGGCAGAAGAAGGTGGTGCAGATTGGTCGAGGTACGATTTAACTATTGGCGATCAGAAATATTCAAAACTCTACAAGCGCCAATTGTTTCTTCTGGTGATTCAGGCCCTCGTTAAACGGGAGGTTCCTGTCACTGAATTGCAGAAAGTTCTTCCCGCCAGGAAATTCTTGGGGCTGCCTGGTGCGCTCGATGGCGCTTCATTTAGACAACAGGTTTCTGAAATAACGACACCAAACGGTGCAGCATATGATGTGCGCCGATTTTATATCGGCGATACAGAGATATTTCGTTCTAGCGGTCAGACGTGGGCGCTGAGTAATCAATGGTCGATTAAGTTTTTGCCGCAACTTGAGCAGTTAATGCAGAGGTATCCCGATGCGGATATGAGCTATAAGATCGTGAGCACTTCAGGGTAGTTGTCAGTGAACGTCTACTCCGCGCGATCGCCATCTTGAAAGCGATCGTAGATCGTGTCGCAGGTCTGACACATAAATTTATGTCCCACAGGAAAGACGGTTGAGCGACCGCAACAGGTGCATGGATCGTTCAGGTAACTAATTTCGACGGGACGTTCGGTTGTAACTCTCTTAAATTCTTCCGCAAAATCTCGCATCCGCTGACCTAGCTCAGCGCGTTGTCTGGGCCGGTCTATCTCAGCCACCAACTCTGCAAAATAAATCTCCGCGGATTGCTGGCTTATCCCAAAGCGGACGGAGATCTCAGTTGCGGAGCATAGAGTTTTTGCAATCTTTTCATTGATGAGAAACGCGGGCGCAAAAACCTTGGCCTGATGCTCTGCTGACTCAAAAAAACTCAGCCAGCCCGGAGTCTTGTTGCCGATCGTTCGGCGTGCCATTTTGGCGCCGTGTGTCATTGTTTCGTAGTGCATCACAGCGTGACCAAGTTCATGCGCGATCGTGTTTCTGGCGTAGCCGTCGCCCATGTACGCACGCTGATGTATTGTTCGTTTTATTGAGATAGTTATCGTCGTTCCGTCGTATGATGTCGTTCCATCATCGAGGGCCATATCTCGATCCGAGACAATCGCGAGGGCAAGCCGTCTCTCGCCATTTACGGTCAAAACCGTGTGACGCTTTACACATTCAAGAATGTCAATTCTTTCATGATCGCTCACGCCATAATAGTCGCGCTGCCTCTTAGCTATCGCGCGGACATCTGAATTCTTGAGCGATTTGACCCTGTAGTCGTCATTCATTTTAGTGTTCCTAAAACGTTGTTTGACCCCCACATGTACTTTCAAATTTCAAACGCCAGCGTACGCTGGCCACGTATCGACACCCATCCAAAAAATAGGGCGTGATTCCAAAGTGGAATCACGCCCTAACAGATTCTAATTCTCTTTACGGACGCCCTTGAAGGGAGTGCCGTCTTTCTTGCCGTCCATGAAGCGCCCCGTATCTGAGTCGCGCTTGGTCCAAGTCTCAGTTTTCGTGTTGTAAGTCTGCGACCGGTCTTTTACTGCGCCGTTGCGGTGCCCGTCGCCTTTGGGAGGATTTGTCGCCATCTTGATAGTTCCCTTTCTCATAACTTGCGTTCTGATTAAGTCGCACTCCAAAACAACTAAACCTCTTGCTGGTCGTTTCTTCTGGTGGTCAATGGCCGGGCAGGCCCGGCCATTGCTTCGTTTGATATTAGCTGCAGCCCGTCGTGCTGCCGCAAGTATCGCACTTCATACAGGTCCCATTCCGCACCAGCGTGAAGTTCGAGCACTCTCCGCACATGTCGCCTTCATAGCCCTTGGCCTTGGCTTCCGCGCGTCGCTCCGCTTTGGTTGGAGCGGCAGTTGCCGCCGCCGTGCCGGGCTTGCTCCAGGCCTGGGCCTCGAGCTTCTCGGTCGGTGACAGAGCAACCGTCGGCTCGGCGGTCTTCAGCGCCACGGCGCCTTCGGACTGACCACCGGCGAAGGCGGTGACGCGGTTGCCGCCGGCGGGGGCGCTGTCATTGTTGGACGAGACAGCGGTGGCGCCGCCGCGCATGACGACGAGATTGTCGGTGCGCGAACGCGTCAACCCGCGCGAGACATATTTGCTCGCTTCATCCGGCGCCTTGCCTTCTTCCTCGCCCTTGCCCAGCGCATCGAAGCCGGTCTCGGAGAGGTCGACATGGCCGAGGTCGAACCGCGACATGTAGGAGACCGCGAGTTCGCGGAACACGTAGTCGAGGATCGAGGTCGCGAACTTGATCGAGTCGTTGCCCTGCACCGGGCCCGCGGGCTCGAAGCGGGTGAAGGTGAAGGCGTCGACATATTCTTCCAGCGGCACGCCATACTGGAGACCCAGCGAGACGGCGATGGCGAAGTTGTTGATGAAGGAGCGGAGCGCCGCGCCTTCCTTGTGCATGTCGATGAAGATTTCGCCGAGGCGGCCGTCATCATATTCGCCGGTGCGCAGATAGACCTTGTGGCCACCGACCACGGCCTTCTGGGTGTAGCCCTTGCGGCGATCCGGCATCTTTTCACGCTCGCGCATGACGACGATGCGCTCGACCAGGCGCTCGACAACCTTCTCGGAGATCGCGGCGGTGCGGGCCGCCATCGGCTTCTCCATCAGGGTCTCGATGGCATCCTCGTCCTCGTCCTCATCGCTGATGAGCTGCGAGTTGAGCGGCTGCGAAAGCTTCGAGCCATCGCGATAGAGCGCGTTGGCCTTCAGCGCCAGCTTCCACGACAAGAGGTAAGCGGACTTGCAGTCCTCCACCGTGGCATCGTTCGGCATGTTGATGGTCTTGGAGATCGCACCCGAGATGAAGGGCTGCGACGCCGCCATCATGCGGATGTGGCTCTCCACCGACAGATAACGTTTTCCAATTTTGCCGCACGGGTTCGCACAGTCGAACACGGCGTAATGTTCGGCCTTAAGATGCGGGGCGCCTTCCACTGTCATCGCGCCGCATATGTGAACGTTCGCAGCTTCGATCTCGCGCTTGGTGAAGCCGAGCGCCGCGAGTAAGTCGAAACCGGGAGCAGCAATCGCTTCCGCTTCGATCTTAAGAACGTCGCGCAAAAAGTCCTCGCCAAAGGTCCACTTGTTGAAGGCGAACTTGATGTCGAAGGCGGTCGGCAGCGCGGCCTCGACCTTCTTCAGTGCTTCATCGGTAAAGCCCTTGGCCTTCAGCGTCGCGGCATTGATGCCCGGCGCGTTCGACAGCGAGCCATGGCCGACGGCATAGGCTTCGATCTCGGCGATGTCGCTCTCGCGATAGCCGAGCTTGCGGAGCGCTGCCGGCACGGCGCGGTTGATGATCTTCCAGTAGCCGCCACCGGCGAGCTTCTTGAATTTCACCAGCGCGAAATCAGGCTCGATGCCGGTGGTGTCGCAATCCATGACGAGACCAATGGTGCCGGTGGGGGCGACCACGGTGGTCTGGGCGTTGCGATAGCCGTGCAGTTCGCCGAGTTCGAGCGCGTTGTCCCAGGCCAGCTTGGCGCGGGCCACGATGTCCTGCTGCGGGCAGGCGGCGTGATCCAGCGGCACCGGATTGACGGCGAGGTTCTCATAGCCGTGGCTTTCGCCATGCGCCGCGCGGCGATGATTGCGGATGACGCGCAGCATATGCGCGGCGTTCTTCTTGTAGCCGGGGAACGGGCCGAGCTCCTTGGCCATCTCGGCCGAGGTCGCGTAGCTCACACCGGTCATGACAGCGGTGAGGGCGCCGCACAGCGCGCGGCCTTCCTTCGAGTCATAGGACAGACCCATGGTCATCAGCAGGCCGCCGATATTGGCGTAGCCGAGACCGAGGGTGCGGAATTCGTAGGAGAGTTCAGCGATCGGCTTCGACGGGAACTGGGCCATCATCACCGAGATTTCGAGCACCATGGTCCACAGGCGGCAGAGATGCTCATAGGCCTGGATGTCGAAGGTCGAGGACGCCACGTCATAGAAGGTCAGCAGGTTGGCCGAGGCGAGGTTGCACGCGGTGTCGTCCAGGAACATGTATTCCGAGCACGGATTGGACGCGCGGATATCGCCGGATGACTTGCAGGTGTGCCAGTCATTCATGGTGGTGTTGAAGTGCAGGCCGGGATCGGCCGAGGCCCAGGCGGAATAGCCGATCTTCTCCCACAGGTCGCGGGCCTTGATCGTCTTCATCACCTTGCCGTCCTTGCGGGCGAGCAGATTCCAGTCGCCATCGGTCTCGACGGCGCGCAGGAAATCGTCCTTCAGCGAGACGGAGTTGTTGGAGTTCTGGCCGGCCACGGTGAGATAGGCTTCGCTATCCCAGTCGGTGTCGTAGATATCGAAATTGATATCCTTGTAGCCCTGCTTGGCGAACTGGATCACGCGCTTGATCATGTTGTCGGTGACCAGCGCGCGGCGCGCGAGCTTGATCTCGCGGCGCAAAGCCGGGTTCTTCTCGGGATCGAAGCAGTCGTCGCCCGAGCCTTCGCAATTCACCGCGGCCTTCATGATGGCCTTGAGGTGCTTCTGGTTCATCTTCGAACCAGTGACGAGGGCCGCGACCTTCTGCTCTTCCTTCACCTTCCAGTCGATATAGGTTTCGATATCCGGATGGTCGGCATCGACCACCACCATCTTGGCCGCGCGGCGCGTGGTGCCGCCCGACTTGATGGCGCCGGCGGCGCGATCACCGATCTTGAGGAACGACATCAGGCCCGACGAGCGACCGCCGCCCGAGAGCTTTTCACCTTCGCCGCGCAGGCGCGAGAAGTTCGAGCCGGTGCCCGAACCGTATTTGAACAGACGGGCTTCACGCACCCACAGGTCCATGATGCCGCCTTCGTTGACCAGGTCGTCCTCGACGCCCTGGATGAAGCAGGCATGCGGCTGCGGATGCTCGTAGGATGATTTCGACTTGGTGAGCTTGCCGGTCTTCCAGTCCACATAGTAGTGGCCCTGGCCGGGACCATCGACGCCGTAGGCCCAATGAAGTCCGGTGTTGAACCACTGCGGCGAATTCGGCGCGACCATCTGCTTGGCGAGCATGTAGCGCAGCTCGTCATGGAAGGCATGGGCGTCGGCTTCCGATGTGAAGTAGCCGCCCTTCCAGCCCCAATAGGTCCAGCAGCCGGCGAGGCGATCGAACACCTGCTTGGCCGAGAGCTCGCCGATGAAGCGCTCATTCTCGGGCAAAGCGGCGAGGGCTTCGGTGTCCGGCACCGAGCGCCACAGCCATGACGGGATCGTCTCTTCCTCGACCTTCTTCAGACGCGCGGCGACGCCTGCCTTGCGGAAGTACTTTTGCGCGAGCACGTCGGACGCAACCTGCGACCACGCTTCGGGGACTTCGACGCCATCGGCCTTGAACACGACCGAGCCATCCGGGTTGCGGATCTCGGAGGTGGTGAGGCGGAAGTCGATCCCGGCATAGGGCGACTGTCCTTCGGTGGTGTAGCGGCGTGTAATCTGCATCGTCGTCGTGCCCCGTCGTGTTTCCGACACCACATCTGGTGGGTCGGTGATTTCTGTGAGCGGTCTCAGGTTTGCCGCGAGGCTGCCCCAAAGTTGCCGCACCGAACCCGGTGAAACCGGTCCTTTTGTCTCTGTTCTGGAGCATGGCGGGGCCATTTGCGGCCGCCCGGAATTGCCGGGGTCATGCACCCGGATCGCACGAAATTCGCCCGATCCTAACGCCTCAACGCGTCGTTAGAGCCGGTTTTTCCGGCTCATTTTTATGCTCCGAAGCTCTGGTTTTCAGGGCGCAGATCCCCGATCCCCGTAACCTCCTTGGAGGGACGAAGCGATCGGTCAGACCCGATTTGGGAGCGCCCGGCGGGACGAATAACTGCTCGCACCGGACAGTCCGAAAATTAGGCCAAACCGATCTCCCACGTCAAGGATTAGTGACGGTTCCTGAATCAAATACTAAATATGGTGGAAAGGGTGGATAACCAGGGGGCTCGGCCACGCCCTGAACAAGGCCAACTATCGGTGAGTCCTCACGGAATCCCAAGCCGAAAATTTTTTGCAATCTGTCTGCAAACCGGCTTTGCCCGTTCTTCACAGGCACCCGAAGTGTTGCATTTCGGCATTGCATTCCGATGACCTTCAGCCCTGCGACAGCCTTCTAGGCGGTTCCCACGACTGGCGGTGGTCGGAACCCGCGAATGCGCGCATGGTGACGCCGAATCTCCTGCCGGAAATGCCCATTTCATGTCCGTCCCGAACTCCACCGATTCGCGTCCGCGAATGGCCTCGCTCGGCCTTTTGTTCCTCGTCGTCACCTCGATCGGCTGGGGTTTCAACTGGCCGATGACCAAACTCCTGCTCACCGAGTGGCCGCCGCTGACCGGCCGCGGAGGCGCTGGCGTGATCGGCGGACTGGTGCTGCTCGGCCTCGGAGCGCTGCGCGGCGAGAGCCTGCGGGTGCCGGAGGGGCAGTGGGGCCGCCTTGTCGGGCTCTCCATGCTCAATGTGTTCGGCTGGATGGCGCTGATGAGCCTGGCGCTGCTATGGCTGCCGGCGGGCGAGGCCGCCGTCATCGCTTATACGATGCCGATCTGGGCCGCGGTGCTGGCCTGGCGCATCCTGGGCGAGACGCTGTCGCTTCGCCGCATCATCGCGATGCTGATGGCGTTCTCGGGCATTGCCGCGCTGATGCTCGGCGATGGCGTTCACATCACGCCGCAAAAACTGCTGGGTTTGGCGATGGCGATCACCGGCGCATTCGGCTTCGCCGGCGGCACGGTGCTCGGGAAGAAATATCCGCTGAAAATGACGCTGCTGGCTTCGGCCGGCTCGCAGATCGTGATCGGCAGCCTGCCGGTGCTGCTGATCGGCCTTGCCTTCGAGACCGCGCATCTGCAGACGCTGACATATATCGGCTGGGGCACCTTCGCCTATGTCGGGCTAATCGGCTTCTGCCTCGCTTATGTCTGCTGGTTCGCGGCGCTGACGTTGCTGCCTGCGTCGGTCGCGGCGATCGGCACCATGGCGGTGCCGGTGATCGGCGTCGTCGGCGCGTCCTTCATGCTGCATGAGCCGCTCGGCATCGTGCAGATCGCGGCATTGAGTTTTACGCTGGCCGGCGTGGCGTTGGCGACGAAGGGGTAGGGGTATCTTCGCCACCGCCCGGCCACATGCGTTGCAATTCGGGATCGCCATCCCAGAATTGGTGCTTGAGGGCCGCGGCAATGTGCAGACCTACGAGCACATAGAGCGCGTAAGCGAGCCAGTGGTGGATGCCTCCGAAGATGCCGTGCAGGCGCTCCTTGAAGGCCGGTTCGAGATTCATGATCACGCCGATCCGTGGCCATTCGAACAGGCCGAACAGATACATCTTGATCTCACCCGCCGCCTTCCATGCGCTGTCATGCATCCAGCCGGACAGAGGCAGGCCGATCATCAGCACATAGAGCGCGATGTGGGCGAGATGCGCGGCCTTCTTTTCGGCCGGCGGATAGGCGTCAGGCAATTGCGGCGGCGGATTCGCAGCACGCCACAACATGCGCATCAGCACGAGGCCGAGCACGGTAATGCCGAATGATTTGTGGCTGTCGATGACGAGACGGATCCGCTCCTCGGAAATCCAATCGACGCTCCATATCAATGCGACATTGATGATGATCAGCAGGGCAATCAGCCAGTGCAAGAACATCGCGACACGGGTGTAACGGCGGACCGGTATTTTTGGTGAGCTCATAGGAATAAGTCTAAACGCGATTTGTCACGATGCGCATGACGTATTCGTGTTTCGCGGCGAGGTCGATCACGCGCTATTTAGCCGCGGCGGCGCAACCTGATCAAAGTCTGCTCGTAGTTTCTAACGTATCATTTTATCCGAACGGGCTTGATCGACGGCATGACGAATTTACTTCAGCAGGCCTTTGCGGCGGCATCGCCGCGCATCACCCCGCGACGCATGCCGATGGTCAGCCTGATCATCTACCTTCTCGTGCTGGCCTTGTGGCTGGTGTTGTTCGGCAGATCGTTGTGGTTGAGCAGTATCTGGGCGTGGTCGGCCGGCATGGTCTATATCGCCTATGACACGTTGCTGATGCTTTATGTCGTCCGCCAGACTCTGCCATTGGCGTTCGGTCCGCCAGTCTCGGCGCCTGTTTCCGGAACCCACGTGCAACGGCGCCCGTCACTTGGAATCCTGATCGCCGCACATAACGAGGCAGCGTCGTTGCCGGTCGTGCTGGCGGCCATTGCTGCGCAGACTGACTGTCCTGATCTCATCGTGATCGCCGATGACGGGTCGCAGGACGACACGGCTTCCGTATTGCGCGAGCACTATGGGCTGCCCATTCCGTCGGTTGGCCATGACAGCGTCGGAAGGCTTGGCGGCGCGCGCCTGCAATGGCTTCGCCTGCCGCATCAGGGCAAAGCGCGCGCGTTGAACGCGGCAATGGTCAAGGCTGATACCGACCTGGTGATCACGCTCGACGCGGACACGTTCCTGGCTGCTGATGCTGTCGATGAGATGCGCCGCGCTTTTTCGGCCGATGCAAAACTGGTCGCCGCGGGCGGCATTCTCGTGCCGGTATGCCGCCCGACCATCGGTGGCCGCCTTATGCAGTGGTTCCAGACCTACGAGTATATCCGCAACGTGATCTCACGCTTCGCCTGGATGCGCGGCAACAGCCTGTTGCTGATCTCCGGCGCGTTTGCCGGTTTTCGCAGGGATGCGCTGATCAAGGTCGGCGGCTTTGACGCTGAATGCCTCGTCGAGGACTATGAACTGACGCATCGCATGCATCGCTATTCGACCGATCAAGGCCTCGATTGGCAATTGCGAATGATTGGCACGTCGCTCGCGCGAACCGATGCGCCATCGAACGTGATGACTTTCCTGCGCCAGCGCCGCCGCTGGTTCGCCGGATTCCTGCAGACGCAGTACTGGAATCGCGACATGACCGGCAATCGTCGCTATGGCCGGCTCGGCATGCGCATGTTGCCGATCAAGGCTCTGGACACGCTGCAGCCTATCTATGGCCTGACGGCCTTCGTGCTGCTCGTTGCGTTGCTGATCGCCGGCAAGATCGAGATTGCCTTGCCCGTATTCGGCCTGATCACGGCGAAGATCGTCGCCGATTTCTTCGTCTATCTCTGGACCGTGCATCTGTATCGGCGCCTGACCGGTGGACGCACGCAGACAAGCTTTGCAGCCGCAACACTCGCCGCTGTGATTGAACCGTTCACCTTCCAGCTCTTGCGCCATGCGGGCGCGACGTGGGGATGGATCGCGTTTCTGCGCGGCAGCAAGGATTGGGGCTTTGCTCCGGCTGCGAAGCGGCGCGAAGTGCCGAACGCCGGAGAATGAGCGTCAGGTCGCCGTCGCTGCCAGCGGCACCTTCACCGTAAAGTGCGAGCCGCGGGCGAGATCGGATTTCAAAGCGATTTCGTGACCCAACGCTTCTGCCGTTCGACGCACGATCGACAGACCAAGGCCCAAGCCTTCGCTCGCCGGATTGATCTGGTGAAACGCCTCGAAGATCGATGACAGCTGTTCGCTCGGAATGCCCGAACCGGTGTCGAGCACTTCGATGCTGACAGCGTTGTGGCGCTTGCGGCTGCCCACAAGGACACGGCCGTGATCGGTATATTTGATCGCATTGCCGACGAGATTGCCAAGGATCGCACGCAACATTCCGGGATCGCTGACGATGTTCGCGTTGCTCGGCAGCACGATGAGTTCGAGCCCTTTGGCTTCCGCATGTAGGCGCCAATTGGCAAGGATGGAGTCGAAGACATCCTGCAGAGGAAACGCATGCAGGCTCGGTGCGCCCAGGCCGGCGCCGAGCACCGACGTCTCGGCGAGACGATCGAGTTCCTCCGCCATGCGCATGCCGGCATCGACGGCGTAGCCGAGCCGTTCGCGATCCTTCTCGTCGGTCAGCTTGCCGCGAATGCGGTCGATGGCCATCACCATCACCTGCAGCGGCTGTTTGAGATCGTGGCCGGCCACCGCCATCAGGCGGCTGATGTTGCGCTGAAGCCTGTCCGCCAGCACCAGGGCGCGGCGAAATTCCATCTGCGCCATCACCTGGCGGGCGAGGGCGGCCAGGACTTCGCGCTGCTCGGGCGTCAGCACGCGCGGCTTGTCATCGAGCACACAGACCGTGCCGAGCGGCAGGCCGTCCGGCGTGCGCAGCAGCGCTCCCGCATAGAAGCGCACATGCGGCTCGCCGGTCACGAGCGGATTGGCGACGAAGCGCGGATCCTTGGTGACGTCTTCGACTTCGAGAAAATTGTGCTCGAGGATCGCATGCGCGCAGATGGACTGTTCCATCGTCGTCTGGCGAACGCCGAGCCCAATCTCCGACTTGAACCATTGCCGGCCTTCATCGACGAGGCTGATGATCGAAATCGGTGTCTGGCAAACGTAACTGGCGATCTTGGTGATGTCGTCGAAGGACGGTTCGGTCGTGGTGTCGAGAATCCCGTAGGACCGCAGCGCTTTCAATCGCTCGATCTCGTTCGGGTGCAATGCTGCAACCTTGGGCTTGTTTGAGGCTTCCACCGAATTGCTCACACCAACCACGGCGCTGACCGAGGCAATCGATCAAGCGCGATACGACGCACGAGTTCCATAGGAGTTGCCGCGCCCTGCCTGTATGCAGTCTTAGATGCTGCACCGGTCTGCGCAACCAGAAACGACATGACACACGCGATCAAACGAAAAGGGCGGCGCGTGGCGCCGCCCTTCAACCAGAATCGATCCGTTGTTACGGACAAGCGTGTCGCTGGCCGTCATATCCGAGATACGTGCCGGTACGCACATTGTACGACTTGAAGGTGCGGATGCAGTAATCCACATCGCCGCCGCTGCTTTGCGGCGCGACTTCGACGACATCGGGCGCATCGTCATAGGCGTAGCTGCTGCCATAATAGGGGCCGCCACCATAGTAGCCGTAGCCGCCATAATAGCCCGAGCCGTAATAGCTGTTGGCCGCGATGCCGCTGCCGATCAGGGCGCCGGCCGCGAAACCGGGACCGAAACCGCCGCCGCGCCAGCCGCCGCCATAACGCGGGCCGCCATGCCAGCCTCCACCGCCGAAGCGCGGGCCGCCACCGTGCCAGCCACCTCCCCCGCCGCGAGGACCGCCGCCGCCGCCGATCGCGGGCCCACCACCGCCACCGCCGCCGCTACGGGCGATCGCACCGGCGAGGCCGCCTTGCGCGAAGCTCTGCGTCGCCATGGTCGGGATCGCCAGCGCTGCGAGCGCTGCGACGCTCAGAATCTTCAAACCAGTCATCGTATTCTCCTATCTGGATACGTTCCCAACAGTCTCGCGCGGACCATGTTCCGCGGGGGCGGCGGATATGTGCGGCTCATCTCACGCCTCGCGTGATGTATGAAGCATGAACAAAACCGAGCAATGTCTGCGACATAGATGGTCATTGGGAGGGGCGGTGCGCAGGTGCTGTCACGAACAGTTGCGGAGGGTGGGACACGACGTGGGTAACTGGACATTTCGCGGCCCGGATGGCATCAACGGCCGACGAATTCCCTGGAACGGCTCAAAATATGAAACAGTTTTTGCTGAAATTCTTCACCTGGTGGAGCGGCACAACCTTCGGGACCAATCTTTGGACCTCGCGATTCGGCGAACTGGTGGGCACCGACGACCAGGGCAACCGCTATTACCGCACCAAGGGCGGCGCGATCGACCCCACCCTTGGCTTTCAGCGCCGCTGGGTGATCTATAACGGCTATGCCGAAGCGAGCCGCATCCCGACCGGCTGGCATGGCTGGATCCACCACACCACGGATGTTGTGCCGAGCGAGCAGGATTACACCCCGCGCGAATGGCAGAAGCCGCATCAGCCGAACCTGACCGGCACTCCGGCTGCCTATCGTCCGTCGGGCTCGACATTGGCGTCGGGCCGTCGCCCGAAAGCGACCGGCGACTACCAGGCTTGGACACCGGGCTCGTAAGCGATCCACATTGAACTCGAAAAAGCCGCGCATGCATGCGCGGCTTTTTTGTTGCTCGAAGGACGTAGGATGGGGGCGCGAAAACCCATTATCTTCGGCGCGGCGGGTGATGGGTTTTCGCTTCGCTCAACCCATCCTACGGGACCGAGTTGAGCTTCTCTGCCGCGCGCTTCGCCTTGGCCTCACGCTGCTTCCATCCGCCGGCGCGCTCGGTCAGGGCAGACACCACATCCGGCGGCGCGCTTTCAGGCGAACCGGCCTCAAAAGGCGGCGCCGGATTGTATTCGATGCCGAGTTGGATCATCTCGGCGGTCCTGCGGTCGAACATGATCGAGACCAGCGTCAGCGCAAAGTCGATGCCGGCCGTCACGCCGCCGCCGGTGACACGGTTGCGATCGACGCTGACACGCGCGGTGTCCAGGATCGCGCCGAACGGCGACAGGAACGGCCGCGCCGACCAATGCGTCGCTGCGCGATAGCCCTTCAGCAAGCCGGCTGCACCCAGCACCAGCGCGCCCGTGCAAACCGACGTGACATAGCGCGCGCCTGCGGCCTGCTTTTGCAGGAAAACGAGCGTCTCCTCGTCGAGCATGGCGTCGTCGGCACCGGCGCCGCCGGGGACGCAGATGACATCAAGCTGCGGGCAATCGGCAAAGGTCGTGGTCGGCAGGAATGTGAGCACGGTGTCGCTGGTGAGCGGCTCGATGCGCTTCCATAGCAGATGCACTTCGGCGCCGGGCACACGCGACAGCACCTGCAGCGGCCCGGTGAAATCGAGTTGCGTGACATTGGGGAAAAGGACGAAGCCGATTTTGAGCGATGTAGTCATGGCGCTGCTCCTGAACTCGGTTGGTCGGATGGGTATCGCTGCGCTCACCCATCCGGCAAATCACAATGCCTTCAGCCATTCGCCAATGTCATGCAGCGCCTCGTTCGCTTTGGGCAGGATCTTGCCCATGGTGATGAAGCCGTGAAACTGGCCGGGATAGGTTTTGAGCGTCACTGCGACACCGGCATCGGCGAGGCGCGTGGCATATTCACCGCCTTCGTCGCGCAACGGATCTGCGCCGGCAATCAGCACATAGGCCGGTGGCAGGCCCTTGAGATTCTCCATCCGCGCCGGCGATGCGCGCCAATCCTCGATTTCGCCTGGGCCGTTCAGGTAGTGATCCTTGAACCAGTGCATCACGGCGTGGGTGAGCAGGCAGCTTGTCTCAGGCTCATGATGTGATGGATGGTTCATGCGGAAATCGGTGGCCGGATAGATCAACATCTGGCCGGCCAGCTTCGGGCCGTCATTGTCGCGCGCATCGATGGCGGTGATGGCAGCGAGATTGCCGCCGGCGCTGTCGCCGCCGACGAACAGATGCTTCACATCGATATTGAGCTGCAACGCATTGCCGGCGATCCAGCGCGTGGCGGCGATGGCATCGTCGATGGCAGCAGGGAATTTGTGCTCGGGCGCGAGGCGATAATCCACGGAGATCACCAGCATCTCGCCTTGATGGGCAAGGATGCGACACACCACGTCATGACTGTCGAGGTCGCCGATCACCCATCCGCCGCCATGGAAGAAGACGAGGCAGGGCGACAGGCCGTCCTGCTGGCGGAGCGTCTTCGGCATGTAAAGGCGGGCAGGGATCGCGCCGGCCGGGCCGGGGATCGCTAGCGCCGTCACCGACGCCAGTTCCGGCGGCTCCGGATTGGCGACGGCGCGGGCCTTGAGATACCACTCGCGCGCTTCCGGCGGTGTCAGCGTTTCATAGGGGGGACGGCCGGCGTCGCGAAAGACGTTGAGAACGGCATTGGCATCGGGATCGAGAATAACGGGCATGGTTTGCTCTTCTTGGTTTCAGGTCAGGCCGAAGTGCGGCCGCCATCGACGGTGTAGGCGGAGCCGGTGACATAGCTCGCGTCATCGGAGGCGAGGAAGGCGACGATTGGCGCGACCTCTTTCGCGAGCCCGAGGCGCCGTTGCGGCACCCGGTCCACCACCTTCTCAACAGGTGCCGGCGTGCCACGCCCGATGCGGCCATCCATGATGGCCGAGAGCATGCGGCTCTCGATCAGCCCGGGACACACGGCGTTCACGCGCACATTGGTGCCAGTGCATTCCTGCGCCGCGCTCTTGGTGAGGCCGATGACAGCGTGTTTGCTGGCGCTGTAGACGGCGACTTCGGCCGAGCCGATCAGGCCGGCGATGGAGGCCGTGTTGATGATCGCGCCGCGATCCTGCTTCAGCATCACCGGCAACACATGCTTCAGGCCGAGGAAAACGCCGACCACATTGACGTCGAGCACTTTTCGGAAGTCGGCAAGCGAGGCTTTGACGATCGGCGTGATCGTGCCCTCGATGCCGGCATTGTTGTAGAAGATATCGATGGTGCCGAACCGCTTCACGGCGGCGGCGACATAGCCGATCACGTCCTCCTCGCTGGTCACGTCGGCGGTGATGGCCAGGGCTTCGGCGGAGGCGGGGAGGCCATCGATGGCGCGCGCCAGCGCGGCGGCGTCGCGGTCCACGGCGACGATCTTGGCGCCGCGGGCGGCAAGCAGTTTGATGGTCTCGGTGCCGATTACCCCGGCAGCCCCGGTGACGACGGCGATCCTGCCATCCAGACGAATTCCGTCGGCCATAAGCGTTCTCCCTAATGCGCTCCGGTTGTCCCGGATTGTCGGCCGGTCATCCGGCTCTGGGCGAACTATTTCACGCGCGGATAGGACTGACCAGCCGGTGGGCGGGCACGCATGGCGCCCTTCCGTCGCCGCATTCGGCGTGTTAACCGGAGGCGATTGCGCGGCCATTCCCCTACAATGTCGCGAGCCTGATTCTCGTTTGAGCGCCGCTGCATGTTCCGTACCTTAACGATCGCCGGATTTGCGGCCCTGCTGGCTGCGACATCGCTGTCCACCGCGCCGGTGCACGCGCAGTTCGGCCCGTTGTTCGGCGATCCGCCGCCGCGCCCGCCCGGTAGCGTGCCGCGGGGCCAGCAACAGCAATTGCCGCCACCGCAGATGGAAGACGACGAGGACGTGCCCGAACTGCCGCAGGGCCGCCTGCTGCCCGCACGTCCGGCCCCCGGCATGGGCGCGCCGCCGCCCGGCGCCGTGCAGTCGCAGCCGCTGGCACCCCCGCCGGGGAGCAATGTCACGACCATCCCGCAGAATAACCCGCAAGCGGCGCGCCCCTCCGATCAGCCGCCGCCGCTAGGCGTGACGCCGAGCCAGCCCCAGCAGCCCGGCGTGGCCAATGTCCCGCCTCCAGGGACGCCCAATCCGAACGCCAAGCAGGCGCCGAAAAACGCCCCGCCGCCGGCTGCGACATTGCAGCCCGGCGACGAGGTTGTGACCGAGCCGCCGGCGCAGAAGATTCCGAACAAGAAAGCGGCGTTCTCCGGTCTCGACAAGATCACCGGCCGCATCATCAATTTCGACGCGGATATCGGCGAGACCGTGCAATTCGGCGCGCTGCGCGTGAAGACGGATGCCTGCTACACACGTCCGGCGACCGAAGCGGCCAATACCGACGCCTTTGTCGAAGTGGACGAAATCACGCTGCAGGGTGAGGTGAAGCGCATCTTCTCCGGTTGGATGTTTGCGGCTAGCCCAGGCCTGCACGGCGTCGAACATCCGATCTACGACATCTGGCTGACCGACTGTAAGCAGCCCGAAGTGGTCGCCGCAGCACCTGAGACGCGCCCGGCACCCGCCGCGCAAAAACGCCAGCCGCCGCCGAAGCAGGCGCCGCGCCCGCAGCCACAACAGCAACTGGCGCCGCCTCCGGGATTTCCGGCGTTCAGGCAGTGAGCAATCGCCGCGGCCGTAGGATGGGTTGAGCGTAGCGAAAACCCATCACAGCGAACGCCGGTGTAGGTGGTGATGGGTTTTCGCTTCGCTCAACCCATCCTACGATTTCGAGATAATCTCCAGCACGTCCTCGCCGCTCATCACCGCCGGCAGCGCCTCAAAATCCGCGACGTCATCCAGCGCTGCATCGAGCAGCAGCCGGTAGCGATCGCGCGGCACTTCGATTGCGCCGAAGCTGCGCAGATGCTCCGTCACATATTGCGTGTCGAGCAGGCCGTAGCCGCCGGCGAGCAGTCGCGCGACCAGATGCACCAGCGCGACCTTCGAAGCATCGCGCGCATGATGAAACATGCTCTCACCGAAAAATGCGCGGCCAAGCGAGACGCCGTAAAGTCCGCCGACCAGATCGTCATTCCGCCAAACTTCGACACTGTGTGCGTGGCCCATCTCGTGCAGCGCGCCATAGAGGTCGCGGATGCGCTTGTTGATCCAGGTGTCCTCGCGATCGGGTTTAGGCGCTGCGCATTCCGACATCACGCGCTTGAAGGCGCGGTCGACGCTCACGGAGAACTGATCCGACCGCACCGTGCGCGCAAGACGCGAGCTGACCCGAAAACCATCCAGCGGGATCACGCCACGGATTTCGGGCTCGACCCAGAACAGGCCGGGGTCATCGGCGCTTTCCGACATCGGAAAAATGCCGCAGGCGTAAGCGCGCAGCAGCAGTTCGGGCGTGATGTCGGATGATGCGGTGTCGCGTGAGCTCATCTCGATAGGCTAGCAGAATGGGGCGATAGGCGCGACCCGCTTGTGCGATGCGATATACGTCATAACTTGTGAGGACGGACAGGAGATGCAAGCATGACGGATCACCGCATCGTTGTTGTCGGCGGCGGCTTTGGCGGCCTCGAGACCGTGTACCGCCTGCGCGGTACGGGCGCGCGCATCACGTTAGTTGATCGCCGCAATCATCACCTGTTCCAGCCTCTTTTGTATCAAGTTGCGACAGCGTCGCTAGCGACGTCTGAGATCGCATGGCCGATCCGCTACCTGCTGCGTGGTCGCAAGGATGTCACCACGCTGCTCGGCACCGTCGTCGGCGTCGATCCCGTGGCAAAGCATGTGCAACTCGATGACGGGCAGGTGCTGCCCTACGACACGCTGGTGCTCGCCACCGGTGCCGGCCACGCCTATTTCGGCCATGACGAATGGGAGCCATTCGCGCCGGGTCTTAAGACACTCGAAGACGCCACAACGGTTCGTCGCCGCATCCTGACAGCTTTCGAGCGGGCCGAGAATGCGCATGATGCAGATGAATGCGCGGCACTGCTGACCTTCGTTATCATTGGCGCCGGCCCGACGGGTGTCGAACTCGCCGGCACCATTGCCGAAATGGCGCGTTCGACATTGCCTGATGATTTTCGCAACATCGATACGCGCAAGGCCCGCGTTGTCCTGGTGGAGGCTGAATCGCGCGTGCTCGCGAATTTTCCAGAAGACCTGTCCACCTATGCTCAGCGTTCGCTGGAGAAGCTCGGCGTCGACGTCGCGCTCGGAAACGCCGTCTCCGACTGCAGTGCCGAGGGCGTGGTCTTCGGCGACACGCGCTTGCCGGCGCGTACGATCATCTGGGCTGCGGGCGTGCGTGCATCACCCGCAGCCGAATGGCTTGGCGTGGCAGCCGATCGTGCCGGCCGGCTGCAAGTCGCGCCAGATCTCACCGTGCCCGGTCATCCCGACATCTTTGCCGTTGGTGACACCGTCAGCGTTGCAGCGCCTGACGGCTCGCCGGTACCGGGCATCGCGCCAGCCGCCAAGCAGGAAGGACGTTACGTCGCCAACGTCATCGGGCAGCGGCTGCGTGGCGGGACGCCGGCGCCGTTCCGCTATCGTCACGACGGCAGCCTCGCGCAGATTGGCAAGCATCTCGCTGTGATCGACTTCGGCCGCTTCAGGCTGCGCGGTGCAGTCGCCTGGTGGATCTGGGGCATCGCCCACATCTATTTCCTGATCGGCCTGCGCAATCGTCTCGCTGTGGCGCTGAACTGGCTATGGATCCACACACTGGACCAGCGCGGCGCGCGGCTGATCACACAGGGGCGGGCAGTGCTGGAAAAGAAGTAGGATGGGTTGAGCGTCTTCGCGAAACCCCATCGCCTTTCCCTGCGGCAGGCTCGGCCGATGGGTTTTCGCTCCGGCGCGATGCGCCGCCGCTCAACCCATCCTACGGCCCTGAGTTACTTCGCAGCATTCACCGCGAGCTTCGGCGCCGTCTTCGCCACAGCGCTGAAGCGCAGGATGACGCGCGTGCCGGTGTGGTTGGGGTCGCGCTCGACGGTCGCATCGAGTTTGTTGGCCATCGCGCTGACGATGCGCTGGCCCATGCCGGTGGAGCGGGGATCGGCCTTGACGGCAAGGCCGACGCCGTCATCGGTGACCGACAATTCGAGATTGTCGCCCGAACCGTTCAGCACCACATGGATCGGGCCGGCGCCATCCGGGTAGGCGTATTTGACGGCATTCATCACCAACTCGTTGACGATGATGCCGATGGCAACGGCGCGATCCGGATCGATTTCGATCAGCTCCGCCTTCAGCGTCAGCCGCGACATGCGGTTGCCTTCGGCAGAGCGGCGCAGATCTTCGAGCAGCGCTTCGAGATATTGATTGAGCAGCACGCTGTTGAGATCGTGCGAGGTGTAGAGCCGGCGATGCACCTGGGCGACGGCGGCGACGCGGCCCATCGCATTGGTGAGCGCGACCTTCACATCGTCCTCACGCGCCGAACTTGCCTGCAGATGCAGGAGCGATGCGATGATCTGTAGAGAATTGCCGACGCGGTGATTGACCTCGCGCAGCAACACTTCGCGCTCGGCAGCGAGCGCTGCATAGCGGTCGCGCGCGGCATGGACTTCAGCTTCCGCTTCGTCACGCGCCTTCATGATCGCAGCCTGCCGAACCGCCGTATCGCAGGCGACGGTGAGCAGCGGGATGAAGTCGCCCGATGTGTCCTTGACGAGATAGTCAGCGGCGCCGGCTTTCAGCGCCGTGACCGCAATCTTGCTGTCCTGCGAGGCCGTGACGAACACCACCGGCGGCGGCGAGGGCAGCTTCTGGATCAGGTCCAGTACTTCCAGCCCGTCCATGCCCGGCATGTATTGATCGAGGGCGATGACATCGACACCGCCCGCATTGATGCGCGCGATGCCGGCCTCGCCATTCTCGCAATGCTCGACGTGATAGCCCTGTCGCTTCAGGCCACGCTCCACCAGCCGCGCGAGACCCGCGTCGTCATCGATATACAGCAGCGTGGGCGTCGCAGTTGAAGTCATGGAGCGGCTTGCGGGACCTGGATGACGGAGAAAAACAGACCGAGTTGACGGATCGCGTTGGCGAAATTCTCGTAGTTCACCGGCTTGGTGATGTAGACGTTACAGCCGAGCTCGTAGCAGCGCTTGATTTCCTGCGCGTCGTCGGTGGTGGTCAGGACCACGACCGGCGCATATTTGAGAAACTCGTTCTCCTTGACCCGGCGCAGGATATCGATGCCGGTCATGTCGGGCAGATTGAGATCGAGCAGGATCAGCAGGGCGTCGCCCTTATGGGCCGAACCGGTGCCATCCGAGCCGAACAAATAGGCGAGGGCCTCTGTACCGTTGGTGAACGGCTTGATCTCATTATTGACACCGGAGCGCCGGATATTGCGCTCAATCAGACGGGCATGACCCTCGTCGTCCTCGATCATGATAATGGTGACGGGACTGCTCATGATGCTTCGTTCCTGCTCTTGCCCGTCCATCTGGCGGGCAAAGTGACGGTGAATGTGCTGCCATTGCCGAGTTCCGAAGACACCGACATGGTGCCGCCCAGCCGCCGCACAAGGGCGCGCACATGCGCCAGCCCGATACCCTGGCCGGGTCTGTCCTGTGTACCCGCCCGGCGGAAAAGATCAAATATCCGCTGGTGATCTTTGGGATCGATGCCGCGGCCGTTGTCGATGACCTCGAAAATGGCAAAGCCCATCTTGGTGCGGCCCTTGATGCGGATTTCGCCGGGCACGCCCGTTTTCAGATATTTCAGCGCGTTGTCGATCAGATTGCCGAAGATCTGCTCGATCGCCAGGCGGTCGCTGACGATTTCCGGCAATGGCTCGACATGGATGCTGGTCTCGGTTTCCGAAGCTTGATGAGCAACGGTGGAGGCGATGCCCTCGATCAGCTCGCGGGAGTCGATCTTCACCGGCCGGAATTCGCGGCGACCTTCGCGGGTGAGGTTGAGAATGGCGCTGATCAGCCGGTCCATCTTCCCGATCGACGACTTGATGAAGCCCAGCGCCTCGCTGAAATCCGACGACAACTGCTTGTCCTCGGCCGGCAGTGCCGGCTCCGGCAGGTTGCCATCGGTGTCGGGGACCACAGGCTGTTCATTCGCGAGGGTGGCGATGCGGCGGAAGATGTCGCCGCGCAGCTCTTCCAACTCGCTGGTGAAGCCCATGATATTGACCAGCGGCGAACGCAGGTCGTGGCTCACGATATAAGCGAAACGCTGGATTTCCTCATTGGCCTCGCGCAGGTCGGCGGTGCGCTCCTGAACGGTGGTTTCGAGGTTGAGATTGCTGTCGCGCAGTTTTGCCTCGGCATCGTCGCGGGCATTCGATGATTGCCGAACCAGGAAGATCGAGGCGGCGGCAAACAACACAACGAGTGCCGAGCCGGCGATCGTGATGAATGACGCCCATTGCTGGCTCTGATCGGCCGTGCGGGTGCGCTCGACAAACAGCCGGCCTTCTTCGGCGCGCATGGACTGGGTGATGTCGGCGATCGCCGTCGCAGCCTCATTGGCGCCGC
This sequence comes from Pseudomonadota bacterium, assembly GCA_023451825.1. Taxonomy (GTDB): domain Bacteria; phylum Pseudomonadota; class Alphaproteobacteria; order Rhizobiales; family Xanthobacteraceae; genus Tardiphaga. The sequence continues at coordinate 75,505 of JAEXYA010000015.1, forward strand.
CGCGGCGCAGGATATCGATGCTGGCCTGCAATTCGTTGTTCTTGATGCGATCCATCCCTCGCGCAAATTCTGCGAGCCGCTGCTCGACGGCGGGGCGGAGCCGGTTCGTATAATTGACTTGGGCCGGGTTGTCGTTGGCGAGCCGGACGAGCTTGTCCACGGCGGGCAGGATCGCTGCAGAGGATCGCTCATACTCGTCCATGAACCGCGGAGCGGCCGAGAGCAGATAGGCGCGGGTGGCGCTTTCGGTCCGCCGGATTTCCAGCAGCAGGTTGGAGATCTGGTTCTGCACTTCGACTGTGTGCGTGACCCAGCGCTGATCATCCCTGGCACGGTTGACCAAAAGCACCGACGCCGCGCTGATGGCGATCAGCACAAGCAATCCCGCCGACAGCAGGATGATTTGCCAGAATGCACGCTTGCGGGCCGCGTCAGCGGTCACGACGGCCTCGCAGGAATTTCGGTCGCGATTTCAACAGAGCCCCCGGGAACCGGGAGTTCCCGGTACCCCACAAACGCCGACTTCTGCATTTTGTTCCATCGCGGCGCATCATTTTTGAAACAGCCGCTAAGCGCCTGATTTGCCGGCCAGATACTGCTCCAGCCAATGGATGTGATAATCGCCCTCGATCATGTCCTGCTCGCGGGCGAGCTTGCGGAACAGCGGCAGCGTGGTCTCGACGCCGTCCACCACGATCTCGTCCAGCGCACGGCGCAGCCGCATCAGGCATTCCGGCCGGTTCTTGCCGTGCACGATCAGCTTGCCCACCAGCGAGTCGTAATAAGGCGGGATCTTGTAGCCCTGATAGACGGCGCTATCGATGCGGACGCCGAGTCCACCCGGCGGGTGATACTGGGTGATGGTGCCGGGCGAGGGCCGGAAGGTTTCCGGGTTCTCGGCATTGATGCGGCACTCGATGGCGTGGCCGATGATCTGCACTTCGTCCTGGGTGCAGGGCAGGTCGCCGCCGGCGGCGATGCGGATCTGCTCCAGCACGAGATCGATGTCGGTGATCATCTCGGTGACGGGATGCTCGACCTGGATGCGGGTGTTCATTTCGATGAAATAGAACTCGCCGTCCTCATAGAGGAATTCGATGGTGCCGACGCCGAGATATTTCATCTCCTGCATCGCCTTGGCGCAGATGCCGCCGATCTTTTCGCGCGCTTCCTTCGAGAGGATCGGCGAGGGGCCTTCTTCCCAGACCTTCTGGTGGCGGCGCTGCAGCGAGCAGTCGCGCTCGCCGAGATGCAGCGCACCGCCGCGGCCATCGCCCAGCACCTGGATTTCGATGTGGCGCGGTTTTGTCAGATACTTTTCGAGATAGACCGAGGCATCGCCGAATGCCGCCTTGGCTTCGGTCGCAGCCGTCGACAGCGCCATCTCCAGGTCGGCTTCGGTCTGCGCCACCTTCATGCCGCGGCCGCCGCCGCCGGCAGCGGCCTTCACCAGCACCGGGAAGCCGATTTCCTTGGCGATCGCCATCGCATCGTCATCGGGACCGACGCCGCCGTCCGAGCCCGGCACCACGGGAATGCCGAGGCGCTTGGCGGTCTTCTTGGCTTCGATCTTGTCGCCCATGGTGCGGATATGCTCCGCCTTGGGGCCGATGAATGCCAGATTGTGGTCGGCGAGGATTTCGGCGAAGCGCGCGTTCTCGGACAGGAAGCCATAGCCGGGATGCACGGCATCGGCGCCGGTGATTTCGGCGGCCGCGAGCAGCGACGGGATATGCAGGTAGCTGTCCTTCGACGCCGGCGGGCCGATGCACACGCTCTCGTCGGCGAGGCGCACATGCATGGCGTCGGCATCAGCCGTGGAATGCACGGCCACGGTCGCGATGCCGAGCTCCTTGCAGGCGCGCAAGATGCGAAGTGCGATCTCGCCGCGATTGGCGATCAGGATTTTCTCGAACATGGCGTTCCGTGGTCTTGAGTCTTGAAGTCGTTATTCGATGATGACGAGCGGTTCGCCGTATTCGACGGGGGCGCCGTCCTCGACCAGGATCTGGGTCACGATGCCGGCACGCGGCGCCGGGATCTGGTTCATGGTCTTCATCGCTTCGATGATGATCAGGGTCTGGCCGGCGGAGACCTTGGTGCCGACGCTGACGAAAGGCGGTTTGCCCGGCTCCGGCGCCATATAGGCGGTGCCGACCATCGGCGAGGGCACGACGCCCGGATGCTTGCTGTAGTCCGGGCCCGACGGCGCGGCAGGGGCAGCGGCAACCGCCGAGACAGCGACCGGTGCAGGCGCTGCAGCGACGGGAGCGGGCGCATAGGCCGGCGCGGCAACGCTGGTGACGTGCACTTCGCGCACGACGCGGACATGCAGGCCCGAACGCTCGACTTCGATCTCGGTGAGATTGGTTTCGTTCAGCAGCTGCGCGAGTTCGCGGATGAAGGCGCTGTCGGCAGAGGCGGCCGGAGCAGCTGCGACCTTCGGAGCGGCTGCTTTCGGGGCGGCTTTGGCAGGAGGCTTACGGGCCATGGGCAATCCGATACTTGAGAGTGGGTTTGAATCAGGTGAGCGCGGTCTTGCCGAGCTTGGCGGCGAGACCGGACATCGCGAGGCGATAACCCTCGATGCCGAAGCCGCACAGGCTGGCAAAAGCGGCGCGGGCGGTGAACGAGTGATGGCGGAAATCTTCGCGGGTGTAGACGTTGCTGATATGCACTTCGACAGTCGGCACTTTCACGCCGACCAACGCATCATGGATCGCGATCGAGGTGTGCGAATAGGCGCCGGCATTGATGATGATGCCTGCAGCCTTGGTCCGCGCTTCATGGATGTAGTTGACCAGCTCGCCCTCGATATTCGACTGCCGGCAATCCACGGTGAGACCGAAGCCCGCAGCCGCCTTCGCGCACAGCGCCTCGACATCGGCGAGGGTGGCGTGCCCATAGGTCTCCGGCTCCCGGATCCCCAGCAGATTGAGGTTGGGGCCGTTGAGAACGAAGATGGTGTTGGCGGCGGTGTTGGCCATCGGGGGTCCCGGACAGGCGAGGCGGCGCAAAAGCGCGGTTCTGCCGGGGGTTATAGGTAACCTCGGCCGGCAAAGGAAGCCTATCAGGCTTCGGTTCCCCCAGCCAAATACCTTGTCTGGTTGATAAAATGCCCAATGGAACCAGCCAATTGGCGCATTAACCACCGCAAGGGCCGCGACGCGGAAATCCCGGCTGGCATGGGGGTGGGTAGCGACTCAGGCAAGCCGCAACGACAGCGGGCGGGTTCCGGAGAACCCGCCCGCGTCTTGATTTTGGCGATCGTGTTTACGCGTCGATGACGGCAACGATCTCATAGCTTGCCGGATCGATGATGATGATCTGGTTGCTCACCATGATCAGGTTGAAGCCGCGCCAGGCCGGATAGATCGTCACGATCTCCGCCGGGACGGGATGGAAGTGAACGTCACGCGGCACGCGGGTGCCGACATTGATCGAGAAGTTCACATTGGTGACCGGCTTGATGTTCTGCTGCTTCACCACGGTGGTCACCTTGGTGCGCTGCTCGGTGGTGAGCTTGCCGCCCGCCGCGGCCTGGCCGGTGGTTGTCGTCGACTTCTCGGTCGTGGTGGACTTGCTGTCGGCGGTGGACTTCGAATTGGCAGCCGGATTGTTCTTGTCCTCGGCCTTCATGTCCTTCGCGTTCTTGCCGTTATCACGGGTCTGATCGGTCGCACGCTGATTGCCGTTATCGCGCTGCATCTTGTCGTCCGATTGAGACTGTCTGGTCGCAGGCTGTTTCTGGTCGGACTTGTTCGTCGTGTCGGTTGCCTCGTCGCGCTTGCTCGGCGCGCTATTAGCCGCCGGCGCGGCGCGGTCATCGGCACCGCCGCGCATGGATGCGCCGCCGCCCGCGGCACCGCCGCCCGAAGGCGCTTCACGGCTCATGGTCGCGCCGCCCGCGGCACCGCTCGCACCGCCCGGGCTCGTGCCTCCGGCGCCGCCGGGGCTCTGAGCGCTCACAAAGCTGGTACCTGCAATCAGGGCCGCAGCGGCGACAGTCGCAAATAAACGCTTGTTCATCTCGGTTCTCCTCGCAGTGGTAAAGTTGCATTGCCCGCCCGACAACGGAGCCCGCATGCGGATGTTCCGGAGAAAGTGTAGTTTGCGCGCCGATATTTTAAGCGTTGTTGCAGCCCGTCAGCCATGTTGATACGGATCTATTCATGCTGCGTTCAGAGCGACGAGGTGCTGTCCGGATCGGAATCGATCGGCGCCTTGAAAACTTCCGCACCGTTGTCATCGAGCACCACGACGGTGCGATCCTGCTCGTCGCGCCGAATGTCTTCGGCAATCTGGCGCGCGATATCCTGTGCAACAATCTTTGCCTGTGCATCGCTGTTGCAGTCCTGGCCGATCGGGTCTTCCAGGCGAAATCCATCGACGATCTCGAAATGATACTTTGGCATTGGCAGCCTCCATCCTCCGCAAGGCAATGCCTGCGCCTTCGATCCTGTTCCGCGAACCGTGCTGTCGAAGCAGGGGCATATGTCGGCGTCGCATGCTGGGAACTAAACTTCCCGCTGATGCATTGGCGTGGCGGAATGAAGGATCAGGACATGACCGCGTTTATCGAACGTATGGTGCAAAAGATCACCGAGGCCGCGCCGATCGAAACCGCGATGTCGGGCATCGTGGCCAATGTGCTTGAAAACACCACCAGCAAGCTGGAGCGCTTTGAGGTGCGCCGGCCGGTGCTGGGCGACGATGTCGCCGATCAAGCAGATGAAGCTGCCTGACAGGTATCCCTGCCGTCCATCGTGTGACTTTGGCACATGCGCGGCAAAGAGCTGCAATGGACAAACCGTTCAACTTCAATAACCTGCGCCGTGCGGCCTTGGCTGGCGCCGCGGAACAGGTTGTCGATGCGCCCCTGGATTGCCGGAATTGCCGTGATTGCCGCATTTTGCGCGCGCCCTGCCATGGCATGGGAGTATTGGGGTGGCGACGCCGGTGGCACGCGGTTCTCGCAGCACGACAACATCACGCCTGATAACGCGTCCCGTCTGATCGAGGCCTGGACCTTCCACACCGGCGATCTGGTCGCCCGTACGCCTCAGCAGATTCGTCGTTCAAAATTCGAAGCGACGCCGCTGCTGGTCGAAGGCAGCCTGATCTTCTGCACCCCGTTCAACGAAGTGATCGCACTCGACCCCAAGACGGGCCGAGCACGCTGGCGCTACGATCCTGGCGTGCCCGCGGACCTCAGGCCCGGCAATCGCTGGGTCTGTCGCGGCGTCACCCATTGGCGCGACGAACGCGCGGATCAAGGTGCGGCCTGCGCCAGCCGCATTTTCATGGGCACCAATGATGCCCGCGTGATCGCGCTCGATGCGAGGACCGGACAGCCTTGCGCTGATTTCGGCCAGGCCGGCGAAGTGAAACTCGATCCTGGTTCGGCGCTGGAATATGCCGGCGAATTCCAGGTGACATCGCCGCCGGTGGTCGCGCGCGACGTCGTCGTGGTCGGCTCGAGCTTCGCCGACAATCGGCGGGTGGAGTCGCCGGCCGGTATCGTCCGCGCTTTTGACGCACGCACGGGCGCGGCGAAATGGACATGGGATCCCCTGATCCGCAATGGCATCGAGGCCGGCCATGCCAATGTCTGGGCGCCGATGACCGTCGATGTTGCGCGGGGGCTTGTCTTCCTGCCGACATCGTCGCCGAGCCCCGATTTCTTCGGCGGCAAACGTCCCGGTGACAACAAGCATGCGAACTCCGTCGTCGCCGTGAAGATCGAGACCGGCGAACTCGCCTGGGCTTTCCAGACCGTGCATCACGATGTCTGGGATTACGATGTCTCCTCGCAGCCGACACTGGCGCGCATCGATCCCGGCAGCGGCCCGCGTGATGTGGTGATCCAGGCCACCAAGATGGGCTTTGTGTTTGTCCTCGATCGCGACACCGGGCAGCCCGTGTGGCCCGTCGCGGAGCGGGCGGTGCCGCAGAACGCGGTCGCTGGCGAAAGCCTGTCGCCGACGCAGCCATTCCCGACCCATCTGCCACCGCTGGTCCCGCAGCAGTTGGATCGCGCGACACCGTTCGGCCTGACCTTCTGGGATCGCAATGCTTGCGGCGAGCAACTCCAGGCCGGCCGTTATGACGGCCTGTTCACGCCACCATCGACGGAAGGCTCGCTGCTGTTTCCGATGACCGGCGGCGGCGTCAACTGGGGCGGCATCGCTTACGACCCCGTGCGCCAGGTTCTGTTCGCCAATACCAGCCGCGCCGTTCATCGCGTGACGCTGATACCGCGCGCACAGGCACAGAATTACAGGCCGCCATCCGGCACCGATTTCGGCCCGCAGCGCGGCGCGCCTTTTGCGATGACGCGCGCGCTGGTCGCGTCACCGTTCGGCATGCCCTGCAATCCGCCGCCTTGGGGCGCGATGGTGGCGGTGGATCTCAAGGCAGGCAAGGTGCTGTGGGAGTCGAAGGTCGGCACCACCGAGGACATCGCGCCGTTCGGGCTGGCGCTGCACACCGGCACGCCGCTGGTCAGCGGCGTTCTGGCGACGGCGGGCGGCGTCATCTTCACCGGCGCGATGGATTCCTATCTGCGCGCTTTCGATGCCAGCAATGGTCGCGAACTGTGGCAGGGCCGGCTGCCGGTGCCCGGCGTGGCCAATCCCATGACCTATACGCTGAATGGCGAGCAGTATGTGGTCATCGGGGCCGGTGGCCATTCGGAGTCCGGCACGTCGATCGGCGACAGCGTGGTGGCGTTTCGCTTGCCGCGCGACGGAGAGGCGCCGTCGCTGTGGTCGCTCTATGTCGATCGACCGGGCGGGCGGTTGCGGGCAGGGGTGATTGTTGGCGGCGTGGCGCTCGTGATGCTGTTGCTCGGAGCGATCCACATTTTCCGCCGCCGTAGGGTGGGTTGAGCGTAGCGAAAACCCATCAGCCAAACGATGTGGCGAAGTCCGCTGATGGGTTTTCGCTATGCTCAACCCATCCTACAAGACACAAAAAAGCCGGCTGTTTCCAGCCGGCTTTTGAAGCGGCGAACCGCGATCGTTACGAACAAACAGCCTTGCCGCACCGGGCGACATTGATCTTTTCCTTCAGCGCTTCGACGCCGACGGCGCCGATCACCACCTGATTGCCGATCACATAGCTCGGCGTGCCGTTCATGCCCATGCTCTCGGCGAGCTTGAAGTTTTCCTCGATGGTCGCGCGCACTTCAGGGCTCGCCATGTCCTTCTCGATCTTCGCCATATCGAGGCCGGCTTCCTTCGCCGCTGCCAGCGAGCGCGCCTTGTCGGCCTGGCCGCGGCCGCTCAAGAGCTTCTGGTGGAAGTCGAGATATTTCTTGCCGGTCGGATCCTGCATGCGCACGGCGACGGCCACTTGTGCCGCTTCCACCGAGCCGGGTCCGAGCACCGGGAATTCCTTGAGGACGACCTTCAGCTTCGGATCGGCCTTCATGATCGTCACCATGTCTTCCATGGCGCGTTTGCAGTAGCCGCAATTGTAGTCGAAGAATTCGACGAAGGTGACGTCGCCGTCCTTGTTGCCGACGGTCACGCCGCGCGGCGACTTGAAGATCAGATCGGCATTGGCCGCAACGGCGGCCTTGTGCTTCTCGGCTTCAGCGGCCGTCTGGCGCTTCTGGAGTTCAGCGGAGACCTCTTCGAGAATTTCCGGATGCTCCAGCAGATAATCCTTCATGATCTTCTGGATTTCGCCACGCTGCGCATCGTTGAAGGCCGGCGTAGCCGACTGCGCCGACGCGATGACGGGTGCGCCGACCAGCGCAAGGGCCACAGCGGCGGAAGCGAGAAGGCGGAAGGTGCGCATGGGTTCGTGATCCTTTGGGCAGGGGATTCGCGGAAAGGCAAATCGGCCGGGAAGCTGCTTAGCATTCTCGGCACAGAATACGCGCAATTTATGAACCCATCGCCGGACAAATCGTCGTGGGTTTGGAAGCTGACGTTAGCCGTGCCTGACAGTTGTGCGACGCGCACCGGCATGGGCCTATGCCTGAACCGAATACCTTTCTTGACGCGGAATTAAGAAAATCAACCTACGCAAGGGCTGGGTTGAGGAAGGATATTCTATGCGCGTTCGAGTGCTTTTCATGCTGTGCGTTTCGGCAATGGCGTCGATCATTGCCGTTGCAGGTGCGGTTTTCATGGTCCAGCAATGGGGCGACTATCGCAATGCCAGCGAGGCCGGCCATCTGGCGCGGGCCACCGCGGCCGTACTGAAAACGACCGAGCAGATGTCGGTCAGCCGCGGCCCGCAGAACGTCGCGCTGATCGCGGACCAGCCTGCCGCCGCGCCGGCCTTGAATGCCATTGTCACCGCCCGCAAGGCGCTGGGCGACGAATTCTCCGCCGCCCGCGCCGCGGTGGCCGTCACTACCTATCCCGAGCGTCAGCGCGCCCTCGCGGCCCTCGACAAGATCGGGCAGGATCTGAACGACATCTACGGTCAACTCGATCGCGCCTATGCGCAGCCGCGCGCGCAACGCGATCAGGCGCTGCTGCGCGACTATGTGCCGCGCATGCTGCAACTGCAGACCGCGCTCGACCGCGTGGTCAACGGCCTCGAACGCAATGCCGCCGCGGCTCATGAAAGCGTCGGCAGCCTGATCCAGATCGCGCGTTTGTCGTGGGACATGCGCGACGCGGCCGGCCGCCGCGCCAGTTACTTCACCCGCGCCGTCGGCAACGCGAAGGCGCTGACCACCGCAGATATCCAGGGTGTCTCCGAAGCGACCGGCGAGATCCGTCATGCCTGGGCACGTCTGCAGGCGACCATCGCGCAACTCGGCGACGACGCCAGCCTCGTTGCGACGGTGAAATCCACTGAAGCAAAGTTCTTCGGCGAGACCGAAGGCTTCATCACCGAGATGACCAGGAAAGGCCTGGCCGGCGCCGACTACGGCGTTTCCTTCCAGGATGTGTTGAAGCGTCTTGTTGGTCCCGCGCAATCTGCCATGGCGGTGCGCGATGCCGTGATGACCAAGGCGGACGAACTCGCCGAGGTGGCGAAGCGCCAGGCACTGGTCCAGCTCTCCATGGTTGCCATCGGCATGTTGCTGGTCGGCCTGCTGGTGGTCGGCGTCACCATGCTGTTCGTTCGCCGCGTGGTGAAGCCGCTGGTCGAGACCACCCAGGCCATCACCCGCCTTGCCGAAGGCGATCGCGACATCGAGGTGCCCGCCCGCGGCCGTCGCGACGAGATCGGCGAGATGGCCGAGGCGCTGGAGACGCTGCGCATCAATGCCGTCGAAGCCGCGCGTCTTGAGACCGAGCACCGCGCCCAGCAGCAGGCGCGCGAAGCCCGCGCTGCGCGTATCGAAGCGTTGACTGTCGAATTCGACACCGCCAGTGCCGAAGTCATCGATGGCGTCGGTTCGGCGGGCGACGATGTGCGTCGCGACGCCGAAGCCACGTCGCGCCTCGCCAGCGGCTCGTCCGAACGCGCGACCAATGTCGCCGCCGGCGCCGAGGAAGCCTCTGTCAGCGTCAGCACCATCGCCAGCGCCGCCGAAGAGATGAGCGTCGCCGTCTCCTCGATCGCCGAACGGCTTGAGACCTGCGCCACCATCGCAGCCGACGCCGTCCGTGAAGTCGGCGATGCCGACACGCGCATCGTCGGCCTCGATCAGGCCGTCGGGCGGATCGGCGACATCATCAAGTTCATCCAGGATATCGCCAGCCAGACCAATCTGCTCGCGCTCAATGCCACCATCGAGGCCGCGCGGGCTGGCGATGCGGGCAGGGGCTTTGCGGTGGTCGCCGGCGAAGTGAAGGCGCTGGCCACGCAGACCGCGAAGGCCACCGACGAGATCACGGCCCAGATCGCCAGCATCGAGGCCGAAACTGCGGCGGTGGTGCAGGCCATCAAGGGTGTGTCGCAGACCATCGGCCGCGTCGATGCGGTCACCGCCGATATCGCTGCCTCCGTCACGCAGCAGCGCACCGCGACCAGCGAGATCGCCGCCAATGCCCAGCAGGCGGCGAGCGGCACCAAGGACGTGTCGTCCAATGTCGGTGCCGTCTCAACCGCAATGTCGGAAGCCGAGGCGGCGGCGCTGCGCATGATCGCGAAAGCCGACGATCTGTCCACGCGCTCGGGCGACCTTGCGCAGCGGATTTCACAATTCCTCCACGCCGTTCGCGCAGCGTAACGAGGATGTCGGATGGGGTGAGCGCAGCGAGACCCCATCACCACAAACGCCCGGCTGCGATGGGGATCGCCGCGCTCAACCCATCCAACGGCACGACCATCTTTCTAATCCAAGGACTCTCCAATGACACTCGACCGCCGCACATTGCTGAAACTTTCCGCCATGGGCGCCATCGCCGGCTCGGCTGCGATATCCACCGCACAGGCCCAGACCGCGGCGCCGGCACCGGCCGGCAAGCGCAAGGCGCGCTGGGTCTGTCTCGGCACCAAAGGCGGCCCGCGCGTCGGCCTCGGCCGCTCCAATCCCGCCAATGTGCTGATCGTCGATGACGTGCCTTATGTGGTCGATTGCGGTCCCGGCGTCTCCAAGCGCCTGGTCGAAGCCAAGGTGGCGCTGCCGGACGTGCGCTACGTGTTCGTCACGCATCTGCATTCCGACCACGTGCTGGAATATGGCAATATGGTCTATGGCGGCTGGTCGGCCGGCCTGAACCATCCCGTCGAAGCCTTCGCGCCGATCGGCATGGAAGCGCTGACCAAGGCCTATTGGGAAAGCATCAAGTTCGACGTCGATGTCCGCATCGCCGACGAAGGCAAGCCCGATCCGCGCAAGCTTCTGCTGGCCAAGGACATCAAGGATTCCGGCCTGGTGATCGACACCGGCAAGGTGAAGGTCACGGCCTTCAAGACCCCGCACCCGCCGATCACCGAAAACTTCGCTTACAAGTTCGAGACGCCGGATGGCGTGTTCGTCTATGCCTGCGACACCTCGTTCAATCCGGCGCTGGCGAAATTCGCCGAAGGCGCAGACGTGCTGATCCACGAAACCATCTATGTCCCCGGCGTCGACAAGATGGTTGCGCGCGTCAAGAACGCGGCGACCCTGAAAGAGCATCTCTTGGCTTCGCACACCACGACCGAGGATGTCGGCAAGATCGCCAATATGGCCAAGGTCAAGAAGCTGGTGATGACCCATTTCGTCCCTGGCGATGACCCGACCATCACCGACGAGATGTGGTCGGCCGACGCCAAGAAGCACTATAGCGGCCCGATCGTGGTGGCGAAGGACCTGATGGAAATCGAGCTGTAAGCTCATGCCGGCAATGGCGCTCCGCCCCTCATCCTGAGGAGGCGCCCCGTTGGGCGCCGTCTCGAAGGATGGATGCGGCCTCCGAGCCCGGCCATCTCATGGTTCGAGACGCGCGCGAGATGCGCGCTCCTCACCATGAGGGACGGAGCAAATACGCCGCACGATCTGCTATATGCTTCCGGCAAGCCATTGCCGGGAGCGACCATGAACGCCAGACTCGAACGCAAGCTGCAGGTGCTGGCCCTCATCATGGCGTCAGGCTGCGCTGCCGGTGCGGCCTTCGCCGCCGCGCATGACCTGCCGCTGATGCCCGGTGTGGTCACCGGTCTCCTGATCAGTTCGATCCTTGGCAGTTTCGAGCTGCTGATCGCCGACGGCGCCGTCCGCGGCTGGCTGAGCGGGCGGTCCTTCACCGTCAACCTCCTGATCAAGAGCGCGTTCTACGCCGTCGTCATTCTCGCCGTGCAATGGTTTCCGGTGGTGGACGCGATCCTCGGCCGGACGCGCGAACTGACCAGCGAGACCTTCTGGTCGAGCCTGGTTTATTCCGTGGCGATTTCCATCGTCGTCAATCTGATGCGCGCCATCACCCTCCTGGTGGGGACACGCGCCTTGGTCAATTTCTTCACGGGCCGCTATCACGCGCCGGTGGAAGAGGAGCGCTTCGTCCTGTTCGTGGATCTCGCGGGATCGACGACATTGGCCGAGCAGCTTGGTGGCACCGGCATCCATCGCTTTCTCGATCGTACGTTTCGTGTGCTGTCGATGCCGGTGGTCGATCACCGCGGCGAGGTGCTGGCCTATGTCGGCGACGAAATGATCGTCACCTGGCCGAAGCGCGACGGCGCGCGGGACGCGCGGCCGCTGCGCTGCTTCATGGCCATGCGCGCGGAGCTGGTGCGAAAATCCGCGCAGTTCGAACGCGAATTCGGTGCCGCGCCGCGCATCCGCGGCAGCCTGCATTTCGGCCCGGTGATCATCGGCGAAATCGGCGACGTCAAGCGCGCCATCGTTTTCAATGGCGATGTGATGAACACGACGTCGCGGCTGGAAGCGCTGAGCCGGGATATTGCGGGTGGCTTTGTCGCGTCGCGTGCGGCCATTGCGGAGTTCGAGGCGCCGCTGCCGGTGGCCATGTGCGATCTCGGCCGCTTGCCGATCCGCGGCCGTGCCGATGGCATCGATGCCATGGGGCTGGACGCGGTGCCGTAGGATGGGTTGAGCGCAGGCGCGTGAGCGCCGGAGCGATACCCATCACCACATGCACCGAGCTTGTTGTGATGGGTATCGCTTCGCTCAACCCACCCTACGACCTCACATTACTTCTTCACCGGCGCATAGAACGTCGCGTCGACTTCCGCGATATCGTCCTGATCGAGCTTGCGCACCTCGAGCACCGTGCGCGGCGGATACGGACCCTTGCCCCACAGCTCTTCCTGCACCTTGTTGACCAGCGCACGATACTTCACCACATCCGACACGAAGATCGTCAATCGCACGGCATCCTGCAGCGTCGCGCCTTCGGCCTCGGCGACTTGCTTCATATTGACGAACATCTGCTTGATGCGCGCCTCGTCGCCTTCGACCAGCTTGTTGGTGGCGGGATCGACGCCGCGCATGCCGCCGACAAAGATGAAATCGCCCGCACGCGCGCCGACGCTCCAGGTGCCGCCGGGCACGATGCCGCCTTTGACCGGGGGGATGATCTTGACGCCCTCGGCCTGTGCCGCCGTCACTGAGACGAGCAGGGCGGATGTGAGAAAGGCGATACGCAGGGGAGACAACATGGCAACCTCGTTGCTGGAATGATGCGCGACACTCAGTCGGGCTGGGTGAAAACCGGTGACGCATGGCGTCGCTGCCAGAACGCCGCATCGCTGAAGCGGCGCTCGGCGCCATACATCGCGTGCTGTGTGGCAAGAAACTGCTCGATGCCTTCGAGAAAACGCTGCTCATAGCGAACCGCAACGCTGTCATCGCCGGCGAACCATGCGATGACGCTGTCCGCCGCCTGCAGGCCGCTCCACAGCGCCGTCGCCAATCCGTTCGATCCGAGCGGATCCTGCGCGGTCGCGGCATCGCCGGCGCGGATGATGCGCGGCTCGACCAGCGTCACCTGCGCCGCGGTGCTGGCTGCGGCGAAGGTGAGTTCGACGGCGGCGGGATCGAGGTCGAGACTGTCGAGGCGGGCAGCGATCGCTTTCGTCTGCGAGACCATCTTCGCCCACGGCGCATTGTCTTTGCGCAAGCCGGCCGGCAGCAGATCCGAGTCGGTGAAGAAACACAGCAGGCTGCGGCCACCGGGGATGATGGTCATGTACCACCAGCCGTCGGCGACGGCCTCCACCAGCGTGGCTGCGAGCACGTCGCTGTCATCGTCGAGGGGGAAGGTGCAGTAGGTCGCGACCAGTCTGTCGGTCCGTCGCAGCGGCGCGTGCGATCCCGCCGTCACGGCCGCGCGGCCGGTGCAGTCGATCACATATGTCGCGTCGATCGATGTGCCGTCGGCGAGGTCGATCGTCACGTGAGTGTCCGTGTGAGACACCCGCCGCGCGTCACCGTTCAACCGTTCGATGCCAACAAGCTCCGCCGCCATTCGCGCTTCCAGCTTCGCGCGATCGATATGCCAGCCGGATTGCTCCTGTTGATCGTCGCGCCGCAGCGTCGCGCTGCCCCAGAGCGCGTAGCGGCCCTCGCAAGGCAGCGCCGTCTCGGCATCGAGCAGATCCATCCAGCCCAGCTCATCCAGCACCGGCTCCGCACGAAACGACAGCGTCTCGCCGCGGCTCGCGACGTCATCCCCGCGCGCCACCAACAGCGGCGTCATGCCACGCCGCAGCAGCCGGCGCGCGCAGGCCATGCCGGCCATGCCCGCGCCCAGGATCACGACGTCGCGCATCCCGGATTACGTCGGCTTCTTGTTGTTGCCGAGCGTCATGTGGCCGCGCTGCACTTCCACATAGATGTCCTTCGGCACGCCCGGCAGATCTTTTGGCGCGGGACGACGCACCACCACGCCCATCTGCGTCCACAGATCGATCATGCGGCGCAGGCCGTCGGTATAGCCGGCCTCCACATGCAGGCCGGTGCCGGCGGCGCCGCGCGACCAGGCCACGCGCGCGTGATAGAAACGCATGCGCTCCTCGGCCGTGAGATCCGCGCGCATCATCTGCGTGTAGAACCCCTCCGGCAGCACATCGACCGGCAGCAGCGCAGGCCACCACACCGGCGTCGGGAAACCTTCGGCCGTCAGCACCGACTGGCAGCTAAATGCATCACCCTGCCATGGCACGCCCATCCAGCGGGTGAGGTCGCCCGGCGCCTGCGGGCCCACCGGGGCGCCGTCATCGCGCTTGGTCGGATGGCCCGAGAACACGTTTTGCGGATTGAGCTGGAAGCCGACATCCTGCACCAGGTTCTTGCGCGTGGACAGCGCGATGCGGAACGGCAGCGGCGTGTCCTTCAGCGGGCGATACAACGCGGCATGGCGCACCGGCCAGGTGATCTCCACGCCGGGATGGAAGGCGCCGCCCGAGCAGGCATCGAGTGCGGCGCGCGTCATCGCCTCCGGACGCTGCGACAGCGGCAGGTCGTCGAGCTTGGTGATGGCGTCGGCGGCCTTGTCATCGAAGTCGCTCGCGAACTCGCCCTTGGCCCAGCGCGCGAGCAGGGCATATTGGGTCTTGGTGAGCGTCAGCCAGCCCACCGGGCTGCCGGGGAAGTTGACGCCGTCGCCGAGCATCGGCGGCAATGCATTGGCGCGCTGGTCTTCGCCGCCGGGCTTGCGGAAAGCGGCCAGCACTTTCTCGCGCATCGGGCGCGCCTTCTCGCCGGGGTCGGCGAGGATATTGATGGTGTTGATGTCGCTGAGATCGTCGAGATCGCTCCACGCCTTGCTGAGATAGGACGACTGCGCGACCCATTGCATCATGCCGGCGCGGCGCAGCACCGGCAGCACGTCCTGGCGGAACGAGACCGGGCCGGTCGGCAGCTTGATGTGGCCGGAGGTGATCATGGCCTCGCGCGCGGCGTCATAGAGGCTGACGATCGGCTCGATCTGCGGCGCGAATTTGGGGCCGCAGCACACCACCCAGGCGGACTCGCAATCGACATCCTTGCCGTCGATGCGCACGGTGGCCTTGACCCAGCCGTCGGCCCAGTCGTCATGCCAGCCGTCATTATTGGTGAAGTCGCGCACCGGGTTCTGCGGCACGGCGGTGTTGGACACGCCGTCGCCGGGAAACACCAGCAGGCGGCCATTGTCGTCGGTGCGCAGATGGCCGAGCGTCACCGGAATCGATTTCCAGAACTGGCCGGCCATGCGAAAGGCGGTGTCGCGGCCGTCATTGTTTTTCGAGGCGCCGTCGATGCTGACGGGGCCGGCATTGATCACCAGCATCTCTTCGCGCTGGGCATGCGGGATATCGGCATTGCGCAGCGGCTTGGGGATGCCCGGCGCGTCATTGCCGCCATCCATCGCATTGGAATAGCCGTACCATGCGGCCTTGGTGTTCGCCGTATGCACGGTCCAGCGCAGGCCGTCGGCGGTGCCGAGCTCGCGCACCACGCGGCCCTGGTCGTCATAGCCGTAGACGCGAAACCGCTGCACCTGCTTCTTGATGCGGTTCGGGCTCTGCTTGAAGCCGCCCTTGGGCTCGGTCATCAGGCCCGGCACTTCCGGTGCGAGAAACCAGCCATCGCCATTGCCGACCCGCGAAAAGCCGATGGCGGGAAACACCGCCGCGCGCACGATCTTCGCCCCCGCCGGTGCCGCGTCCTGCGCCTGCGCAGGCATCACGGCCGCCTTGAACAGCGACGGCGCGGCAAATCCGAATGCCGTGGCGGAGAGCAGGAAATCGCGACGCTTCATGGGGCAGCTCCCGTTGATATTTGTCGGGATCGCAGTAGCAACGGAAGTGATAAGCAAACATGAACGATCGCGTCGTCGAATTGTCACGGGGTACGCTTGTAGGATGGGTTGAGCGCAGGCGCGCAGCGCCGGAGCGATACCCATCACAGCAGGCTCCGGCGTCTGTGGTGATGGGTATCGCTTCGCTCAACCCATCCTACGACTGCCAATCTGTGCTATACGGTTCACAGCACCTTTTGGACGGTGGCCATGACCAGCTATCTCCGCAACTTCGTCGCCGGTGGCTGTTATTTCTTTACGGTCAATCTGGCCGACCGCCGGCTGCGGCTGCTGACCGATCATGTGGATCATTTGCGCGTCGCATTTCGCGACGCCGCCCGCAATTATCCCTTCAGAACTGAGGCGATCGTTATATTGCCGGAGCATCTCCATACGGTTTGGAGCCTGCCTGACAACGATGCCGATTTTGCTACCCGGTGGCGCTTGATCAAGGCGCACTTTTCCCGACATGTCCGCGAAGGAGAAGCTGTCTCACGAAGTCGCATCATCAGAGGCGAGCGCGGCATCTGGCAACGCCGCTATTGGGAGCACACCATCCGCGATGAACGCGATTATGAGCGGCACGTCGATTACATTCATTTCAATCCGGTGAAGCACGGTCATGTCACGCGCGTGAGCGATTGGCCGTACTCGTCATTCCATCGTTTTGTGAAGGACGGGATTTATCCGGCGGATTGGGCCGGTGATGTTTCGGAGACAGCCAACAGCTATGGCGAGCGGCCGTAGGATGGGTTGAGCGGAGCGATACCCATCACAGCAGGCTCCGGTGTTTGTGATGATGGGTATCGCTGCGCTCAACCCATCCTACGATCTCACTTCATCTTCGCGGCGATGATATCATCCGCCTTCACCCAGCCTGGCGTGCCCACCGCGAATCTTGCTTTCGCACGTGAGGCCAGATCGCGCGCGGTCTTGTTGTCACCGCGCAAAAATGCCGCCTGTGCCGACGCCAGGTCCGCTTCCGCGAGTTCACCCTTGCGGCCATAGGCCATCGCGAGTTGCTGATAGCCGGCCGGCGCTTCGCCCTCACGCGCGATGGCGCCCTTGAGGATGCGGATGGCTTCGTCCGTATAGGCATTGTTGCCCGATGCGATCAGCGCCTGGCCGAGCATCATCTCGATCAGCGGCGCATTGCGGGCGAGCTGCACGGCGCGGCGCAGCGGTGCAATCGCTTCATTCGGCTTGCCGCCTTCGAGCAAGGCCTGGCCGCGCAGTTCGTAGAAATACGGATTGTTCGGCTGTGCCTTGATGAGCTGGTCGATCAGCCCGATGGCCACCGAGAGATCGCCGTGGCGATAGGTCGAGATGGCGCGCGCATATTGTGCCGGCAGGGATGTATCCGATGGCGGATAGCGCCGGATCACCGTGTCGCGCTGCTCCATGAAGCCCGACGTCTTGGCGCGCATCAGATCGTGGCGCAGCTGCAGCGCCGGGTCGTCCTTCTTGTCCCAATAGGGGCTCGATTTGGCGAGACCCTCCAGAGCCGCGACGCGTTCGCGCGGCATCGGATGCGACATCATATAGGGATCGCTGCCGCGCGCCGCGAACAGGCTGTCGGCGCCGAACCGCTGGAACGTCTCATACATGCCCTTCGACGACTGTCCGGTCTTGTTGAGAAAACCGACGCCGGCGCGGTCGGCGTTTTCCTCATGCTGGCGCTGATAGGCGAGCATCGTGTTCATCAACATCGCTTGCGGTGCGGCGACGGCCGCAGCGCCGACATTGCCGAGGCCGGTATTGGAATTGCCGCCGCGCGCGCCGGCCGCCATGGCGCCGACGCCGAGCAGCATGGCGATGATCATCGAGGTCTGCGCTTCGGCGAGGCGCTGGCGCAGTTTCGACAGATGGCCGCCGGCGAGATGGCCGGTCTCGTGCGCGAGCACGCCGATCAGCTGGTTCGGCGTCGCCGATTGCATCAGCGCGCCATGATTGACGAAGATGCGGCGGCCGTCGGCGACGAAGGCGTTAAAGGTCGGGTTGTTGATGATGACGATCTGGATGTTCTGCTTTTCCATACCCGCCGCGCGCAGGATCGGGCGCGTGTAGTCGCGCAGCAGCTGCTCGATCTCCGCATCGCGGAGCAGGCGGATATCGCCTTGCTGGGCGCGGGCGGCCATCGGCGTCAGCGTGAGGGCGGCGGCGGTGAGGAGGGCGGTCAGCCGGGAGAACAGCCGGTATGCTGCCTGTCTGGGCTGGAGATGCTGGTCTTTCATCATTGGCCGAGGTTCGAATTCGCGATAGACCGGTTGAGTTCACTATTGCGGCGGGAGCGCGGCGCGCCCGTCTGCAGCAACATCGTGGTCGCCGCGCAGATAGCAGATTTTGATGTCCGATACGATCCTTCGTGCCCGCGCCCTTCCGCTGCTTGCGGCGTCCGGACGCAGCGATGTTCCCTCCTTCATGGTGATGGACGTGATGGCCGCCGCCGCGCGCATCGAGGCGGCGGGTGGTCATGTCATCCATATGGAAGTCGGCCAGCCCGCAGCGCCCGCGCCGCAGACGGCGATCAAGGCGGCGCAGGACGCGCTGGCGCGCGGGCAGGTGGAGTATACCGCAGCGCTCGGCACGCCCTCGCTGCGCGCGCGCATCGCGCGGCATTATCGCGACACGTATAAATGCGACGTCGATCCCGAACAGATCGTGGTGACGACGGGATCGTCCGGCGCTTTCATTCTCGCATTTCTTGCATTGTTCGAGCCCGGCGATCGCGTCGCGCTCGCATCGCCCGGCTATCCGCCATATCGGCACATCCTCACGGCGCTTGGCTGCGAGCCGGTGCTGATCGAGACGCATGCAGAGACGCGCCATGCGCTGACGGGCGAAGCTTTATTAGAAGCCCATCGGAAAAAGCCTTTGAAGGGAGTTTTGGTCGCAAGCCCTGCCAATCCCACCGGCACCATGATGTCGCGTGAGGCGCTGACCGATCTGATCCAAGCCGCCGAGAGCGAAGGCATCCGCTTCATCTCCGACGAAATCTATCACGGCCTCGACTATGCATTCCCGGCGGTGACGGCGGCGGAGCTGTCGCCGAATGCGCTGGTGATCAATTCGTTCTCGAAATACTTTTGCATGACCGGCTGGCGGGTCGGCTGGATGGTGGTGCCGCCGTCGCTTGTTCGCTCCATGGAACGTTTGCAGCAGAATCTGTCCATCTCGGTTCCCACTTTGTCACAGATCGCGGCCGAGGCGGCCTTCGAGGGGACGGCGGAGATGGAGGAGATCAAGCACGGCTATGAAGAGAACCGCCGCATCCTGACCACTGGTTTGCCGCAAAGCGGCCTCACCAAATTCCTGCCTGTAGACGGTGCATTCTATCTTTACGCGGATGTTTCGGACTTCACGCAAGACAGTTTCGAATTCGCCAAAGCGATGTTGGAAAAGGCCCATGTGGCGGTGACGCCGGGCAGCGATTTCGATCCGGTTCGCGGTAAGTCCTTCATCCGCTTCTCTTATGCGCGCTCCAGCGCGGAGATGCAGGACGCCGTGACGCGCATCTGCAAGTGGCTGGCCTGACATGAGCGCGCCATCTCCCATCGTCGGCGTCTTGTGGCCTTCCAGCGGCAAACCAGCGGCCGCCTTGCGGCGCGCGGCCATTTTGGCGGCTGCGGGCGTCGTGCTGCTGACCGTTTCGGCCAAAGTGAACCTGCAACTGCCCTTCGTCCCGATGACGCTCCAGACGCTGGTCGTGTTGATGATCGGCACCGCCTATGGCTGGCGCCTGGGGACGGCGACACTCGTCCTCTATCTCCTTGTCGGCGCTTGCGGATTACCGGTTTTCGCCGGTCCGACCGGCGGTCTGAAGCCGCTGTTCGGCGCCACCGCCGGCTTCCTGTTCGGCTTCGTCGTCGCCGCCTTTCTCACCGGCTGGCTCGCGGAACGCGGCTGGGATCGTTCGGTCGGCTGGCTCTTCGTGGCCATGGCCTTCGGCCATTTCATCATTCTATCAATGGGTTGGGCCTGGCTCGCCTTCGGCGTCGGGCTCGGGATCGGCAAGGCGCTGATCGTTGGCGTCACGCCGTTCCTGGCCGGCGCATTGCTGAAGAATGCGATCGGCGCGCTGTTGATTCCGCTCGCCTATGGTGCGGCAGCCCGCCGCAGCAACTAGGCGTGTATTCGACCAATTGCTCGCCGAAAAGGATATTTTATTCCGCCCGGCGGGTTGCGACTTCGACATTATTGCGTGTAAGGCACCCCCAGTTTTGCTTGAACTGGGAGATAACGTTCAATGTCGGTGACTACCGCGGCGCCCCATACGGGTGCCTCAGAGGCGAAGAAGCCCTGGTACAAAGTTCTCTATATTCAGGTGCTTATCGCCATCGTCATCGGCGTTCTGGTCGGTTGGCTCGAGCCGCACTTCGCCACCAATGACTGGATCAAGGCACTCGGTGACGGCTTCATCAAGCTGATCAAGATGGTGATCGCGCCGATCATCTTCTGCACGGTGGTCTCCGGCATCGCGCATATCCAGGACGCCAAGAAGGTTGGCCGTGTCGGCGTCAAGGCGCTGATCTATTTCGAAATTGTCTCGACCTTCGCGCTCGTGCTCGGCCTGATCATGGGCAACCTGTTCCAGGTCGGCCATGGCCTGACCGCGAAAGTCGATCCCACCAATGCGGCCGTCGCCGGTTACGTGAAGCAGGCGGAAGCGCAGAAGTCGGTCGATTTCGTGCTGCACATCATTCCGGACAGTGTCGTCGGTGCCTTCGCGCGCGGCGATATCCTGCAGGTGCTGCTGTTTGCGATCCTGTTCGGCTTCGCGCTGATGGCGCTCGGTGATCGCGGCCACAAGCTGCGCGATATCATCGACGAAACATCGCATGCGGTGTTCGGCGTCATCGCCATCGTCATGAAGGCGGCGCCGATCGGTGCGTTCGGTGCGATGGCCTACACGATCGGCAAGTTCGGCCCGTCGGCGCTGACCAATCTGTTCAGCCTCATCCTGCTGTTCTACGGCACCGCGCTGCTGTTCGTGGTGGTCGTGCTCGGCTTCATTGCCCGCATGGTCGGCTTCAGCATTTTCAAGTTCATCCGCTACATCAAGGACGAGCTCCTGATCGTGCTCGGCACCTCGTCGTCGGAAAGCGCGCTGCCGCAGCTGATGGAAAAGCTGCAGCGTCTCGGCTGTTCGAAGTCGGTGGTCGGCCTCGTGGTCCCGACCGGCTATTCGTTCAATCTCGACGGCACCAATATCTACATGACGCTGGCGACCTTGTTCATCGCCCAGGCGCTCGGCGTGGAGTTGTCGTTCGGCCAGCAGATCACGATCCTCATCGTCGCGATGCTGACCTCGAAGGGCGCCTCGGGTGTCACCGGTGCGGGCTTCATCACGCTGGCGGCCACGCTGGCCGTGGTCGATCCGCGTCTCGTGCCGGGCATGGCGATCGTGTTCTCCATCGACAAGTTCATGAGCGAGGTCCGCGCGCTCACCAACATCACCGGCAACGGCATCGCAGCCGTATTCGTGTCATGGTGGGAAGGCGAACTCGACAAGGACACGATGCACGCCAGGCTGAACCAGGATATCGACCCATCGGATGTCGAGACGGCGATCACGACGGGCTAAGCGCAGGTCGTTTCAAACAGAAAGCCGCCCGGTTTCGCCGGGCGGCTTTTTCTTTGCCGTAGGGCGGATGAGCGAAGCGTAATCCGCCGCGGAGGTTCGACTGAAACGGCCGGCGGATTACGGCCTTGACCGCGAAAAAAGCCGCCCAGTTTTGCCGGGCGGCTTTTCAATTATGTTTGGTGCGAACGCTTAGCTCTCGCCGCCGCCAAAGGCGCGAGACCACCAGCCGGCTTTGCGCGGAGCTGCTGGAGCGTCCTGCGTTGGAGCTGGTGTGGCGACAGGGGCAGGAGCGTCGGCGGCAACCGCAGGCGTTGCTTCCGGCTCGACCGGCACGGGAGCCGGACTTGCGAAGCTCACCTTCTCGCGCACCGTGGAACGGCGACGAGCGGGCTTGTCATCGTCCTGGGCAGTTGCTGGCTCAGAAGCAACAGCGACCGGAGCTGGTGCAGCGGCAGGTGCCGGCTCGGCCGGTGCAAACATCGGCACCGAGTCGTGATCGCGCTTCGGCTTTTCAGCCGGCTCGGCCTCGACACTGGGCTGATCGCCATGGCTGTTGTTGCCGTTATCGAGATCGGCGACCGCTTCACTCGCTTCGGACTCCGAGGGACCGGCGAGTTCGTCGGCGATCGAGCCGGCGAGGCCTTCCTCATTGCCTTCACCGCGCTCGCCACCACGGCGGCGACGGCCACCGCGGCGACCGCGACGGCGCGGACGGCGCTCGCCATCGGCACCGTCTTCGCCACGGGCTTCGCGCGGCTGATCGTCAGCTTCGTCGTCTTCACCTTCAGCTTCGTCGCCGGTCGAGACGGCTTCGATCGCACCGTCGGTCATGACCTGGGTGTCGCTCACCTGAACGTCAGCGGTCTCGCCACCTTCATTGCCTTCGCGACCTTCACCCGAACGGCCGCCACGACGGCGACGACGGCGGCGCTTCTTGCGATCGCCACCTTCGCTATCGCTCGAAGCCTCGGCACCATCTTCCTCGGTGAGGCCTTCGGTCTCTTCGGTCTCGACTTCAGCTTCCGTCTCGAACAGCTCTTCGTCCTCGAAGGGCTCTTCTTCCGGCGCCGGCGGCAGATTGGCGAGTTGGGCTGCGAGAAGGGCCTTGGCAGCTTCGAGCGTATGCACCTGATCGCCGCGGTCGATCACATAGGACTGCTGGCCGGTGACATGCGGATCCGAGATCACGGACAGCGCGACTTCGAACCCGTCTTCGAGATCGCGCAGATGGGCGCGCTTATGGTTGAGGACGTAGAGAGCGACGTCGCTGCGGGTGCGGACGACGAGATTATGTGTCGCGCCCTTCATCAGCACTTCCTCGACGCCGCGCAGAAGCTGCAGCGCGACGGAGGAAACCGAGCGGACGTGACCGGTGCCGCCGCAATGCGCGCAGACCTCGGTGGAGCTTTCCAGCACGCTGGCGCGGATGCGCTGGCGCGACATTTCGAGCAGGCCGAAATGCGAGATACGGCCAACCTGGATGCGCGCGCGATCCTGGCGCAGGCAGTCGCTCATCTTGCGTTCGACGGCGCGGTTGTTGCGCTTCTCGTCCATGTCGATGAAGTCGATCACGATCAGGCCGGCGAGATCGCGCAGGCGGAGCTGACGCGCGACTTCCTCGGCCGCTTCGAGATTGGTCTTCAGCGCGGTATCCTCGATGTGATGCTCGCGGGTCGAACGACCCGAGTTCACGTCGATGGAAACGAGGGCTTCGGTCTGGTTGATGACGATGTAACCGCCCGAGCGCAGTTGCACCGTGGGCGTGAACATGGCGTCGAGCTGGCTCTCCACGCCCATGCGCGAGAACAGCGGCTGGCCGTCGCGATACATCTTCACGGCGCGCGTGTTGCTCGGCATCAGCATATGCATGAAGTCGCGCGCTTCCTGGTAGCCGGCTTCACCGGCGACCTGAATCTCGTCGATCTCCTTGTTGTAGAGATCGCGCAGCGAGCGCTTGATCAGCGATCCCTCCTCATAGACGAGGGTCGGGGCCTGCGACTTCAGCGTCATGTCGCGGACGGTTTCCCACATCCGGATCAGATATTCGAAGTCGCGCTTGATTTCCGGCTTGGTGCGCGAGGCGCCCGCGGTGCGCAGGATGATGCCCATGCCTTCCGGCACGTCCAGATCCGACACCACTTCCTTCAGACGCGAACGATCCTGCGCCGAGGTGATCTTGCGCGAGATGCCGCCACCGCGCGCGGTGTTCGGCATCAGGACGGCGTAACGGCCGGCGAGGGAGAGGTAGGTCGTGAGAGCAGCGCCCTTGTTGCCGCGCTCTTCCTTGACCACCTGCACCAGCATCACCTGGCGGCGCTTGATGACTTCCTGGATCTTGTACTGGCGGCGCGGACGGAAGGCGCGCTCGGGCACTTCTTCCAGCACGTCATCACCGCCGACGGACTCGACCTGATCCTCTTCGGACTCTTCCTCGTCCTCGTCGTCTTCTTCCTCGTCGTCCTCTTCGGACTCGTCGCCTTCGGCGTGCGCGTCACGCGCGGCCGGAGCGTCGGTGCGGGCTTCGACGGGCTGTTCATTGTCCGCATCCGCGGTGACCGCGGTCGGCTCGGCCGGTTCGTCCTGCGCGACGGCGGCCACGGGCTCGCCGGCTTCCGCAGTGGCGGGCTCGGCGGCCGTCTCATTGACGGGCTGTTCGGTCTCGGTTGCGGTGACCACCGGCTCCGACGTGACGGTCTCGGGCGAAGCGGCGACAGCCGGCGCGGCGTGGTCGTCGGCTGCGTCAAAGCGTGCCGGCACCCAGCCCTGGAAATCCTCGCCCGGCTGCTCAGCCTTCGACGGATCGATGGCGGCCCCTTCGACCACCTGGCTGCGCACCTTCTCACCACGATCGCGGCGGCGCGAATTGCGGTGGCGCGAGCGGCGGCGGTTGGAGCGTTTCTCGTTCTCTTCCTCGGCTTCGCGATGGGCGGCTTCGTCGGCCTCGATCAGGGCCAGACGGTCAGCCGTCGGGATCTGGTAGTAATCCGGGTGGATTTCGCTGAAAGCGAGGAAGCCGTGGCGGTTGCCGCCATATTCGATGAAGGCGGCCTGCAGCGACGGTTCAACGCGCGTGACCTTGGCGAGGTAGATGTTGCCGCGGAGCTGCTTGCGCTGCGCGGTCTCGAAATCAAATTCCTCGACGCGATTGCCGCGAACGACGACGACCCGGGTCTCCTCGGGATGCGTCGCATCGATCAACATTTTGTTTGGCATGGGACGACTCATGGCGGCGGAGTGCACGCGTGGCGGCAAGCGCATCTGGCGCGGCCGGGTGACGCGAGGGTCCACCTGATTCTGGGGTGAGGGGAAGGCCGAAGCGCTCACCGTCGCGCCGTGACAACTGGAAGGCTGCCGAATAGGAGAGCCGCGTGGAAAACCGCACGAAGCGGAAGCTTCGCATCGGTGTCCCCAAGCGGGTCTCGGTCGGCATCACAGTCTGGCGCATCAAGCGTCGGCCCGTCTAAACTTTTGGGCGGCAAAGGCACCGCCTGCGCTGACGTCCGGCGCCACGCGAATGCGTGCGCCGGTTGTCGCTAACTCGGCCGAAAAGAGTGGCCGGAGTTTTCGGTCATGTCGTGTCTGATACCGCCCTGTAAGCAAGTAAGAACCAGGGACCGGACACCGCTCGGGCCAGGACCGTCTCTCCGCAAACCGCGCCCGGCGCTGGTCTTGGAGGGATGATCAAAAACGCTCAGGTCACCGAGACGATCTGGGAGATGCGTATCGGGGAGATGAACGCTGCACCGGGAGGTTGAACGCGACACAACCGGGAGTTAATCCGTCAGCTCTTCGTACATACGTGGAATGGACCCCGCTGGCAAGGGAAGCGTCACAGCCTTGCAACAGTCCGGGGAATTCGTCTTGGCGTCATTAAACGCAAGTTAACCCTGTGATTCTAATGGGCTAGGGATGGGCTGCTCCGGAGGCTTTGGATTCGCTTGACGCGCCGTGCAAACCATATCGTTTTGCTGGGAATGGCGCTCGCGAGCGCAGCGCTGACGTTAGCGTGGTGTTCGGATACCCGTGCTGCGCCAGGCGATGTGCCGGAGGCTGCTGCAGAGAAGCCGGCTGACACTGCGCTCCCGATCGCCTCCGATGTCCGCATCGCCGGCGACGAAAAACAGACCCGATTCATCCTCGATCTCGACCGCAAGGTCTCGCTGCGCGCTTTCACGTTGGCGGACCCGTATCGCGTGGTGATCGACATGCCGCAGATCGCGTTCCATCTCGATCCCGGTGCGGGAACGGTGACGCGCGGGCTCATCAAGGCGTTCCGCTACGGCATGGTGATGCCCGGCGGCTCGCGCATGGTGTTCGATCTCGCCAAGCCCGTGAAGATCAAGAGCGCCACGGCGCTGGACCCGGCCAACGGCCAGCCGGCGCGGATGGTGATCGAGCTCGAGGCCGTGGACCGCACGACCTTCGTGCAGGGGCTGGCCGTGGAGAACCGCCCGGAGTTGCGGCCGGCCATTACCGGGAGCGTGGCGCCATCGCCGGTGGCGACCACGGTGGTGGCGAGCGCGGCGCCTGTTTCGGCCACGGATAACCGTCCGGTGGTCGTGCTCGACCCCGGCCACGGCGGTATCGATAACGGCACCCAGGCGGGCGGCGAGAGCGAGAAGAGCATCGTGCTCGGTTTCGGCCTCGCGCTGCGCGACCGGTTGGAGAAGCTCGGCAAATATCGCGTGGTCATGACCCGCTCGGACGACACATTCGTGCCGCTGGACGAGCGGGTTAAACTCGCGCGCAGCGCAGGCGCGGCGCTGTTCGTCTCGATCCACGCCGATGCGCTGCCGAAGGGCGAGGGCGATGCCCAGGGCGCGACGGTCTATACGCTGTCCGACAAGGCGTCGGACGCCGAGGCGCAGCGGCTGGCGGATCTCGAAAACAAGGCCGACGCCATCGCTGGCGTGAACCTGACCGAAGAGCCGACCGAGGTCGCCGACATCCTCATCGATCTCGCCCAGCGCGAGACCAAGACCTTCTCGGGCCGTTTCGCCCGCATGGTGGTCGGCGAGATGAAGGTGACGACCCGGATGCACAAGCATCCGTTGAAGTCTGCCGGTTTCCGGGTGTTGAAAGCGCCGGATGTACCGTCGGTGCTGATCGAGCTGGGTTATGTCTCCAATAAGGACGAC
This sequence comes from Pseudomonadota bacterium, assembly GCA_023451825.1. GTDB lineage: Bacteria > Pseudomonadota > Alphaproteobacteria > Rhizobiales > Xanthobacteraceae > Tardiphaga. Next base: position 102,372 of record JAEXYA010000015.1, read on the forward strand.
CTGCAGTCGTTGATGTCGGAGAACTGGCGGTCGAAGACGGTGGGTGCGGTCGCCAAGTCGATCGACAGTTATTTTTCCAAGCATATGGTCTCGGCCGGTCCGGCGAACTGACCATTGCCGAAATGTCAGGGCTTTCAACGTCTGAGCCCTAGTTTGGCCACAGCGCACCCTCTATAAAATCCGCCATGCGGCCGGAGAATCGGCCACCGCGTCAGGTGGCTGTGGGCGTCTCCAGTCGATTGTATTTGGCTGACTTTCGCCCTTTGCGACGCCATATGTGCTATATGGCCGCACAGCGACTGAAACGGATCGTCTCAACATGCGTCTGCTCGTGCGGTTTTTCGGGTTCTTGTTCGCCGCAGGAACCGTCGTGTTCCTGGTGGGCGTCGCCGCCGCCGCGGGCATGATCTGGCATTTCTCCAAGGACCTGCCGGATTACTCCCAGCTGCAGGACTATGAGCCGCCGGTGATGACGCGCGTGCATGCGTCGGACGGCCAGTTGCTCGGCGAATATGCCAAAGAGCGCCGGCTGTATCTGCCGATCCAGGCGATTCCGAAACTGGTCGTGAATGCCTTCCTCGCGGCCGAAGACAAGAATTTCTACGAGCATGGCGGCCTCGATTACACCGGCATGGCGCGTGCGGCGCTGCTCTATGCGCAGAATATCGGCTCGAACCGCCGCCCGCAGGGCGCGTCGACCATCACGCAACAGGTCGCGAAAAACTTCCTCCTCACCAACGAAGTCTCCTTCGATCGCAAGATCAAGGAAGCGCTGCTGGCGATGCGCATCGAGCGCACCTATTCGAAGGACAAGATCCTCGAACTGTATCTGAACGAAATCTATCTCGGCCTCGGTGCCTATGGCATCGCTGCCGCCTCGCTGGTCTATTTCGACAAGTCGGTGAATGAGCTGACCGTCTCGGAGGCTGCCTATCTCGCAGCGCTGCCGAAGGCGCCATCGACCCTGCATCCGGTGAAGAACCGCGACCGCGCCATCGAGCGCCGCAACTACGTCATCGACCGTCTGGTCGAGAATGGCTGGATCAAGCAGGCCGATGCCGACAAGGCGCGCAAGGAAGCGCTGACCGTCACCGGCCGTGGCAGCCACGCCCATATCTTCGCCGGCGAATATTTCGCCGAGGAAGTCCGCCGCGACATCCTCGAACGTTACGGCGAGAAGAAGCTGTATGAAGGCGGCCTGTCGGTCCGCACCACGCTCGATCCCAAGATGCAGGTGATGGCGCGCAAGACCATGACCAATGGTCTCGTCAATTACGACGAAGCCCGCGGCTATCGCGGCGCCACCAACAAGATCGACATTTCCGGTGACTGGGGCGTCAAGCTCGCCGAGGTGAAGTCGCTCTCCGACATTTCGCCGTGGAAGATGGCCGTGGTGCTGGATGTCTCCGACCAGTCGGCGCGCATCGGCTTCCAGCCGGGCCGTGAACTCGGCGGCGCGGTGTCGAAGGATCGCCAGACCGGCCTGATCTCGCTCGACGGCGTGCGTTGGGCCAAGCCGGCGCAAGGACCAACACGCGGCAAGACGCCGACAGCCGTGTCGCAGGTGCTGAGCGCCGGCGATGTCATCTATGTCGATCCCTCGACGCAGAAGGACGGTTCGATCATCGAAGGCCAGTTCCGGCTGCGGCAATATCCCGAAGTGTCGGGCGCCATGGTCGCCATGGATCCGAACACCGGCCGCGTGCTCGCGATGGTCGGCGGATTCTCGTTCGACCAGAGCCAGTTCAACCGCGCCACGCAGGCTTATCGCCAGCCCGGCTCATCCTTCAAGCCGCTGGTCTATTCGGCGGCGATGGACAATGGCTACACGCCATCCACCGTCGTTATCGACGCGCCGATCGAAATCGATCAGGGCTCGGGCAACGGCGTCTGGCGTCCGGAAAACTATTCGACCGGCAAATATTATGGCCCGACGACGATGCGCAACGCACTGACGCGGTCGCTGAACACGGTGACCGTGCGTCTGGCTCAGGATGTCGGCATGCCGCTGATCGGCGAGTATGCCAAGCGCTTTGGCGTCTATGATGAACTGCCCAACTATCTGTCCTACGCACTCGGTGCCGGCGAAACCACTGTGATGCGTATGGTCACGGCTTACTCGATGTTCGCCAATGGCGGACGCCGCGTGAAGTCGACACTGATCGACCGTATCCAGGATCGCTACGGGCACACGATCTTCAAGCACGACCAGCGCGAATGCCGTGGCTGCGAGGCGCCGGAAGGCTGGAAGAACCAGCCCGAGCCGCAACTCGTCGATCGCCGCGAGCAGGTGATGGATCCGATGACGGCCTATCAGATCACCTCGATGATGGAGAGCGTCGTGCAGAGCGGCACCGCGACCGTCATGCGCGAGGTCGGCAAGCCGATCGCCGGCAAGACCGGCACCACCAATGACGAGAAGGACGCCTGGTTCGTCGGCTTCTCGCCGGACGTGGTGGTCGGCATCTATGTCGGCTACGACAAGCCGCGCAATCTCGGCCGCGGCGGCACCGGCGGCGTGCTCTCGGCACCGATCGCCAAGGACTTCATGAAGCTGGCGCTGGCCGACAAGCCCGCGGTGCCGTTCAAGGTGCCGGCCGGTATCAAGCTGATCCGCGTCGATGCCAAGACCGGCATGCGGGCAGGGCCGGGCGATGGCGGCCGCACCATCCTCGAGGCCTTCAAGCCGGGCACGGCGCCGCCGGACAATTACTCGGTGATCGGCGTGGCGGACGGTGGCGCGCAGCAGGTGTCGCCCGATACCGACCGCATGTTCATGCGTCCGGGAACCGGTGGTCTGTATTGATCGCGGGCCATTGACGTCTTTCGTCGTCATTGCGAGGAGCGCAGCGACGAAGCAATCCAGAAGCCAGGCGAAGGAAGAATGGATTGCTTCGCTTCGCTCGCAATGACGGCTGACGGGTTGAATAACACTGGCGCCCCAGTTACACGTGCGCCAACTTAACGGAATCTATAATGCGCGCTGAAATCGAACGCCTCGTAGAAGAGATCAAGCAGTCAGTCGGGCTGCTGAGGAGGCATCTTTGACGTCGATGCTTCCACGGCACGACTTGCGGAGCTGAACGCTCTCGCCGAAGACCCCAATCTCTGGAACGATCCCCAGAAGGCTCAGAAGCTGATGCAGGAGCGAACCTCGCTTGAGGATTCGCTGCAGGGCATCGGCAAGGTGACGCGCGAACTCGACGACAATGTCGAGATGATCGAACTCGGCGAGGCCGAGGGCGACCAAAGCATCGTGACCGAAGCCGAGAACGCGCTCAAAGCCCTCAAGAAGGAAGTCGCGCGCCGCGAGCTGGAAGCGCTGCTCTCCGGCGAGGCGGATCGCTTCGACACCTATCTCGAAGTCCATGCCGGCGCTGGCGGCACCGAGAGCCAGGACTGGGCCTCGATGCTGTTGCGCATGTATACCCGCTGGGCGGAAAAGCACGGCTTCAAGATCGAGTATCTCGAAGAGACCCAGGGCGAAGAAGCCGGCATCAAGTCGGCGACGATCCAGATCTCGGGTCACAATGCCTATGGCTGGCTGAAGACCGAAGGCGGCGTGCATCGGTTGGTGCGTATCTCGCCTTACGATTCCAATGCCCGTCGTCACACCTCGTTCTCGTCGGTGGCGATCTTCCCGGTCGTCGATGACTCCATCAAGATCGAGATCAATGAAAGCGATGTGCGCGTCGATACGATGCGTTCGGGCGGCGCCGGCGGTCAGCACGTCAACAAGACGGAATCGGCGGTGCGTCTGACGCATATCCCGACCGGCGTGGCTGTGGTCTGTCAGGCCGGCCGGTCGCAGCACAAGAACCGCGCCCAGGCGTGGGACATGCTGCGCGCGCGCCTGTACGAGATCGAGCTGAAGCGCCGCGAAGAGAAGGCGGCTGCCGATCAGGCGGCCAAGACCGATATCGGCTGGGGGCACCAGATCCGCTCTTACGTGCTGCAGCCCTATCAGATGGTGAAGGACCTGCGCACCGGCGTGCAGACCTCGGACACATCAGGCGTGCTCGACGGCGATCTCGACGAGTTCATGGCCGCCACGCTGGCCCAGCGCGCCTTTGGCACGACGCCTGGCGCGATCGACGACGTGGACTAAATGCTGACGGCTGCGGCGTCTTGAAACAGAGACGCCGCCGTTCGTTCGCTTTCCTTCCCGATCTCCCCCGATATCATCCCTGTGCCGGAACATGACCGACGCCGCTGGATTGTCCATGCGCGATCGTTCGTGATGGCGACAAAAGGGGTAAGGGGCATGAGAAAAATTCTTCCAGTTCTCGCAATCGGCGTTGCCTTGATGGTCAGCGGCTGCGGTCGCGATCCCGGGCCGAAGGGCGATCCGGGTGCGCAGGGCCCCGCCGGCCCCCAGGGAGCGCAAGGTGTTCAGGGCGTGCCGGGTGCACAAGGGCAGGTCGGTGCGCAGGGGCCGCAAGGCCCGCAGGGCGCGCCTGGGGCCAAGGGTGAAAAGGGCGAGAAGGGTGACAAAGGCGAGTCGGCTCCGGCCTTCCGCGCGGTGCAGGCGGATGGCGCGGTGACATGCGACGCCAGCGAAACGCTGGTCTCCGTACTGTGCCCGAGCGGCGGCGCGCCGGATGGCGTCAAGTGTGCGACGACGCCGACGGTCGGCTTGTGCCTGAAGAAATAGAGCTCAGCCGTAGGGCGGATGAGCGAAGCGTAATCCGCCGGCCGATTTCGTAGTTGAAACGCCGCGACGGATCATGCCTTCGGCTCATCGCCCCATGGCGCAGTGTTGCGGCTCAGTTCTCGCCGCGTCGGCCGAATGCCGGCGGCGCGGCGATGACGAGATAGTATTCGCAAGCGCGTGCGGTTCGGTTCTCGAACCAGTGTTCGACATCGACTTCGAAATACAGCGAGTCGCCTTCGTCCAGCACCGTCTCGGTGTCCTTGGTCTTGACGGTGACTTTACCGCGTGCCGCGAGCACGTGTTTCGACGTTCCTGCCGGATAGGCCGGCAACTCGCCGGTGGACGTTTTGGGCGGCAAGTGATGCAGCGCGACTTCGACGGCCATGCCGGCCATCATCGGTGACAGCGAGAAGCGCTCGAAGCCTGTTTCGGCATCGCGAAATACCTGACGCTGATCCTTGCGCACGATGGCAAACGCACGTCGCGGTGTGTCGTCGTCTCCCATGAGAGATGAGAACGACGTTCCTAAGGCCAGCGCGATGCGGCGAGCCACGCCGATGGTCGGGCTCTTCTCGCCGCGCTCGACTTTCGACAGCATCGCCCGGCTGACGCCGGATTGCTTCGACAGTTGCTCGAGTGTGAGTTCAGCCTGTTCGCGCAGCATGCGCACCCGATCGCCGAATGCGCGGCTGACGGGGTCTTCGCGAGCGACCTTCCGTACCGCTGCCTTCGCCATATCGCGTGTTGCTCCATCTGAACTAAAATCGATTCTACTTTAGGCGCGGTTTTGCGCGATGTCACATCCTGCGGGATGAAAATCAGACGCGCCGGTCCATACATTTAAGACCAATCGTGTTTGGAGGGACGATTGGTCGCGTCTCCTAAAGAGGAAAATTCCGGAACCTGCCGCTTGCGCAAATCTCCCATCGAAGATAATCGTACCTATAGGAGACGCGGCGTGCCAGCCGCCCCAAAGCGGATATCAGGAGGAAACCATGCATCTTGTCACATTCATGCACGAAGGCCGGCCGACCGTCGGTATCGCGGACGAGGCGCTCTCCAAGGTCCAGCCGCTCCCGTCCAATGTCGCGCCGGACATGCTTACGCTGATCGCGACATATGATGAGCTGAAAGGCAGTCTCGCGAGCGCTGCGGGTGCGGCGCTCTCGATGGCCGATGTGGAACTGCTTGCGCCGATCCCGCGTCCGGCCCGCAATGTGTTCTGCGTCGGCAAGAACTATCACGAGCACGCCAAGGAATTCGCCGGCAGCGGCTACGATTCCTCAGCCAAGGAAGTGGTGCCGGAATATCCGGTGATCTTCACCAAGCCGTCGAGCACGGTGATCGGGCAGGGCGCCACGATCCCGCAATATCTCGATACGACCGACAGCACCGACTATGAAGGCGAACTCACGGTCATCATCGGCCGCGGCGGCCGCGGCATCAAGAAGGCCGACGCGCTGAAGCATGTGTTCGGCTACACCATTATCAACGACGTGACCGCGCGCACGCTGCAGCATCAGCACCGCCAGTGGTTCATCGGCAAGGGCATCGACGGCTTCTGCCCGATGGGCCCATCGATCGTCACTGCCGATGAGATGCCCGATCCGACCAAGATGCATCTCAAGACCTTTGTGAATGGCGAACTGCGCCAGAACGCGTCGGTCGCCGATCTCGTCTTCGATATCCCGACCCTGATCGAAACGCTCTCGGCCGGCATTACGCTCGAGCCCGGCGATGTCATCGCCACCGGCACGCCGGCCGGCGTCGGCCTCGGCTTCACGCCGCCGCGCTTCCTCAAGAAGGGCGATGTCGTGGCCATCGAAGTCAGCGGCATCGGCCGTCTGGAGAATCCGGTCGGCTGATCACCGCCGACTGCAAACAGGCGCATGGGGCGATCTGCGCCCCGTGCGAAAACTCCGCAAGCTTCAAGAACTCCACTCCCGATAGGAGTGATGTGTCCTCTGATGCACGCATTCGATGCATTGCTGAACCAAATAAACGGGAGATATCCATGAAACGCCGTGATTTCCTCGCTGGCCTTGGCGGCCTGTCGACCCTCGCACTGACGGGCCAGGCTGCGCATGCGCAGGAAGCGTGGCCGAGCAAGAATATCAGCATGGTCGTGCCGTTTCCGGCTGGCGGTCAGGCCGATATCGCTGCGCGTCCGATCGCGACCTATATGCAGAAGGTGCTCGGCAAGGCCGTGATCATCGACAATCGCAGTGGCGCCGGTGGCTCGCTCGGTAACTCGACCGTAGCGCGCGCCGCGCCCGATGGGCATACGCTGCTGATGACGCTGTCGTCGCTTGCGGTGCTGCCGGAGTCGGATCGCATCTATGGCCGCCCGGTCGCTTATGAAGTAGATCAGCTGCAGCCGATCGCCCGCGTGCTCGCCGATCCCACGCTGTTTGCCGTGCCGGCCAGCGCGCCATGGAAGACCATTCAGGAATTCGTCGCCGATGCGAAGGCACGGCCTGGCGCAATTTCCTACGGTTCATCGGGCCCGTTCGGCACGCTGCATGTCTCGATGGAAATGTTCGCCCTCTCGGCCGGCATCAAGATGCTCCACGTGCCGTATCGTGGCGCGGCTCCGGCGATCAGCGATCTCATCGGCGGCCAGATTCAAGCGCTGGCGTCAGCACCCGGCACGCTCAAGCAGCACGTCGATGCCGGCACGTTGCGTGTCCTCGCCAATTTCGGCGCCGAGCGTCTCGCGGCATTCCCCGATCTGCCGACCTTCAAGGAGCTCGGCTATTCCGATGTGGAGTTCTACATCTGGGCCGGTCTGTTCGCACCGAAGGGCATGCCTGCGCCCGTCGTGACCAAGCTGCGCGAGACCGTACGCGATGCGATGAAGGATCCGGAAGTCACCAAGGTCTTCGAGGCCGCAGGCAACATGCCGGCCTATCAGGACTCGGACGCCTTTGCGGCTTTCGTGGCCAAGGATAGCGAACGTCTGGTCGCAACTGCGAAGAAGATCGGCAAGGTTTAAGCGCGGGCGCGGGACCACTCCGCGTACCACGCTTCAAACCTGCCGCTGTCGCGTTCACCGCCGTGCCATGCGGCGGTGACGATGCCGTCACCGGCCACCATGAAGACCACGTCGAGACCCGCCGAACGGCGCAGGGTCTCGACGGCCTGTTGCGGCGTCTGCGCGATCGGGCCGGCAACGTTGAACGACGTGTTCACCGACAGCTCGACGCCGATATGGCGACCCAGGGCTTTCAGGTAGGCGTGGGTGAGCGGATCATCCTCAGCACGAACGATTTGAATACGTCCGGTGCCATCCGCATGGATGACAGCTGGGATTTTGTCGCGCGCATGCGGTTTCGATTGCGCGGTCAGCACCATGTAATTGTAGGCGTTATAGTCGGCGTCCGAAGCGCCTTCCAGCAACTCAAAATATGCCAGCGCAGCCTCGCGCGTCGCCATCGGCGCCAGCGGGCGGATCGCCTCGCGATATTTGACGCGTTCGTTCAGGCGCTCGCGGGTGCCGGCATCGCAGGGATTGGCAAGGATCGAGCGATGGCCCAATGCGCGGGGGCCGGTCTCGGCTGCGCCCTGATAGAGCGCGATGATGCCGTTTTGCGCGACGAGAGTGGCCATCAGGTCGGCGACCGCGTTGAGGCCGTCCGGAGTCGAGATGTCACCGATGATCCTCGAATTGATGTCATCAGCTTTGAGCACGGTCGCAATGTTTTCCGATGCGGGTGCCTCACCGCAATAGAACGCATGCGTCATCGACGCGCCGCGCGGCGCGCCGATGAGATGGGCAAAAATCCAGGCGGCGCCGATCGTAACGCCGGGATCGCCGGGCGTCGGTGGCATCCACAGATGCAGGCGCACCTTGCGGCCTTGCTCGCGCTCGAACCATGTTTCGTCGAAATGTTCGAGCAATCGCATATTGCCAAGCGCATTCAGCGCGACGCCGCCAGTGAGCACGACGCGATGCGCGCCAGTTTTGCGTAGCAGGCCGGCGATCACATGGATCATCGCGTCTTCGAATACGAGCTGCGTCGCGGCAGCCTTGTCGAGGCGAGCCTGCGTGTCCGGGCGATGCTGGATATCCTCGACACGCAGCACGGCGTCGGGATTCCAGAGTTGATCCGGTTTCAGGGGGGCGCCGAGGATATCGATCAGCGGCTGCTTGTAGGGATTGTCGAATGGGTCGCAATACCAGTTGCCCATGGCGCGGTTCAGCTTGATCTCGCCGTCAGGGCCGAAGTCCAGCACCTCGCGCAGGCGCGCATAATAGGGATTGCTGGCGCGGTCCATATTTCCCCAGGCGGCAGCGCCCATATAGCGGCCCTCGCTGGAGAGCCATGTCCAGCCGCCTTGAGTGGAGGAGATCACGCTGTAGAACGCGCCGAGGGAGTCGAAGACGCTGTCGTTGCAGTAGAGTTTCGTGATGGCGCCGTTCTGCGCCACATAGGTCGAGACCGAACCGAGATCGCCGGTACCGTCGAGTACGGCGATCGCAACGGGCTCATCGTCAGGGAAGGGCGATGCGGCGAACGAGAACCAGGCATGGTTGTCGTGATGCGGCATCATCATCAGCGGCACGCGGGCGGACAGACCGAACTGCTTGCGCAGCAGTTTTGGTGTCCGCGTCATCTGCTCGAGACGCTTGGCGTCGAAGCTCACGGAATTCCGCGTGCGCAAGAGTTTCAGGCCTGCGGGAAATTCCTCGACGATGCTCCGTACCAGCGTGCCCGTGAGATCAGGATAGTCCCAGCTCGTCAGCCACGCATCGATGTCGCCGACGTCACGTCCCATTACGCGCAACGTGTCGCGCATCGCATCGAGCGCAGCGCGGGGATATTGCGTGGTGTGCTTATCGCCGGAGAAGCGCTCTTCCTCATTGTTGACGATCAGGCGCGGGCCATGGGCTTGCGTCACTTCAACCAGCGCGACGCCCGAATTGTGTGTGCCCGGCAAGCCCAGGCCGGCGAGATACACCGTTTCGCCGCGCGCGAGTTTGGCGCGGAGTTCGCTGATGCGGCGTGTCGTGAAGTGGCTGTCATTGGCGTGGAATCCCGCCAGCGACATCACCCATGTGGTCAGTCGCCGCGTCGCGCGGAAGCAGAACCGGCCGAGGCGGGGATAGCGGGGACCAATGCGTCGGGGAGATGTCACGCGGCGACCTCGATGGATTTCGATGTCGCTTCAATCACATTGCGGGCCGGGAGGGCAACAATGCCGCTGTCTCAGCTGGCGCTGAGGCGCACGCCGGCACGGAGAAACTTCTGCGGATCGACCGCTTCGCCATCGATGCGGGTTTCATAGTGCAGATGCGGGCCGGTGGAGCGGCCGGTGGAGCCGACCTGGCCGATCACCTGGCCGATTTTGATGCTGTCGCCGACCTTCACCCCAATCACTGACATATGGCCGTAGCGGGTCGAGAGGCCATTGCCGTGGTCGATCTCGACCATCTTGCCATAGCCGCCGGCATAGGCCGCCGAGACGACGCGGCCATTGGCAGTGGCGCGGATGGGATCGCCGGTGGAGCCGCGGAAATCCAGGCCGGCATGCATCGCCGGGCGGCCAAGGAAGGGATCGGTGCGGACACCGAAACCGGAGCTGAATTCGACAGTGCCGACAACTGGCTTGCGATAGGGCACCTGCGCCATGGTGCGGTTCAGCTTGTCCATCTGCGCGCGCGTCATGTGCAGGCGATACAGCTGGCGCTCGAACGGGTCGGCATTGGCCGACAGTTTAACGGGGATATACGGCCCACCCATGCCGGCGCGTGGTGCGGCAGCTTCCAGCTTGGCCATGTTGAGGCCGAGATCGGCGATGGCGCCGCGCATACGGCGGACCTTGGAATCCATGCCTTCTTCGGCCGAGCTGAGCGCGGCGAGCTGCTTGCTTTCGACGCGGTCGAGCGAGGCCTGCAGGCGGTCGATGACATTGTCCGCGCCGCCGAGCCTGGCGACCTGGGTCTGCGGCGGCGCTGCCAGGACCGGGGCGCGCGATTCCAGCCGGGCTTCGCGATCCGGCGGCACCACGAAGGTCACGGTGTCGCTCACGGACGCTGTTTTGGGAAGCGATGGCGTTTCCAGCGATGCGCCGCGGCCGGGCGCCTTGGTCGGGGGAATCGAGCCGGTCACTGAAAGGTCAGGTACGTTACCAAGCGCGCTGGCGCGGGATTCCAGCTGGTTCTGGCGGCGCAGGACCTGTTCGAGCTTTTTGTCGAACTGTTCCTGATCGAGCATCTGACGCGAGGTGGTGCGGTCGATCTTCGCGCGCAACTCGGCGATGCGGTCTTCATAGGCATATTGCATATCGGCCTGACGCGCGATCAGCTTGGTCAGCACGTCGTCTCGAAATGCGAAATAGGTGGCGGTTGCCGCAGACCAGGCACCGAGCACGGTCACGGTGCCGACCACGATCCAAAACACCACCGGCCCGATGCGCACCTGCTTGCCGCGATGTGCGATCGTGTAGTCGCTTTGCCGGGCGGCCATCGCAGCCGACTTGGCAGCCGGCGGCTTGGCGGTGGCGACGCGGCGCGGCTGGGGGCGTCCGTGGTCGTGAGCGTGGTGCTGAGGGTACTCGGCGTAATGGACAGGGCGGTTCGACATCAGCACTCCCGGGCCTGCCGGGAGACTCATCGGCGGGCTGAACTAACGGGAGGGATTTGAGCCGGGCATGGTTAATTCCAGCTAAATGACATCCATCAATTTGAATATGGGTTAATGCCGCAGGGCTTCGGCCAGCACGGCGTCGGCATGGCCATCGACCTTCACATTGCGCCATGCCTTGATGACCTTGCCGTCCTTGCCGATCAGCACCGTCGAGCGAAGAACGCCTTCGAAGACTTTGCCATACAACTTCTTTTCGCCCCAGGCGCCATAGGCGGCGAGCATGGTTTGCGTTGCGTCCGAGAGCAGCGGCATACCGAGCTCATATTTGTCACGAAACTTCTCCTGAGCCTTCAGCGGATCGGCGGAGACGCCGAGAACGGCAGTGTCGGCCGCCTTGAAGTCGGAAGCGAGGCGGTTGAAGTCGATCGCTTCTTTGGTGCAGCCCGGCGTGTTGGCACGTGGATAGAAGAAGATCACGAGCTTGCGGCCGGCATAGTCGGATAGCGACACCGTCGCGCCGCCATCGCGCGGCAGTTTGAAGGCGGGTGCCTTCCTGCCCTCGATCGGGTCGGCTGTCGTCGTCTGAGCTGTCTTGGCCATGGCCGTTCCTTCGTCATCGGCATTTCGTCAAGCCGTCTTATCCGAGGCGCGAGGACGGCTCCATGGCCGAAATCCGGAGGGTGTGAATTCGGCGAGGCCGATGGCCGCAGCAAGGCGCGATCCAACGCGAGAAAACCCGGTGCGCGGCAGGTCATCCCGCCAGCGCGGTTTCGAAGGATTCTTGCGCAATTTCTTGCACATACGCCTTCCTTTCGTCGCTTTCGGACGGTCACTGTGATTGGATTGCGGGCGTGCTTCGAGGCACCACCGGGGCGGTGGCGCGGTGCAAAATCACTGGCCCCACTGTATGGTGACTGAAGGATTCGAGACGGACACGTTGCCCGCGCCGATTGGTGTTGCGGCGACCAAGACGAGTTATAGTTCAAATCCGGGATTGGCAGTTTTGCCGGCAGTTGGGCGTTCGGCACAGATCGATGCGAACTGTCGGTGGCAATCGGTCTCGCCATCAGCGCCACCCCTTAAGAGGCCCGGCACCTAGAGGACATGGCAAAAAACAAGCCACCCGCAGCGCCTCGTCCGCGCGCCGATGACCGGTCCATGCAGTGGGACGATTCCGATTGGGATCGTCAGCACTATGCGGCCGGCCATGATCGCGCGCGTAAACTGCTGTCGCGCAAACCCTCGAAATGGGATCGGTTCCGGTCGTTCGGCGGCAATCATACCGGCGGACGTTGGTTCAAGCGCGTGGTCACCGTCTTCGGTGGCCTTTTCATCGTCTTTGCGATCTGCTTCGCGGTGCTGTGGTGGCGGCTGGGCGCGGGCCCGATCAACTTTGACGTTGCGACCCCTTGGCTGGCTGATGCGATCCAGGACAATATCGGCGAGGGGAATACCGTCGAGATCGGCGGTACCCAGATCGAACGTGCGGGCCGAATCCGCATGGCGGTGCGCATTCGTGACATCGTCGTCCGCGATCGGGATCGTGCCGTCATCGCTAGCGCGCCGAAGGCGGAGGTCAAAGTTTCCGTCGCGGCTCTGCTGATGGGGCGGATGCGGGCAGAGAGTCTCAATCTCGTCGATGTCGCTCTGGCCGTACGCATCACGCCCGATGGCCAGGTCACCGTCTCCACCGGAAATAACGAACGGCCAATAGCCACAGGCGTCGCATCGCCGCGCGTGCCCGGCTCGTGGTTAGGGCCGGCGAAGCAGCCGGAACTCACATTCCCGCGACAGCCGCAGCCGCCCGTTGTGCAGGTGCAGCCACCCCCGAGCGCGGCGCCCGCTCAAGCCGATGCGCCGTCGGGTATTCTGGCCGGTCTCGACTGGCTGGATACGCTGACCCTGTCGGGACTCGATGGACAGAACCTCAACGAAGTCGGTCTCAAGAACGGCCGTCTGGTCGTCGATGATCAGCAGCGAGGCAACAAATGGGAGTTCAACAACATCTCCCTGAGCCTTCGGCGTCCAAGCGGAGGCGGTGTGGCGCTTACGGTGGGCGAGGGGGGCAACGCCCCATGGTCGCTCGGCGTCAATATCGGCGCGCCCACCAATGGGGTCCGTTCGATCGACCTCAAAGCGGAGCATGTCTCGACCAAAAACATTCTGCTCGCGCTGCGGATGAAGGATCTCACCTATAGCGCAGACATTCCGCTGACAGGCGAACTCAAGGGCGAAATCGGTCGCGACGGCGTGCCGACCTATCTGCGCGGCAAACTGACGGCGGGCGCCGGCGATATCGTCGATAACGATACGCCTGACTATCCGATGCCCATCGACAGCGCGGAGATCAATTTTGAATGGGATTCCGGACGCCGCGTTTTGCTGGCGCCGTTCAAGGTGATTTCCGGTGTGAACCGCGTTACGCTGCTCGCCCATGTGGAACCGCCAAACGGCACCTCCAATGCCTGGCAGGCGGGTCTCAGTGGCGGCACCATCGTGCTCGGCCCCCGAAACGCCAATGAGCAGCCGCTGATCTTCAACAATATCTCAATCCGGGCCAAGTTCGATCCGGACAACCGGCTGGTGTCACTGACCCAAGCCAATATCAGCAATGGCGAACTTGGCGTCGCCGGCACGGGCAGCGTCGATTATTCCGGCGAACCGCGCATGAAGCTTGGTTTCGCCGGTACGCCCATGAATGCGTCGGCGCTCAAGCGCATGTGGCCGATCCTGATCGTGCCGGAAGTGCGCGAATGGGTGATCGAGCGCATCGAGGCCGGCAACCTGCAGCGCATCGAGATCGGGGTGAATTCGCCGACCAAAAACCTGACGCGTCGAGGCCCGCCGATCCCGGACGATGGGTTGAATGTCGCGATCATCGCCAATGACGTCTCGCTGCGTCCGGTGGATGGTTTGCCGGTCGTGCATGACGGCGATCTGCGCGCGCGCATCACGGGCCGCACCGCGACGGTGACCATCAGCCAGGCCAATGTCGATACGCCGGGCGGCCGCAAGGTCAATCTCAGCGACATCGTGTTCGAAGTGCCGGACATGGCGCCGAAACCGTCGCCGTCAAAAATTCGTTTCAAGCTCGAAGGTCCGGCGCCAGGTGTCGTGGAGGTGCTGAATTCCGATCGCCTGAGCGAAGCCTCCGGTAACATGCTCGATCCGAATGCCATCAAGGGCAATGTGACGGCCCAGGTCGCCATGGGCATGCCGATCCAGCACGAACTGACCAAGGCCGACACGACCTACAACGTGACTGCCGACCTCAAGGATTTCTCCGCCGACAAGCTGGTGATGAACCAGAAGGTCGAGGCCAATGTCCTGAAGATCGCGGCTAGCAATCAGGGCTATCAGGTCCGCGGCGACATCAAGATCAACGGCCAAACCGGGCAGCTCGATTATCGCAAGCCGACCGATGGCGATGCCGAGGTGCGGCTCAGCGCGACTCTCGACGATGCGAGCCGTACACGCATGGGCGTGGATCTCGGCTCCGCCGTCGTCGGTGCAGTGCCATTGAAACTGAACGGCAAGATCGGCAGCGGCGACCGCGATAGCAAGTTCAATATCGAAGCCGATCTCACCCCGCTGAAACTGGACAACCTGTTGCCGGGCTGGGCCAAGGTCGCCGGCAAGTCGGCGAAAGCTTCCTTCAACGTGGTGAAGAAGGGCGATAGCACGCGCCTCGAAGACATCACCGTGGATGGTGCCGGGGCATCGATCAAGGGATCGGTCGAACTCGATCAGAACGGCGATCTGGTCAATGTCAATTTCCCGACCTATTCGCCATCTGAGGGCGACAAGACCTCGATCAAGGCCGAGCGTGGCAATGATGGTGTGCTCAAGGTCACCATGCGCGGCGATGTGTTCGACGGCCGGGGTTTCCTGAAGGGCGCGATGTCGGGCGGCAAGGAGCCGGACGCCAAGAGCAAAGCCAAGGCGGTTGACTTCGATATCGACGTGAAGCTCGGCGCGGTCGCCGGTTTCTACGGAGAAGCCGTGCGCAGTGTCGATGCAAAGGTCTCGCGTCGCAACGGCACGATCTCGAAATTCGCGCTGACCGGAAAGCTCGGCCGCGACACGCCGCTCACCGGCGACATGCGCGGCAAGGCGCAAGGCGCGGGGCGGGATGTGATCTTCATCGAGACCAACGACGCCGGCGCTTTCCTCCGCGTCACCGACACCTATTCAAAAATGTTCGGCGGCCAGCTTGCTCTCGCGATGGACGCGCCATCCACGGACACCCGTCCGAAGGAGGGCCTGATCAACGTGCGCAACTTCACCGTGAAGGGCGAGGCATCGCTTGAGCGCGTTGCTGCGTCCGGCGGCCCGCCCGGCGCGCAGAACAGCGGCATATCATTCACGCGTCTTCGTGCAGAGTTTGTCCGGCAGAATGGTTTCATGACCGTGCGCGAAGGTCTCGTGCAAGGGCCATCAGTCGGTGCGACCATCGAGGGGAATATCGACTACAACGCCAATCAGGTGCGTATGAGCGGCACCTTCGTGCCGATGTATGGCCTTAACAACATGTTCGGCCAGATTCCGGTGGTGGGTCTGTTCTTGGGCGGCGGTAGCAATGAAGGTCTTTTCGGCGTGACCTATGAAGTGGTCGGCACGCCCGGCGCGCCTGTGCTGCGCGTCAATCCGCTCTCAGCCATCGCGCCTGGCATCACACGGAAAATCTTCGACTTCAGCACCGGCAAGCAGAACAATGCCGTCGAGTTTCCGAACCAGAATAACAATAGCAATTGATCGCTCAAAAACGCCGGACGGTTCAAGCCGACTGGATGTTTGACGTCTCGGAGCGGAAGCGCTCGACGCAGGCAATGATCGTCGCCGCTGTCTCGGGCCGCCGGTTCAGGCATCGCGAGGTCGGCCCTGCGACCACCAACGAGAGCCGTCGATGACTGATCGGCAACGGCAGCGCGACGCCCGCGAGATCTGCAATATATTCCGACGAACTCTGGTGATAGCCGCGCGCGGTGGCATCCGCGAGGGCCTGCTCGATCGCTTCGACTGAGTCGGGCGTCGTGTCCGAAAACGGCTCGAACTTGATCTTGCGATAGATCGCGCGGCGTTCTTCCGGCGTCTGTTGCGCGAGGATGGCGCGGCCGACCGAGCTTGCATGAACGGGAACGCGGTCGCCGATCTGTGCGAAGTAGCGAACCGAATGCGAGCACTCGACCACGTCGAGAAAGATGGCGTTGGTCCCGGCCAGTGCGGCAATCGCCGTGGTCTCGCCGGTCTTGTCGGCGATCTCCAGCAGTAGCGCATGGACCGCATCCGGGAGAGGCTCTGCCTCGGCGACGGTTCGGGCGAGGGTGAGCCAGCGCGGGCTGGGATAGTAGCCGTTGCGCGCGCGGGGTTCGTAGAGCCAGCCCTTGTCGGCGATGGTGCCCACCAGGTTGAACGTGCTGGAGCGTGGCCAGCCGAGATCATCGGAGATCTCGGCAAGCGTCGCCGGCCGCTTGCGGCGGGCAAAATATTCCATCAACTCCAAGACGTTGGCCGCTTGCCTGACCAGCATTGATTTCGCTCTTCCTCTCGCGACCGCTGCCGGGACAGCGTCTCCGCACGTTCTGGTGGCTGCCTTATCGCCAATCGGGGATGGAAACCATCCAGAGCGGCGCCTGCAGTCTTGACATCCAATTCATGTATAGGTCTTATGAATTCATAAACAAGAATTTTCGTGCAGCGCCAAATGCCCGCCGGGCTTTACCGCTACCGATTTGGGTCAGGGGAGGAAACATGACCATTCGCAATTCGCTCGCAGTATCCGCTCTCGCGCTGTCGCTTGGCCTGATGTCGGCCGCGACTGCCTCGGCCCAGACGCCGGTCAAGCTCGGCGTGCTTGCCGACATGTCTGGCATCTTCTCGGATATCGGCGGCATGGGCTCGTTCGAAGCCACCAAGATGGCCGTCGAGGATTTCAACAAGCTGCCGGGTGCCGACAAGTTCAAGGTCGAGGTCGTGCAGGGCGATCCGCAGAACAAGCCGGACATCGCGCGCAACATCGCGCGTAAATGGTTCGAGACCGAAGGCGTCGATGTGCTTGTCGATATCCCGACCAGCGCGACATCGCTGGCCGTTGCGCCCCTGACCGCCGAACTCAACAAGGTCGCGCTGTTCACCGCCTCGGGCACGTCGGATCTCACCGGCAAGGCCTGCACGCCGAATTCGGTGCACTGGACCTATGACACCTGGGCGCTGTCGCATGGCACGGCCGATGCGATGACCAAGGCCGGCGGCAATAACTGGTTCTTCCTGTCCGTTGACTTCGCGCTCGGCGCATCGCTGGAGCGTGATGCGACGGCGGTGATCAACGCCAATGGCGGCAAGGTCGTCGGCGCCATCAAGCACCCGACCGACTCCAATGATTTCGCGTCCTATCTGCTGCAGGCGCAGGCTTCCAAGGCCGATGTGATCGCGCTCGCCAATGCTGGCGGCGACACCATCAAGGCCATCAAGCAGGCATCGGAATTCGGCATCGTGCAGGCAGGCCAGAAACTCGCCGCCATGCTGATGTTCATCTCCGACGTGCATTCGCTCGGCCTCAGCACGGCACAAGGCCTGCAACTCACCGAAGCCTTCTATTGGGACCTGAACGACAAGACCCGCGAATTCGGCGAGCGTTTTGCGAAGCGCAACAATGGTCGCTATCCCAGCATGAACCAGGCCGGCGCTTATTCGGCCGCGTTGACCTATCTCAAGGCCGTCGCCAAGGTCGGTTCGCCGAAGGATGGTGCTGCCGTCGTGAAGGCGATCCGCGAGATGGGCACGTTCGACGATCCGCTGTTCGGCAAGACCACGCTGCGCGAAGACGGTCGCGTGCTCCACGACATGTATCTGCTGCAGGTCAAGAAGCCGTCGGAATCGAAGAAGCCCTATGACTACTACAACGTCGTTGCGACGATCCCGGCCGAGACTGCCTTCCGTCCGCTCAAGGACGGTGGCTGCCCGCTGATCAAGTAAGTCTTACTCCCGAGACTTGGACGCGCAGATGCCGGTGACCCCGCGCTGCGCGTTCTTTTTTTATCGCCGACCTCGTCAACACCACAAGAAGGACTAAGCCATGCGTCTCGCCAACAAACTCGCTGTCATCACCGCTGCCGCGTCCGGCATGGGCCGCGCCGGTGTCGAGCTGTTCCTCAAGGAGGGAGCAAAGGTCGCGGCAGTGGATGTCAACGCCGATGCACTGGCGCAGCTGAAGGCCGATATGAAGGACAAGGGCTTTGAGCTCATCACGATCCAGGCCGATCTGTCGAAGACCGCCGAAATGAAGAGTTCGATCGACGACGCGGCAGTTGCGCTTGGCGGCGTCGATATTCTGTGGGCCCATGCTGGAACGCCTGGTCCGGCCGGCGTCGAGAATCTCGATCTCAAGGCCTATGAATTCGCCATGTCGCTCAACGTGACATCGGCGACCATCGGCGCAGGCGAAGTGGTCAAGCATATGCGCAAGCGTGGCGGCGGCTCGGTGATCTTCACGTCGTCAGTGTCGGGCATGGTCGGCTCCATGATGAGCCCGATCTATTCGGCCGCGAAATTCGCCGTGGTCGGCCTGACCAAGTCGCTCTGCCAGACATTTGCGCCCGATCAGGTGCGCGTGAATGTGATCTGCCCCGGCCTCGCCGATACGCCGATGAAGCTCGGTTTCACCGGTCGTTCCGGCGTTGCTGCGGAAGCGGCCGCCAACGAGGCGAAGCTGCTGACCGCCGTGCCGATGGGCCGTCTCTGCAAGGCCGAGGACGTGGCGAATGCCGCCCTCTGGCTGGCATCGGACGAATCGACGTTCGTCACCGGCGTGGCGCTGCCGGTGGATGGCGGCTTCACCGCGCGCTGATTTTGTAGGGTGGGCAAAGCGCAGCGTGCCCACCACGTCTTCCCGATATTTGATGGTGGGCACGCTTCGCTTTGCCCACCCTACAG
>JAEXYA010000069.1 GCA_023451825.1 Pseudomonadota bacterium
TGTGTCGGCCCGCCATTGCAGTCGTGATCAAGCACAGTGCCGCTGCGGCGTCTGTTCGATGGTCGACATATAGTCAAAAATAGAGCCCCGAAGGGCTCTATCTAAGCTACTATTAGTTGCCGCCGCCGCCAGAACCACCACCGGCCCCGCCGCCAGCGCCGCCACCAGCCCCGCCGCCAGCGCCACCACCTGAACCGCCACCACCGCCGCCAGAGGTACGGCCTTGATCACTGTTTGTCGTTCCAGTGTTTCCGCTCTTCGTACCGGTCGGGCTATTCCTGCCGCTCATCGAGTTCGCATCCCCGCTGCCGCCGGGGGGTGGGCTAGTTTGGGCAACCGCTGGAGCAGCGAAAATTGCCAGAGCGACGCCCGCGATCAAAATCTTCTTCATGAGTGTTTCCTCGTTAAGTTGTCGACGAGGGCTCAATCAGACGTCTTCAGACACGTTCCGAACTACAATTTAAATATCCTGCCGGAACGGAGCGCAAAACGTCGCGTCTCTCACTCAACTTCATAAGAAGATTTCCTCTGCCTTGGTGATGATCCAGATATAACTGCCCCGGTGTCTTCCCTGAGCCATTTGGGATTTTCTCGGTGGCGCAATGCGCGAACGTGGGAAACTCCGCGGCGGCTATACGGATGGGTGCTGGCGATAATCTTGCTGCTCGGCGTTGCCGGTGGCACCTTCAAAATCATGCATGAAGGCGGCAAAACGCCCGCTGACCCCAGTAGTCCTTCCAAAAAACAGGGTACCGCTGGCAGTGATTATTCGTGAGCGCGGTAGCGAATTACGCGGCTAATAGAATCTGTGTGCGATGACCAATCTACGAAGCGTACCGTAAAGCGATCGACCTCGATTCGTGCAATGACCGCGCGGGCTACTTCACGACGAGCATTAACATCCCCCGATCTCAACTTAGTGCGCAGTATGTCGATCAAGGCAGCGACGTTATCTGCTTTTGTGGCGAGCGTGGCCGAGAACATGCCAAGAGATGAGTCTAGGTGATAACGAGCGGATTGCCGCTGATCCTTAAGCTCCGAGACGCGCCGGCCAAGAAGATCGTCCATTTCGATAGTGCCATCTTCGATGGCAGCGTAGATCCGGCAAAGTCGCAAGGTCAGTTCGTCAAACCGCATTTTGAATTCACGAAACTCATTTTCGGCCAATTTGCGTTGAGCTAGGCGAGCGAGAAGCCGGGTCAAAATGTCGGCAGCGCAAGGTTGAGTGAGGAGGCGTTCTTGCAAGTATTTAGTGACAATTTCGTCTAGTGTGTCTGCGGGGATATGCAGGTTCTCGCAGGCGGTGCGTCCCCTCCGTGTGAAGTTAGAGCAAGAATAGTAGGAATAGCGTTGACCACGTCGTGTTGTCGCTGTCCGCCCCATTCCAGACCCGCAAAGTGCGCAAGAGGCCATGCCGGATAGCAAGGCCGGGCTACTGATATGTCGCGGAGGCATCGTCCGTGGCCGATGTAGCTTCAGCTTCGTCTGAGCTTCATCGAAAGTACTCTGATCGATTAGCGGCGGAATCGGGATGTGGATCACCGATGAATCGTTCTCATTACCGTCCACTGATTTTCGCTTGCGGTAGGGCCACATTCCCGTCGAGTAGTACGATCTGGTCAAAATTGAATGAATATTGGACGGTCCAAACTGTCGCCCACGCCGAGTTCGATAATTCCGCCGATTGAGCCAGTAGGCGATATCTTTCACGCCAAGTGGCGTGCATCCCTTCTCGCCCGACAGATACAGTTTAAATATCAGTGAGACAAGTTTCGCTTCGTCGATATCAACCGCGAGTTTCTTCTTCACTTTAGGGCCGCGAATCTCAGAAGCGACTATTTTGTAGCCAAGAGGACTGGGTGACCCGTTCCAAAATCCTTGCTTTGCGCACTCACGCATTGCTCGCGAAGTGTTTTTCGAGATTTCTCGAGATGTGTGTTCGTCGAAGGCGCCAATGATTTGACGTAAAAGAATATGACTCGCATCGTCTCCTCGGGGCTGAGTGATTGATTCAACCTCAACACCATGCCGACGAAGCTTCCGGATTGTAAGCTCCATCTCGACTACGTTGCGAAAGAAGCGGTTGAAGGCATAGAATACTATGACATCATATGGCTTCTCTGGCGAACACGCGCGACTGATCATTTTTTGCAATTCAGGACGCTTGTCATCGGTTGCAGTCGCTGCTTCAATAAAATGGTCGAGTATGATTATGCCTGAGCGGTCACAGTGTGCCCGGGCATACTCGCGCTGGGATGGGATAGATGCCTCCCCGACGTACTGCCGCTCGGTGCTCACTCTAAGGTAAACCGCGCATCGTCTCTGGTGATGATCAGGCGAATGATCAGAAACGTCTTTGCTCACCTGCACTACTCTCCTTTGCGGCGAGTCGAGAGATCAGGTACTCAAGTTCTTCACCCAATAGAATTTCAATAGCTAGGATCGCCGTTTCCGTGATCTGAAATTGCGCATCAGCCGTGTCGTTGCTTTGATACGATGCGCGGTCAGGATGATTGAATGCTTCGGCGCGCATATTAGCTCTCGCTACTACGGCAATGCCCCATATCTATTGGTGATAGCATGACTATCGAGTTCGAGGCTGTCAAGTTGAGGAGGCTTGCTCCTATCCCGAAGGCGGAGGAGGTGCCTTTTTCCCCCGAATCCAGCAGATGCAGAAGAACGTGGCGGCGAATATGGGCGGCGCGAATAGCAAGATGTTCATACCGTGCACACGCGGCGTCGCATGCTCGGCCGGGACGATAGCCAGCGAGAGCAGATAACTTCCCAGAGCCGCCAGATACGCGGCGAAGAAGAGAACCCAGCTAAACTTGACCGGCAATCGAACGAGTAAATATCCGAAGATACTGCCCGGAATGAGCGCCGCCACGAACAGCATTAGCCAGACAGACCAAAGGCTCATTCGTTCAGTCTATATCCGATTGCGGCGACACATCACTCGTCTTTTTCTTGGTCCGCAGCGTCTATCCATCGGACGATGAGATCGTTGGTTTCCTGCCAGTGAGTAGAGAGGGCGGCAATGCCGCGCTCCTCAATACGCCGAGCAAGTTGTGCGAGTGCAGCAAGCGCAGTCGCTTCGGCTGCGCTAATGTCAGGGAGCACGGCAGGAGTCGGCTGTTCCGTGGCTATGCTGTACACCAACCGCCGCGCATCTTCCTCGTAACTGTGAAGCGCGGTTTTCAATACCGCTCGGCAGTACCGAGCTTTTAGGTAGCTTGCTCTGTTAGGCATTCCCCTCGGTATCAGATAAAAACTGATTCGAGACGCCCGCTACCGGACGTACTCACGGCCGAAAGCCTCGATTTTGTAAATTTGCGAGCATGCTCTTCATCTCCACCTGCCGCTGGCGATAGGTTGAGCTTTGTTGGTCGGTGGGCAGGGTGTCCGTAAGCCAGCGCAATGCGTAAATGAGCAACGTCACGTCTTAATCCGGTCTGAAGGGAATGGACATTAGTCTCCAGCCAGCCGTTTTGGTTCACACGAATGCAACCTTTATTCGTAGCCGGAAAGCTTAGCGGACGGGTAGGGTCGCGGCGAGCTCGCGGACTTTCGCCTTAGGCAGCGTAATGGTCGCGAGTTTCCAACCTGCCCCGTCAAACCGAAGGCTCACGGCAGCATAATCGTCGCCGCTGGTGGCATTGCTCACCCTGATGCCGATCTGCGCAATATTGATGGGGAAGAGCCGGGGGAGGAAATCCGCGGCATTTTTGGCATTGATCGCCGCGATCGGCGGCAGCGTGAAAGTCTCGGCGCCGGTGCCAGCGTTTCCTGTTGTCAAAAGCTGCCGAAGATTATCGGCAGTCAAAAACTTGCTGAGCATGGCGTCAGCTAGGCTGGCCCCGTACGTGTTCGCGATCATAACAGTCGTCGCTTTGGCTCCCTTGCCAATGCGCTCAATGTAGGCATCAATGATCTGTTCGGTGAGCGATCGCTTTACGCGATCAAGGTCCGTTCGAGCGAGTACTTCTGCCCCGTCGCCTGCTTTTGCGGCTTCGACCAGACGGGATGTCGATACTGCCATTGAAGTCACATAGGTGGCCATAAGTATTGCGAAAGCCAGGACGCTGATAGTAGTGCGGCGCATTCGAAAACCTCATCAGGCCATCTTCCAGTCAGAAGCAACTTATTCTTTCTCTGTTCCGATGGGGATGCACTGCTATTTCACGACCGTCAGAGCGACTTACGCGCTCGCAAGTTCCTTGCATACAAGCGTAAGTCGATCAGATAGCGTCCGTCATCGCCGGCCTGTTCGTGGCTTTTACCGGTGACTGAGAGCCAACTGCTCCCGCCGAACGCAAGGGACGAGCAGGTGGAGCCTTTCAACAATTCCTCGGGCCCAGAGTACAAAATTCGACAAACGGATGAAGGGCAATTCGTCATCGATGTTCACTGGCCTTACGGTGCCGTCGAGCAACTCGTCGGGCTGTTCAGTTCTCGAGCGCATGCGATGCGGTGGCTTCTGGAAAGCGGGATAGGCCGGAGCGGCTAGTTTCCTGTCACTCCATCATCGCTGCACCTTACGAAAGGTACTGGATCGTCAGAATTTTGGAGTTGGATTAGCCTTCAGTTGTTTCTCCTTTCGAGCCTCCAAATTCCGGTCAGCAACGCGTTTGTCAAATATCTGCAGTCTACTGTTGTGCTGGAGTGACAAAACGAGCCCATCGTCCAATTCCCAAACTACGGCGGGTCCGCGGGATCCCTGTCTCGTCCCTGCGGGCGTTCGGCCGTACTGTTCCGACACGGATTTCACGATGTTCTCGGGCGTATCACCGGATCGAAAGTCAAAATAGATCACAATTAGGGGCAAGCCTGGTAGCGATTCAGCCATCAGAATAGTGATTGGCCCTGTTGGGGTGACGCAGGTTTGCCCATTTGGCTCACCCGATGGATAACAATCTTTAGTCCATCCTTTGTCCTTGAGAATGTCTGCGGCGACCGCGGCAGACATTCCAGGTGTCAGCCCCAGAATATCCTTCTTGCCGTTTGCTATCGCTCCAGTGCCGCTTAGTATCAGAACGACAAATGGCAAAAATGCTCTGTAACGGCTCATCGCGTTCCCGTTCAATTTGTTCGTTTTCTGCTTCAATTCACGCGATGACTACCAGATCATAGGCCTGACGTGAATGCTCGGCGATCATGGGGGCGGAGCGCGGTAACCCAACTCGAGTTGCCGCTGGCAATATCAAGCGACAGAAGAAACCGAGGATGCGCCAGTCATCCGCTCACCGCTTGCATTTCGTGCATTGCCCGGCTGTGAACTCGAGCATGTTTCGACCGGTCTCCGAATCTTCCAATAAGCGACAGACTGATCGCTCCAGTCGCTGGCAATAAAGTCGAGAGAATGACGGCTAACGTTCGCCTATCAGAGTGCACTTCACGGGGTGAATGGTCCTTGCAAGATCCGCAACGGAATACTGCTGCATATCGCAGTTGACGATGTTATTTATGAAAACTCTTCGGCTCGAGTAAATCTGAACATTAACCTGCGGCTCTCGATCGTAGATGCGGTCCACCATCCTGCGATCGAACGTTCCGGCTGGCAGCGTTGCTAGAACCGATGCGGCGCTTGCAGCAACGTCAATTTCGACCCTCGAGAGCGTTATATCGGACGGCCAACTGTCAGAGTCCGATTTCTTAGAGTTTCCGTAGTAGGTCGCCGCGAGATGGATCATCTCGTTATTGTCGCTCAGCTTCTTGAAAGCGGCGGGCGAAAATTCTAGGCGGAAGACGATCTCCTCGTACGCTACTGTGTTGGCGCTCGCTACAGAGGCTGCACCGCCACACCGCCCGGCGATCTCGAGCCTTGCAATGTCGATGATTGCTTCCCTATCGCGCGCCGATAGCGGCAAATCCCTATTGTCGTCGTACTTGCACCCAGCATTTCCAAACATTGAGATCGCTCTAGATGTTTTGAAACAGTATCCGGCATCCTTATAAATCGAATTGCGGCGGATCCAGAGATTCTCACATGTGGTCTGAGCGTGGGATGCTTCTGCTGCTATTTTGGTTGCCTTAGTGACAGACACGATCGTGCCGCGATCAACCGCTGCTTCGACCTCGCACAGATCGTCCATTTTGCAGCGATCCAAGATTCGTCTTCCTGCGAGCGAGCTGCTTATAAACGTGTAGTCTCCGATCGCTGAATCTAGCGATCCGGTTTTTACGATCCCGCGCACAGTCTTCATTTCCGCGGCAATGCAGGCAGGCCCGAATGTAAGAAGAGCTAGCGTTGCGGCGATAATTTTCAGCGTCGATTTGTTCATGCGGGGCCCTTGTGCGTTGCTAACGTCGGCATTTTATCGATAGCGTTCGACCTCACTAATCGAGAAATGGAAGGCTTGCGCAGACCATTGTTCCCGTTGCGGCGTCTATCACAAGATTTTGCCAGTGCCGGGGGAGGTCGAATTTCGCGGGACGTGCACTCTGAATTGCCAGACTGGCTTGGTAACTCGAGTATATGCGCAGTCGGTGCTACCGCCGGTCAATAGTTGAGCTTTCTCTATCCTGCCGGCGGCGATTGCTGCGGTTTGACCATAAGGATCCCCTTTCAGTATTTCCGCCGCCTTAGCTCGCGCTTCTGTCTCTGTAAGGCCTTGAGACGCTGCGCCTGCAGATCTCATCTGAATGGAAATGATTTTGACCCATCCAAAGGTGCCGTGACCACGGATTGTTCCTGTGATGCGGCATGCTTGACCAAGTTGACACTCCGACAACACGCGCTTCTCCTCACTACTGCTGATGTCGGCGTCACACCATGTCAACATGCCCTTCTCGGGAGCTAGTTGAAGGATCCCGTCTTCTCTAACAAGAGATCCTAGGCAGTCGAAGCGAGATTCTTTTGGCCACACGAAAGTAGCATCCTTGTTCGCTGCTGAAGATGCTGGGGATGGGCTCAGAACATTTGCGAGAAATACCAAGGTGGCGAAGGTGATCGCGGAACATTTCCACATGCGCTATTTCCAGTATCTCTTATGACTTTTGAATTTCAGATCGGTTGCAGAAGTGGAATTGCGGCCGGCTACTTCTTCTTGATGTAAATGTTGCCTTTGTAACGCTGGAAATCGAAAACGGCAGGCGTGGTGCGTCCGCCATATGGGTCCGTCGAGCATTGTGCGGTGATCCGGGCCAGATAAGTCGTGCCGGAAGGCGCAGTGTCCTGCTTAGCGCTGATTGTTTTGGGAGAGCATGAATATGATGTCTTGCCAATCATCATGCTGAACTCATACCGCGTGACACTTAGTATATTGCCGCACTTGCCATCCTCTCCCACCCAACTAGGAAGCTGCCAGTTCACTTCGCCATCTGTCATGGTCCCGTTGCACCATTCTCCAACAAAGTCGATTGGCATCTCTTTCAATGGAGGAGCGGCATTTGCGCGAGCAATCAAGCCGATCAGCGCAATCGCGACAGAGACAGCAAGACGCGGCATTTTATTCTCCCATAACCACTACACGCTATCGACGGAGACTACCGAGCAGTTCGTCGCCGTCTGGCCGCACTGCGCTTGTGCTCAATCCTTGATGTTGATGCCGAGCGCTTTGCAAGCATTGACGAACTTCGGCACCTGATCGGGCTCATCGACGATTTGTTTGATATTTGACGCAGTCTGATTGTTCTTTACATAATTACGGCAGATGCCTTTGAGGTAGGCCGACTTCGGACCGTATTCCGAAATCCAGCAACTCGGCGCAGGTGAGCAGGCAAAGCTGGCGGACGAACTGGTCAAAAGGAGAGCGCATACAAAAAGATGTCGCATCAGGTCCTCAGGTCAAATTGCTTGGAAGTGTGATCGAGGCCGCTCGTTTGTGAGCTCAGGTTCAGCGCGACGAATTTGTTGTGCAGCGATGCCACTTCATGTCGGCGCCGATTTGGTTCTTCAGGCCGTAGCAAATGCCTCGTTTGCTGAGGACATCGTAAGCGCGATCGCGAAGCTCGCAGATAAACTCGCGAAGCGGCTCGTCGCTTGTCGATGCGCCACGACAGATCGAATTTATGCCCGCCGCTACGAAAACAACCTCGTTCAACGGCCCGGCCTTCGGCACGATTGTCGGTGCGAGCCGGATGTCTAGGAATGTACGGCCAGTATTTATCTTTTGGATTGCCAGCAGAAGCCTTTCGTCAAACCAATCGTCATTCTGGCAGAGCTGGCGACGAAGATCTTCGTCTTTCCACGTCTTGGTGCATATGCTTCCGAGTTTATCTCGGAGGCCTTCCAAATCGCTTGTAGAGGGCGCTGCATGGGCTGAGGCGGTGATGACCAAAACGGCAAGTGTAACTGAAACAGAAAGCAAAAATCGCATACTTGAAAAATCCTTGCACTCAGACCTTGCCATCCAAACGCAACCAGTAGCTGAGAGCAATCAGCCTTTAGTGCATAGTTGCTGCGCGCCTTGTTGATCATTTATCCATTGCCTGGCGGGGACGGGGCAGCCGAGCGAATCAGGCCGGGTAGCGTTCCATGTCCAGTACATTTCAGGCAGGTTGCGTTTTACATTCGGTTAAGGTTTTTCCTTCAACCTAATACGCATGCTGCAACTGTCTTGAATGACAGGTGCGGCGTTTTTTGTGGCTCAATGGCAACGACTTCAAGGTGACATCAGGCACAATTCCGCCGCCACCGCCATTCAACGTACCGCCTCCGCCACCGATTGTGGTCGGATCTTCAACTGCTCCACCTCTGTCCGAGCCTCCACTCCTTCATCAGAAACCTTTGCCTGCGCCGCAGGAACTGCCTTCGGCCGACCGTGACGCCAAGGGACGCTTTGCACCTGGAAACGGCGTCACACGACGTGGGCATCGCCATCGGGTCACGATGGCCGTCGAGGAAATGATGGAAGGGCAGTGGGAGACACTGACGAAAACGGTTATCCAGGCGGCCCACCGCGGCGACATGACCGCAGCCAAGCTTTGTCTCGAGCGCATCATGCCGCCGCGTCGCGGATCCATCGTCAGCATTGACGACTTTCCCGAGATTAAGGGCGTCGCTGACGTCCCGGTCGCGCACGCCGCACTGGTCGCCGCTGTTGCATCCGGGCAGATCAGTGCCGAAGAGGCTGCTCCAATCAGCAGTTTGCTCGCGGCTTATGTGAATGCTGTCGATGCAGCCACTTTCGGCGAGCGGCTCGCCGAACTCGAGCGAAGGTTGGCCGGCGGCGATGGCGCGGAATAGTCTCTGGACCCGGCTGCAGGCAATCGAGCGAAAGGCGCCACAGCCAATGGTGCCGATGGCGATCTGGCATAGCGTAGTGGCGTCAAACCCAGAGCCGGGTGGTCCACCGGTCAACCTGGGCATTGCTAATTGCACAACGATCAACATTCCAGAGCAGGGCTATCCGGCTCTGGACGAGGTCTGGTGGCCGTACGCAACAGAGCGACCCGACCCACTAACGAGAGAAGATGCATTGCAATTCTTCGCACTCACGAGGACGGTTCGTCAGAGCGAGCTGCGAGATATAAAAGAATCGGGCCTTTGCATTTGGCGAAACGCGCCGGGAGGGCCTGCAGTTGCCAGAAGCCGCTGCAGCGAAGAGCCGGAGTACGTTCAACCGCTCTGGCCGGCCCTATGTTGACTTACACCATAATCGTGCTGCGCCGCTCGATGCAGAGGGTTACGGAGTAGGGCATACCGCCATCGATCACAGTGGAGGGCGGTTGTGGACGATTCGATTGACTGGACTGATACGACGCCGCTCCGTTTAAAGGAGGCGGCTGAACGCGCGTTCCCGAATGGCCGTATGACGCCTAGCGGCTTACGCAAGGAGGCAACGCGAGGGCGGCTGGTTATCGAGCGCATTGCCGGGAAAGACTATGTGAGCTTTAGCGCCATTGCAGCTATGCGGCTTCTCTGCCGCGTGAAGCGTGATCCTCGTTATCGATCGGACCAAGAGTCCTCTCCTTCGCTGGAGCTTGCGGCGCTCAGCCTGGATGCTGCGCTCGCGAGCCTAGATGGCGTGCGAAGTCCGCCAGCGCGTCGCGATGTACGGCCAAGCAAGGTCGACGGAAAGAGGCGATTGTCGAAGTCTGTATCGACTGGTAGCCGTACTCGGGAGGACATGTGACCATCGAGCCGCGTCTGATGTCCGGCGCGGACGCCGCAGCTTATTGCGGCGTCACTCCTACGACCTTTTCCGCATGGGTCGCGTCGGGAAAGGTACCGAAGCCGTTGTCGGGCACGCGTCGGTGGGATCGCAGAGCACTCGACATCGCGCTGGACAAGCTATCGGGGATTGAGGCGCCACCGGCCGCCGGCGATCCATATGAAATTTGGAAACGCCAGCAGGTCGGAGACGAATGTCCGCTTGAGAAGTGGGTCCGTGAGGACGAGGCCAGGCAGGAGATTGCCGCCGAACGCGCGTGGGAACAGCGATATGACGCGCGCAAGTCCAAGCTAAGGCGGGGCGGTTAGGCCGCCCAACGCGTGTTGACCAAGCGATCGGCGGTGGCCGCCGACATGTTCACGCAGAACGGGATCACTCGCTTTCCGCCGACCATTTCCATGATGTCGTCGAAAGACGATACTGCCTCATTGGCTGCCACCGCCAGTTTCGCGTCGTCTTCCATCGCGCCCAAGAGCGCTTCAAAATCTGGCTCGATTGGCGTGATGAGGGAGAGGCGATCAGACTTCGAGGACTTAGTCATTGCAGCGCTCCATTTAGTTGCTTTGATGAAAAATACCATATATGTGATATATGCGTTTGTCAATAACGTATATGCGTTATTTTGTGGGGAGTAATGACATGCCGCGACCAGAACTCTATCCGGTCAAAAAGATGATCGGCTTCAATCAAGCCCTGGTTGACGCGATCGAAAAGTGGAGGGCGAAGCAGCGACCCATTCCGAACTTTTCCGACGCCGTTCGGGCGCTAATAGAATCGGGACTAGGTGCATCGAAAACTAAACAATGATTAAACGTACAAACTACCGGTGAATTTGACTTGTGCTCTTACTGATGCTATAGTCCCGGCATCAGTAAGAGTAATGTGTGATGACATCTGGCGAACTCGCCGCGCTGCTTAGCGATCTTCTGAGCATTCCTTTGAGTACTGTTGACCTGTATGGCCGCAAACTGCGGGCTGCTGGCCTTTTGTCGGTTAAAGGACATGGGCGAGGGGCGGCGCAGATGACGCCGGATGATGCCGCGGCATGGCTTGTAGCGCTGTGCATCGATCACAAGCGCGGCGGAGACTTCGTAGCGGAAGTGCGTCAGGTACTCGATCTACCGCTGTGCAATACGCTGGCGTTGCCAGAAACTTTCGCTGAAGGTCTCGGAGCGTCGGACACCAATTATCTCGGTGATGCCCTGGCCGCACTCATTCGAGACACCCCAGCTCCCCGGTTTGCGAAGGCGATGGCAAAACGCCAAGACGTCATCATTCTCAATTTTCATGCCGAGGGCGACTGCGTCGGCATTTCCATCCGAAACAAGAAGCTTGGATCTGATTTCAAGGCGGTGTCTTGGACGTTCCAGCACGGCAATATCGATGACCGCCAGCGTCTCAATCTTGAGCGCGTCACGGCGCTCAACGGCATTGTGCTTTTCGAAATCGCGCGGGCGATGCAACTGATCCCGCCGCCACCGTACTGACGAAAAAAACCCGCACGTTTCCGCACGGGTCGAATTCTGTATCTGTGTCGCTCGCAACTACACTTATGCATGATTTCGGCGTTTTGTCAAGGATTCAGCGGGTCTCAACCGAGGGACCATTAATGCTGTCGCATATCGAGCTTACAATTGAAGAGCGCGCCGTCGCCGTCGTGCCGCTTCCAGTCTTCGCAGATCTTACGCGCCGATTGCTTCGCGACGAAGTGAGCTTGCCCTACTCGCCCGCGCTATGCCTGGCGAAAGACATCAAACGCCAGTTTGGCAATGCCGGATTTGTTCATTGGCTTCGCATGATGCGCAAGTTCGAACCGCCATGGACTAATGTCGATCGCAAGTGGCTGAAACACCGGCGTGCAGATTGGGAAGATCTCGATCCTTACGATCTAAAAGGATGGTGCGATCATACAATCGTCGATGCGCTTGCTGTCGCCCGCGCCGCGGGTGTCGGTCATCCGTCTGCGCAAGACATTCTCGACGAACTTGCGGCACGCAGCGGCGCGAAGCGCGCGACGATCCAGGCCGAACTCGACCGGAAAGAGGCAGCAGAGCGAGCCGAGATCGACGCTGAACTCGAGGCCGAGTTTGCCGTCTATGAACAATGGCTGGCCGCCGGCGAGCCAGCGAACGATCCTCTGGCTGACGAGCACCGCACGCGTAAGCGTCGGATCCGGCAGCATCATATCCAGGCCGAGTATGATGCTCTTTCGAAATGGGAGGACGAGCAGCACGCCGCCAATGCGGTCGACGACGGTGTCGCATCGGACGATCCGATCTATCTCTCGCATATCGCACGCCATGAGGAGATCGGAGACAAGTACGAAGCGAAGCTTGCAGAGTGGCAAGCGCGACACGGCGGCATGGATAACATCAAACGCATTTTCCTAGCCGACAAGAAATGGCCACCGGGTGTCCGGCTCGCTGATTTACGCAAACTGGAATTATCCGTTGAATCGTCTTCTGCCTCCGGAGTGCAGCCTATGCCCGTCCTTCCGCTCCGTGCGGTCCCGACAGAGCCGCTTCCTGATCTGATCCAGTCATCGGGCGACTTTGTGCGAGGGTTTGTACCGCCCGACTATCTGCTGGATGGCGTGCTGCAGAAGCAGTTCTGTTACTCGATCACGGCGCAAACCGGCGTAGGCAAAACGACGGTTGCCATGCTTATTGCTGGTCATGTGGCGTGTGGCCGCCGACAGGGCAACCTGGATGTCGAGAAAGGTACGGTGCTGTATTTCGCGGGCGAAAACCCGACCGACGTGCAAATGCGCTGGCTTGGTCTCACCCATGCAATGCGACTTGATCCTGAAACGACAGACGTCCATTTCGTACCGGGTGCAACTCCGCTGTCAGGCATCGCCTCGCGCATCACGACGGAGGTGACCGCGAAGGGCTTGAAATTGGCACTGGTCGTGGTCGACACGGCAGCGGCGTATTTTGAGGGTGATGACGAGAACAGCAACACGCAGGCGGTCGAGCACGCACGGCGAATGCGGTCACTCACGACGTTGCCTGGTGGGCCGACTGTGCTGATCCTTTGCCATCCGACAAAGCGAGCCGCCGCGGACGATTTGATTCCGCGAGGTGGCGGCGCCTTTTTGAACGAAGTCGATGGCAACATCGCACTCCGCAAGCAGGACACGGTGATCGGCGCCGAAGTGCAAGGCAAGTTCCGAGGCCGTGAGTTCTCTCCAATCCATTTCGAATTGAACACGGTGTATCATCCGATCCTCAAGGACGCGCGCGGCCGAGACATTCCGACTGTCGTGGCACGCGTGATTGACGAGAACGCCAAGCAACGAATGGCGGACGCTAATCAGTCCCATGAGAACCGACTACTCCAGTTGATTTTTGATCAGCCCGGCGCAAGCTTACGGACGCTCGCTACGGCGATGGGCTGGGTCGATCCGAAGGGGCAACCGCAGGCCATGCGTGTCAGCCGCGCGTGTGAGGCGTTGGCCAAGGACAAGCTGGTGCAGAAGCATCGCAACGCCTGGCACTGCACATCGGCCGGTGAGAAAGAACTTAATCGGATGGAAGCGGCTGTAACATCGGCTGTTACAGTGAAGCCGCCATTGCCGCCGCTACCGAGGTGAAAACGGCCTTGGTACAGATCAGCGTTACAGCGCGTTACAATTTCCACTAAGTTGCTAATTTTCTTGTGTAACATGCGTTACAGTCACACGTTACAAACCCTGTTGCGTCGTGGGGCGTTTACGCCCCGCAGCGTCGTGTAACGTAACATCCATATCTTAGGGCTGTTACAGCGTTACAGCACCTGGAAGGCGAAACAGAATAGAGTTGAGTCGACCGGTGCCCTGCAATGATCCATTGACTGATAAAACATTGTCAGAGCATTGCCACCGCAACTGCGGTTCAACTGCGGTGACTGCAATTATCTGTTGAATCAGTCGTCGGTGATTTCGGCGATGGCTGCCGCCTTGATGCCACGCTTCGACTTCCCTTTTTGAGCGAGCGACCTGCTTCGGCGACGATCCCGATGCGCTGGGTGTTTCGCGGGATATCGACGATGATCGAAAAGCACATGCCCTCTGGGTGATCTTCAATCTTGGTGGCGACCGGCATGGAGCGCCGGAGCGTTTTTCGTGGCATCGCTTCCTCCTGATCAATGTGGCTTTATCGCCCTTGGGAATAAGCGTTATCGCGACCTAAACATCTTCACGAAACGCACCGAGCTTTTTGGATTTCAGTTCTGCCAGTGCAATTTTCCGACATGCATCTTTGATGTCGGCAAGAGTATCGAATGCGGCTCCGCAGGCTTTGCAGCGCACCAGCAGGTCGTCGTTTTCAGGTACATCTAGGACATATCCTCCGCAGTCGCTGCAGTGGAATTCGAAGTTGAAGTGATATTGGCCCGGGGCAGTGGGCATTGGTGCGTAGTCAAGGATAGATATCGAGACCCGCGGAGGCGGCGATAGCTTCCGCACTTTCCGCGTCGGCGGCGGAAACACAAGGTGACGGTACTCAGGATATCGATCGGCAAGGTCGGTTAGTGAGCCGTTGCCGTTCTCGACGATTTTCCGATAATCGACGAGGAACGGCAAAAAAGTCCCGCCGTCGGCGGGTATCTGGCCGATTTGCGATGCCATGGTGGTTTCCGGCACCTCGTCTTCGTCAATTCCCAGATCCCGCCACGTTCTCAGCACCGGCACCCAGCATGCGTGCCTCTGTGGAAGCGCTTCATCTGGGGGCGCCGCGCCGGCACGGAATTCACGGTGGCGTCGGAGCCACCGCAACGGCGTGCGTAATTGCATCGTGACGGACATCTCCCAGCCCGCAATTAAGCTGTCGCCGTCCGACATCTTTTACCTGCGATAACATGCCTTCTCGGCGCTGATTATTGGGGGACTTTTCCGTCCGGCAGCGGGCGCACACCAGCCGAAGTACACAGGAATACATAGCTCGCATCGCGCTCGGCTGCGCGCGCTGAGACCTCGACGACGAGTGGCGGCCCGTAAGGGTGGTCCTTCCAGCCAACGGCTTCCTTCGCAGTCAACTCCCGGTGTTTTGATTCCGTGATTGTCATGCCGGGCGCGGCCGGCAGCCGTGCTGCGGCCTCAATGATACATTTGGCAGGATCGGCGCCCGCGGCTTTCGCAGCAGTCGAAGCGTTTGCGGCGATGAGCAGAGCTGCGGCCGCGATGGCGATAGCTTTCATTCCGGTTCTCCTATGGTTCGAAGACTGCATCAACCAGGAGAGGAATGCAAATTGTCGTGCTATCAAAGCGAGTTAGCATAAACGGTGTAAGTCAACATAACGATCAGCGTTCGCCTCGCGTCGATTGCAGACGAGAAGAGTGATTATCGCCACCGATCAGGTTGGCGGGGGCGGGAACGGATTGTGCGCCGGAGGGGGTTGCTGTTGACCTGGTACAATATGCAACGGCTTCCGCCCCTGCAGCACTTCTATGAGAGAGGACCGGAAAACTTGAATCTCGTTCTGCTCTGTTTGCCAGCCGAATGGCACATATGCCAATCGATCCAACTCATGTCGGTCCAGGGGGACGTCAGACGCCATCGCCACAGCATGCAAAAGGTCAAAGAACAGGTCGTTTCGCCGCTGCAGAAAATTATCGAGCGCGTTGCCGGGGGCCGGGACTGTTTCGGACAGGTTTCCGATGTAATTTTTGTACGCTGTCAGGACAGCGGCGTGATTGAAGAATTCGAGCTGAATCTGGTTTAGTGCGCCTACGTGATCAGGATTCATCACGGTTTTTCTTGTACGCATTAGAGCGGAAAGGATTAGCCGCTTGCGGGCGGATGCCTCTCGTTCGAGATCCTTCTTTCGAGTGATTTCGACGGCTTTCAGCGGACCATAAATAATAGCAATGATCGTGGCGATCAAAATGAGGGCATTGATTAGGTCTGGTAATTTATATGTCCAAAAAGAATCGGTGGTCATTGCCCCTCACAAATCTCGCAGCTTCTCGAATTTCGCGTTCACGGGACCAAGTGGCGTAAGGATGCTTACCACCTGGCCATTGGTGAAATCGGCAGGCAGATCGAACTCGAGGGGAATCCGCTGACTGTTCGGAGACAATGGCGTGCCTGTAATCAGGCTGGCGTTCGGAGGAATGATGTAGACGATCGAGCAGTGGAAGCCGGCGTCGGTCTGCTTCAGTTCGCCGTCATATTTAAGCCCGCCTGCATCCACGCCGACCATCGTCGCGCCGCGGATCACCCATAAAATGATCGCGGTGCCAGCTCTGGCCGTGACGTAAGTAACATAAAATCCGTCCATGCTTTCCCCCGCTGGATGTATGGCAGCATTCCGCAACCCGTGTCATTTAGCAACCTCGTCGGCCGCGAGAAGCCCGCTTATCGCGACTAAAATTCCGGAAAGTCCGCGGCGAAGTCTATGGCTTTGATCGTAGGCGTGGTTGTCACGCAAGAGTCAGCGTAGTGCTTGATGCCGACCTCGCTGAAAAGGGCGGCCAACGGGTCACGAACATCTTGCGGTGTTTCGACCCACTTCTTGAAGGTCGCCCCTGAGACAAGGTCGATTTCGTAGGCGAGATCCAGATAAAACTGGCCCGACAGATCGTCGTTGTCCGGCCGATGATTTTAGTGACTTTGCGGTGTCCATAGAAGCGGGGCACCATTTCGATGAGCGCCGGGCTTCGCTGCACCAGATTGTACGCCTTCACCTCCGACCAATATGTCGTTTTGATAAATTCGCGGGGGATTCCCCTGGTCTTGAACAGCTTGACGGCGCGACCGGTGTCCTGATCTGCAAAGATGAACGCGGACCCCCCCTGGTCGAAGTACTCAAAATTCGTGCCCTCGATTTGAATCATAGCAGCCCCTGGCCAGCGTGGTCGCGGAATAGCTCGGCATTCCGGACGTAGCCGCGAAGCGTATCGACGCTCTTGTGTCGGGTCACGTCCATGATCTTGAAGATGGATGCGCCGCGCTCGTCGGCTGACGTGACGAACCCCGCACGGAGCGAGTGACCGCCAAACGACCGCGGATCCAGACCCAGGCGCGCGGCATGCGTCTTGACCACCGTTGCGACCGACGCGCTGGAAAGCCGCTGCGTGCCCACCCGTCCGCCTTTGCCGACTGGCCGGAATATCGGCCCGGTCTCGATGCCGGCGGCCGTCAGCCAGGCTCTGAGCGCGTTTACCGGGCAGGCGACCGTGCCGAAGGGCACCGCCACGTCGGCGCCGGCGCCCTCCTGGTCAGTTTTGGAGCGTCGGATGGTCACCACTGCACCCTGGTCGGTGAATCGGACGTCAGACACGTCCAGTCCGACAAGTTCGGATCGGCGGGCAGCGATAGAGAACCCAAGCAGGAGGATCGCCCGGTCCCGGAGCGACGCCAGACGGTCGCCGGCGTTGGCGCACATGGCGAGCAGGATCGGAGCTGCGGTGGGTAATTTCTTAGTCGGAGCGATGCCCCGGCTGCGACGGATGCCGCGCATGACAGCGCGGACCCGGTCATCGTCCGTGGGCGAGGGAGCGTTCGCGCTTTTGTGGGCGTGAAGGATCGCTGCAACTCGCCTGCCAATGGTTGATGGTTTGGCCCCGGTGAGGTTTTGAGCGGCGAGGAAGGCTGCCACGGTCGCCGGCGCGGCGGGCAGGTGGACCAAGCCTCGCGACGTGCAGTAGGATTCGAATATGCGCCAGTCAGCCGCGTAGGCGCGGCGGGTAGCTTCGGCTTTCTCCCGTTGAGCCAGGGCAAGGGCTTCGTCGATCTCAGCGCACAGAGCTGGCGGCAGGATTTCGGCGGGGACGAGAACGGGCAGGTGGGTCATTTCCGCTCCGATTAGTCGCGATAATTGCAGATATCGCCAGTTTGCATACAGTAAACAGTAAGCTAATCGACCGCCAAATGCTATGAATTTTCGCGTTGAATCGCCATTTTTCTTGCGATGGCAATGGGGCTTGTTTACAGTCGGCGCATGTCAGAAGGTCGCCGAAAACTTAGGAAGCAGCTTGAAGAGATGTCCGCGAAGCGGCCGCAGGTCGCGTTTTCGCTGGAAACTCTGGAGTCGCTCGCGCACAGCCTGAAAACGGGCTTGATGAAAACTGATCGTGTCACTCTCAGTGACGACATGGTCCCTGGATTGCGAGCGATCATCCGCGACACCGGACTGATCAGCTTTCACGTCCAGTACTCGATCGGGAAGTCTCGGCCGTATCTCAAGATTGGTGACGTGCCGGGAATGTCGGTCGAGGAAGCGCGAAAACTGGCACGCACTATCCTCGAATTGGCTCGTCAGGGAATCGATCCGCAGAGCGGTTTGCACGAACGGCTCATCCGAGAACTGACCGAACAGGGCGCAAACTGGCGACCGTAGCAGGTAGGACACCTGGTAGGGCAGAAGTGCTCAACTATTGATGGATTGTTGAGTTAGATCAACGGCCTAATGCCAAGTAGATGGCGGAGCCGGAGGGATTCGAACCCTCGATACCCTTTAACAGGTATGCCGCTTTAGCAAAGCGGTGCCTTCAGCCACTCGGCCACAGCTCCATCATGGCTGCATATGCCCGACCGCGCCGTGAGCCGCAAGCGCCAGATCGCGTCTCTTGCCTGCCTGTGCAGATAATTTTCCGGACAGGTCGGGCAATACGCACTCTCTTATATGACGCTGCTCGCCGCGATGCCCCAAGTAGAGCTGGGAAGGATGCCGGCGCCGCCGATGCCAAGGCGCGCGAATCTCCATGATTCGAAATACATATCGGCACGCGATCGAGGTTTCTGCGCGAATAAAAGTGCGGGACACGCCGAGCGGGTAGTTTGTGACACATTTTTTGCATTGGCGAATTAGCTAGACAGATCAGTCGGTTGGCGAAGTTTGGCGATCACAAGCGCGTGTGATTTCCGCAACACTTTGCCGCAAATGGCTGAAGCTGGGCGGTTTCGAGGCGTTCCATTGTTGCGAAGCGGCAGGGCTTAAGGGATGTTCGCGGTGCGACGGAGGGGGGCATCCCGAGGTCGTCCCGTATTGATGATGGATTCGCGCCGCGGGCATGTGGCGCCGATCGCGAGTCTCGGTGCGGGTTGTCAGGGATTTAGGGGCTTGTCTTCAGGGTGTTTCACCCCGTGGCGGAACCTTCCCTTTAGCAACTTGGAGGTTACATGAAGACGATTAAGGGCCTTATCCTGGGCTCCGCAGCGACGATCCTCGCTGTTGGTGGCGCTCAGGCAGCAGATCTTCCGGTCAAGGCCAAGGCCGTTGAATACGTGAAGGTTTGCTCTCTCTACGGCGCCGGTTTCTACTACATCCCGGGCACCGACACCTGCGTCAAGATCGGCGGCGCGATCCGTATCGACACCACGATCAACGGCAACGCCTATGACACCCCGTTCTGGCAGGGTGGTGCTGGTGGCGCCGGCGCATGGAACAAGGATTACTTCCTCAACCGTTCGCGTATCAACCTGACCACCGACACGCGCACCGCCACCGAATACGGCGTCGTCCGCACCTACGCGAACATCCAGTTCGACTTCTCGCAGAACCGCGAAAACATCGCTGGCGGCTTCACCGAAGTCGACTACGCCTTCATCCAGTTCGCCGGCTTCACCTTCGGTAAGGCCGTCTCGCAGTTCGACCCGCAGTGGGCGCTCTCGAAGCCTTACGTGTCGTCGGGCTTCATGGCCGGTTCGAACAACACCACCGGTATCCCGCAGATCGCCTACACCGCTTCGTTCGGTAACGGCGTGTCGGGCACCATCTCGCTCGAAAACGCGACCCCTTATCGCAACGCCGGTCTCTACAATGCCGGTCTGCAGCTCGGTGGTCCGTTCGGCTCCGGCAACACCACCGCTGGCTACGGCACGACGGCCAACACCTTCCTGGGTAACTCCTACGGTGGCAACCACATTCCGGACGTCGTCGGCAACCTGCGCCTCGATCAGGCCTGGGGTTCGCTGCATGTCGGCGCTGCGATGCACACGATCACTCCGGGCTTCTACGCCGGCAGCACCCTGCATCCGGATGACTCCTATGGCTTCGCCGTCAACGGCGCTGTCGAGTTCAAGAACCTGCCGACCGGCGCTGGCGACAGCCTGAAGCTCGAAGCCACCTACGCCAAGGGCGCTGCCAAGTACGCAATGGCTGGCGGCACCACCGACACCACGGGCGGCGGTCGTTTTGCTGCTGGCAACGCCAACTCGATCGGCTTTGGCTATGTGCTTGACGGCATGTACGCCACGAACGGTCAGATTCAGCAGAGCGAAGCCTGGTCGGTCGTCGGCTTCTACGAGCACTACTGGAACCCGGCATGGCGCACGTCGCTGTTCGGCAGCTACAGCAGCATCTCGTATGGTGAAGGTGGCAACGCGATCCTCGCCGCGGCCTTCGCGCCTCGCGTGGCTGGCACCGGCTCGAACAACGGCACGCTCGTCGGTTCGACCAACAACTTCGACTTCGCAGTGGCCCAGATCGGTACCCGTACCGCCTGGACCCCGGTCAAGAACCTGACCTTCTCGGCAGAGTTCACCTACACCCGTCTCGAGCAGCAGCTCGGTGGCTCTCTGACCGGTCTCGCAGTCAGCGGCCGTCCGACCGGCACCTACGCTGTTCAGGACCAGAGCATCTACAACGGTTCGTTGCAGGTTCTCCGCTCGTTCTAATATCGAACGCCTCACGGCGATCGATATCTGACAACAAGACCCCCGGCAGAAATGCCGGGGGTTTTTGTTTTGGGGGAGATCGTAGGATGGGTTGAGCGCGGGCGCGTAGCGCAGAAGTGATACCCATCACCACAGGCACCGGCGTGTGCGGTGATGGGTATCGCTTCGCTCAACCCATCCTACAGGCTGAGTTGACTATTCGACGCTGCTGCCGCGGCCGCGATGCAAGTCGGCATCGATCTGCAGCTTGCTGCCGCCGCCGAACCTTGCGCGATAGACCTGCAGGTTTTCCATGATGCGCTGGACGTAATTGCGCGTCTCGGCGAACGGGATCGACTCCACCCAGTCCACCGCATCGACATTGGGATCTCTGGGATCACCATAGCGCTCGATCCATTTGCGCACGCTGCCGCGGCCGGCATTGTAACCCGCAAAGGTCATGATGTAGGAGCCGCGATAGTCTTCCAGCAGGCCGCCAAGTTCGGCTGCGCCAAGCGCGGCATTGTAGGTCGAGTCGTTCTTCAATCGCGCGAGGTCGTAAGTGGCGCCATGGCGCTTGGCGACATATTGCGCAGCGCTCGGTGTGACCTGCATCAGGCCGTAAGCCTGCGCAGGGGAGACGACCGCTGGATTGAACGCGCTTTCCTGCCGGGCGATCGCATAGACGACGGCGGGCTCCACCTCGGGCCCCACCGGCCGATAGTTCGGAATGCCGGTGGTCGGATAGGCATAGTGATCGAAGGGCAGGCCGCGATTGAGCGCGGCCTTGCCGACCAGCAGCATGCCGCGCGCATCCTTGTTTTGCGACGCCAGTTCGCTGAGGCCGAGCACGGCTTCGGGGTCGCCGTTCTCGCCGACATCGGCGAAAATCGGAATCGCGATCTCTTTCTCGTCGAGCGCATAGAGCAGCTGGACGGCGCGGACGATTTCGAGACGCTCCGATCCGCGCGCGCGCGACGACAGCGAGCCGCTGATATCGAGTTGCGGCAGCCCGAGTTTTCCGCGTGCGAGCTGGCCGTAATAGCTGGTCGACTGTTCCGCCGCGCGCGTATAGGCCGCGCGGGCCTCAGAACTGCGGCCGGCGGCTTCTGCGGCACGTCCCTGCCAATAGCCGGCGCGGGCGAGGGCGGTGGGATTGACACTGCCGACACCGATACGCGCAAAATGCTGCGCGGCGGTCGCAGGATCCTTTAAGAAGCGTAGCGCGATCCAGCCGGCGGTGAATTCCTGCTCGGTCTTGTAGATGTCGCGGGCCGGCAAAGCGGCATCGCGTGCCACCACATAGGCGGCGCGATGCTCACCCACATCCAGCAGCTTTCGCGACAGCAAGCGGCGTTCGATCCACCATTCGTCGAGATTGTGCAGGCGATGGATGTCCTTCGGCACCGCCGACATCAGCCGAGCGGCATCCGTAAAACGCTCGTCGCGGCGGAGCTGCTGCATCCGGCTGAACATGTAGCCGGGATCGCTGTGCAGCTCATGCGGCACGGCATCGAGCAGCGCCTTGGCATTCGATGCCTTTTTGGTGACGGCGATGCGCGCGCGTGCCAGCGCCATCTGCCCGCCGCCGAGCCGCTTCGCCGAACGCAGGCCGGGATCGCCATCGGCACCATAAAGCAGCATGTCCATGCGTGCCTTGTGATCGCCGGGCGTGATCAGGGCGCCGAAGATGTCGATCGCCATATTCTCGGTATCGCCGGAGATCGGATCGTTGCGCCAGGCATCGCGCACGAGGCGCTCGGCGGAGGCGCGGTCGCCGCGCGCGAGCAGCGATTTGGCGAGGGCGAATTTGCCCTTGGCCGAAATCGGCTTCTCATCGGCGAAGTAGGCCTGGATCGCGCTGTCGTCGCGGCGATCGTCCCACAGCGCGGCTTCGCTGCGACGGCGCATGAAAGTCTGCGACGGCCAGCTCGGATTGGCGGCGACGAAGGCGCGATAACGCTCGACCGATGCGCCGTTATTTTCGCTGCGCAGATAGAGCCATTCGCCAAGTTTTCGTGCGACGGGATCGCCGATGGTCTGCGCGACCTGGCCGGCCTCGCCACTCTTGCCCTTGCGGACGAGCTCGATGACGTTCTCCAGTGCCTGGCCATCGGCCTGCGAGGTCGAACTGGTAGCGGCAATCGCGGCGCGGGCCGGCGGCGGCTTCCTCGCGGCGGGCGGGGCGACGGCATGCTGGCGCGTGGCCGGCTGCAACGCCGGCGCCGGATTGACGGTGCCCGTCGTCTGTTTCGCCGGCGTTGCCGCTGGCTTTGCGGCGGTCGGCTTGGCGGCATCAGGCTTGGCAGCCGTCGGTTTGGGTGACGCAGGCTTTCCGGCACTGGGCTTTGCAGCCTCAGGCTTGCCGGCCGTCGGCTTGGCCGCCGACGTCGTGCCTGCTGGCTTGCTGGCTGCCGATTTTGCCGGGGCAGGCTTCGCGGTTGTTTTGTCCGCTGCGCCCTTGGCTGCAGCAGGCTTCGCGCTACCCGGCTTGGCCGCAGCGTCCTTTGCCGCCTGGCTCGTCTTCGCCGCGTCGGTGGTGCCCGCAGCGCCGGCTTCAAGCGCGGGGATCGAAACGCTGAGAAGCAGCGCGAGACTGACGCGGAGCGCCGTTCGTTTGGCTGCAGGAGTTGGGATCAGTCGCGTCACGCTGTTTCCTCGCGGCGAATCACATCTTCGCCGACATTCCCCTGATGTATTTGATTGAAAGGGTGACCAAATCGTCAATGTCCGCCACCTCAGGCCGTGATGTGCGCCGTCAGCACGGCGAAATCGGGGCGTAAACCCCGCAAAACCGGCTTGGTTGCGCGTCCGGCGGTCTTTCGCCGCAGCTCCGAAGTCGGTAAGACTCGCAGTCCATTCAATAGGTTCAAGCAGACGGCGGAAGCCGCATCGCGTTCGGAGCAGACCATGGCAGCCACCAAGACGATTTTCCGGGGGTCTTACACAGCTCTGGTCACCCCGTTCAAAGCCGGTGCGCTGGACGAGGAAGCCGTGCGCGCCCATGTCGCCTGGCAGATCTCCGAGGGCTCGCACGGCCTGGTTCCCGTCGGCACCACCGGCGAGAGCCCGACCCTGAGCCACGAGGAACATGCCAAGGTCGTGGAATGGTGCATCGACGAGGCCAAGGGCCGCTTGCCCGTGATCGCCGGTGCGGGTTCGAACTCGACCCGTGAAGCCGTGGCGCTCGCCAAGCATGCCGAGAAGGCCGGTGCCGATGGCGTCTTGGTCGTCACGCCCTACTACAACAAGCCCACCCAGGAGGGCATGTATCAGCACTTCAAGGCGGTGAATGATGCGATCGGTATTCCGATCATTATTTACAACATTCCCCCGCGCTCCGTGGTTGATATGTCCGTCGAGACCATGGCGCGCTTGTACGAACTCAAGAACATCGCCGGTGTGAAGGACGCCACCGCCGATGTCGGCCGCGTCTCCAAGCAGCGCCACGCCATGGGCCCGGATTTCATCCAGCTCTCCGGCGAGGACATGACGGCGCTGTCCTACATGGCCGCCGGCGGCCATGGCTGCATTTCCGTTACCGCCAACGTCGCGCCGAAGCTTTGCGCCGAGCTGATGGAGCTGGTGTTCAAGGGCGATTATGCCGGCGCGCTAAAAATCCATGATCGCCTGACGCCGCTGCACGACAATATCTTCAAGGAGCCGGGCCTTGCTGGCGCCAAGCATGGTCTCAAGCTGCTCGGCCGCGATGACGAAAGCGTCCGCCTGCCGCTGCTGCCGGTGACCGAGCCGACCGGCAAGGCGATCCGCGCGGCGATGGTCCATGCGGGGCTGATCAACTAGAGGCGCTCCATTGGACGCGGCGTGACTTTGGTCGCATCATCATTTCATCGGTGCGACTGACCGACGATTTTGAAATGGAA
This sequence comes from Pseudomonadota bacterium, assembly GCA_023451825.1. Taxonomy (GTDB): domain Bacteria; phylum Pseudomonadota; class Alphaproteobacteria; order Rhizobiales; family Xanthobacteraceae; genus Tardiphaga. The sequence continues at coordinate 24,580 of JAEXYA010000069.1, forward strand.
AGGGATTGCGCATGCTGAAGGAATTTCGTGATTTCGCGATGAAGGGCAACGTGGTCGATCTCGCCGTCGGCGTGATCATCGGCGCGGCCTTCGGTGCCATCGTCTCCTCGATGGTGGCCGACATCATCATGCCGATCATCGGTGCCATCACCGGCGGTCTCGATTTCTCGAATTACTTCACCGGCCTGTCCAAGTCCGTTACCGCCACCAATCTCGCCGACGCCAAGAAACAGGGCGCCGTGCTGGCCTGGGGCAGCTTTCTCACGCTGACGCTGAACTTCATCATCGTCGCCTTCGTGCTGTTCATGGTGATCCGCGGCATGAACAAGCTGAAGCGCAAGGAAGAAGCCAAGCCCGCCGAACCGGCGAAGCCGAGCGCCGAAGTGGCGCTGCTCACCGAAATCCGCGACCTGCTCAAGACCAGAGCCTGATTTGGCGCCGGGGCAGGGCGTTCCTATATTGGGCGTCTGACGCCGAAAGCATGAGATGGCCGAGAAGAACGAACGCCCGATCAAAGTCATCGCCGAGAACCGCAAGGCCCGCTTCAACTACGCCGTGGAAGACACGGTGGAGGCGGGCATTGCGCTGACCGGCACCGAAGTGAAGTCGATCCGCAACGGCAAAAGCACGATCGCGGAATCCTATGCCGATCCGAAGGACGGCGAAATCTGGCTGGTCAACGCCAATATCCCGGAATATCTGCAGGCCAACCGCTTCAACCACGAGCCGAAGCGCCCGCGCAAACTGCTGCTGCATCGCAAGCAGATCAACAAGCTGATGGGCGCGGTGGAGCGCCAGGGCATGACCCTCATTCCGCTCAAGATGTACTTCAACGAGCGCGGCCGGGTGAAGCTTCAGCTCGCCCTCGCCAAGGGCAAGCAGTTGCACGACAAGCGCGCGGCCGAGAAGGACCGCGACTGGGGTCGCGAGAAGGGACGTTTGCTGCGCGCGCGGGGATAACTCAGGCCCGTAGGATGGGTAGAGCGCAGGCGCGAAGCGCCGAAGCGAAACCCATCGGCGGAGCTTGCGGCAATCGACGGACAGCATGGGTTTCGCTTCGCTCTACCCATCCTACGAATGTGAGCTTGTTTCATGACCCAACCGAACCTCACCGATGTCGACTGGAGCAAGATCCCGGCCCCCGAGGATGACGGTGCCGCCGCGCATCTCGTCAACATGACGATCCCTTCGGTCAGCCTCCGCGCCACCGATGACAGCGTCGTCGATCTCTCTGAGTTGAAAGGCCGCACCGTCGTGTTCGGCTATCCGCGCACCGGCGAGCCCGGCAAGATCGGGCTCACCGATGACTGGGACATGATCCCCGGCGCGCGCGGTTGCACGCCGCAGGCCTGTTCGTTCCGCGATCTGTTTGCTGAGCTGAAGGCGGCCGGCGCGCAGCATGTGTTCGGCCTGTCCACGCAAAGCAATGCCTATCAAACCGAGATGGCGGCGCGGCTGCATCTGCCGTTTCCCGTGCTGTCCGACGACAAGCTCGAACTGACGGATGCGTTGAACCTGCCGACCATGGAGGTTGCGGATCTCACACTGATCAAGCGCCTCGCGCTGATCGTGGATGATGCTGTCATCACGCATGTGTTCTATCCGGTGTTTCCGCCGGACCGGAATGCGGGGGATGTGCTGGAGTGGCTGAAAGCCAACCCGGTTTGACGTAGCGTAGGATGGGTTGAGCGAAGCGAAAACCCATCACCTTTTGCGCCGGTGGTGATGGGTTTTCGCGAAGACGCTCAACCCATCCTACGGCCGTAGCGCTTTACGCCTTCGCCAAATCCTTCTTCACTCGCGCAAACACCGCACGAAACATCTCCGGCGTCAGCACGCCCGTATTCGTGTTGTAGCGCGAGCAGTGATAGCTGTCGTAGAGCTTGAAACGTCCGGCGTCATGCACGGCGCCATGGCCGAAGGGCGCAGTTACTGCGCGGATGCCCAGCGTCTTGAGCATCGTGTCATGGGCGACGCGGCCGAGCAGCACGATGGCGCGCAGCTTCGGCATCTCGTCCATGGTCGCGATCAGGAACGGCCGGCAGGTGGTGATCTCCACCGGCAGCGGCTTGTTCTGCGGCGGCACGCAGCGCACCGCATTGGTGATGCGGCTCCCTGTCAGCGTCAGCCCGTCATCCGGCCGGGCCAGGAAGGTGCCCTTGGCGAAGCCGAAATGCAGCAGCGTGTCATAGAGCAGGTCGCCGGCATAATCGCCGGTGAAGGGCCGTCCGGTGCGATTGGCGCCCTGGGCGCCCGGCGCAAGGCCGACAATCAATAATTGCGCGTCCGCCCCGCCAAATGACGGCACCGGCGCGTTGAACCCATTGGGCTCGCGTGCACGCAGCTCCGTCCGGTAATCGACAAGACGCGGGCAGAGCGGGCAGTCGCGGCCCGGATTGGTGGAGGTGCCAGCGGAGATCGCGGCTGCGACCACCGCCGGCGATTGCCGACTCAGTTGTGTCCGAGTCCTTGAGACATCGGTCTTTGAACCATCGGTCTTCGGAATCTCAGTCTTCGAAATCGTCGTCGCCTCGCGGTGCCACGGTGGCCGAGCGCTGCAGGAATTGCGGCGTCTGGTGACGCGGCTCGCGCGGAGCAGGGCGCTCGGCCGGGTCGCGGCCGATCTTGCTCTGCAATTCCATCAGATCCGTGAACACATCCGCCTGGCGACGCAATTCGTCGGCGATCATCGGCGGCTGGCTCGAAATGGTCGAGATCACCGTCACGCGAACACCGCGGCGCTGCACGGCTTCCACCAGCGAGCGGAAATCGCCGTCGCCGGAGAACAGCACGATCTGGTCCACATGCTCGGCGAGTTCCATGGCATCGACAGCGAGTTCGATGTCCATGTTGCCCTTCACCTTGCGCCGGCCCGACGCGTCGATGAATTCCTTGGTGGCTTTCGTCACCACGGTGTAGCCGTTGTAGTCCAGCCAATCGATCAGCGGACGAATCGAGGAATATTCCTGATCTTCGATAATGGCGGTGTAATAAAACGCGCGTACCAGGGTTCCGCGGCTCTGAAATTCCTTGAGAAGACGCTTGTAGTCGATGTCGAAACCGAGCGTCTTCGCCGTGGCGTAGAGATTGGCGCCGTCGATGAAGAGCGCGATCTTGTTAACAGATTGAGACATCAAGTTTCTCATAGGGTTTGTTGTTGTGACGTTTTTGGCACGGCGAAATCTCGCCGCACATTGGTCGAAAGTGGTGGCATAAAGTCGTCGGCAGCAAGTCGTCATCCGCCTTCTGGCGGACCGGCCCGACCGTACTTTCACGCAATTGAAGAGGAGAGCGATAAGCTCATCTTTTTGCAGTTGCAATGAAGCCTTTTGGTGTCCCAAATGGTGTCGGAAAGGCCATTATTTAATGGTCGCAAGCCCTTATATCCAAGGGTGTTTTGAGGGTAACATAGTCCTACCCAAAACAAAACCGCCAAGCTGGATTCTAATTTCGTTCTTGCACTGGGTGCCAAGCCGCTATACTGAGCCCCAACAATCCCATTTTTCGGTCTCTCAACCAAACGGAGCGACATTTCATGGCGCGCGTCACCGTAGAAGATTGCATCGACAAGGTCGACAATCGCTTCGATCTGGTCCTGCTGGCAGCCCACCGGGCTCGCATGATCTCGTCCGGCTCACAACTCACGATTGACCGCGACAACGACAAGAATCCGGTCGTGTCGCTGCGTGAGATCGCCGATGAGACCATCTCGCCGGAAGATCTCCGCGAGGAACTCGTGCACTCGCTGCAGAAGTTCGTCGAAGTGGACGAGCCGGAAGGCGATACCGTGCCGTTGATCGGCTCAAGCGGCGCAGCCGATGCCGACGATACGGAAGTCGCCGTCGAGCGCATGACCGAAGAAGAGCTGCTCAAGGGCCTCGAAGGCCTGGCTCCGCCGGAGGAACAGCCGGAAGAAGACGAGTGAGCGGATACGCTTCACTCTTTCTCCATCACAGTTTCGCGCAAGGCCCGGACCGCAAGTCCGGGCCTTTGCATTTGCGTGCCGTTTCGGGGCAAATTATCTGTTTGAAATGGACACGAGTCATCAGCGACTCGGCAGAATTGAGGACAGCAATGGCGACGTCGCGCCGTCAGTCACGGCAGATGCAGGCCGCAAATGAGACGACCGCGGCGCCTCCGGCGCGCGTGGAGGGCGCGGCTGTGCCCGTCGCGCCCGGCACCACACCAGCCGTCGATGCAACCGCTGCTGGCAAGCCGGCGCGCGCCAGCCGCGGCCGCATGATGCGCCAATATGATCTGGTCGAGCGCGTCCGCGCCTATAATCCGAATACCGACGAAGACCTGCTCAACCGCGCTTATGTCTATGCCATGGTCGCCCACGGCGAGCAGACCCGCGCCTCCGGCGATCCCTATTTCACCCATCCGCTCGAAGTCGCAGCGATTCTCACTGACCTCAAGCTGGACGACGCCACCATCGTGGCGGCGCTCCTCCATGACACGATCGAGGATACCGAGGCGACCCGCGCCGAGATCGACAAATTGTTCGGTCCGGATATCGGCGCGCTGGTCGAGGGCCTCACCAAGCTGAAGCGGCTGGAGCTGGTCTCGCGCGAGGCCAAGCAGGCCGAGAACCTACGCAAGCTGCTGCTCGCCATCGCCGACGATGTGCGGGTGCTGCTGATCAAGCTGGCCGATCGTCTGCACAATATGCGGACCATGGAATTCATGCCGCCGGCCTCGCGCCGCCGCATCGCCGACGAGACGCTCGACATCTATGCGCCGCTGGCTGGCCGCATGGGCATGCAGGCGATGCGCGAGGAGCTGGAGGAACTGTCCTTCAAGGTGCTCGACCCCGACGCGCATCTCGTCGTGGTGCAGCGGCTCGATGCGCTCACCGAGCGCAACCGCGATCTGATCGGCATGATCGAAACCCATCTGTCGAGCAAGCTGCAGAAGAACGGCATGAAGGCGCGTGTCAGCGGCCGCCGCAAGAAGCCGTTTTCGATCTGGACCAAGATGAAGCGCAAGTCGGTCGGCTTCGAACAGCTTTCCGATATCTACGGCTTCCGCATCGTCATCGACGATCTGGAATCCTGCTATCGCGCGCTCGGCGTCGTGCATACGACATGGCCTGTCGTGCCCGGCCGCTTCAAGGACTACATCTCGACGCCGAAGCAGAACGATTATCGTTCGTTGCACACCACGGTGATCGGTCCCGGCAATCAGCGCGTCGAGTTGCAGATCCGCACCGAGGAAATGAACCGCATCGCCGAATACGGTATCGCCGCGCATGCGTTCTACAAGGAAGGCGCGGGCTCGCCGAACGAGCGGCTGAAGCGCGAGTCCAACGCGTTCGCCTGGCTGCGCCACACCATCGGCATTCTCTCGGAGAGCACCAATCCGGAAGAGTTTCTCGAGCACACCAAGCTCGAACTGTTTCATGATCAGGTGTTCTGCTTCACGCCGAAGGGCAAGCTGATCGCGCTGCCGCGCAATGCCAATGTGATCGACTTCGCCTATGCCGTGCATACCGACGTTGGCAACAGCGCCGTGGGCTGCAAGATCAACGGCAAATTCGCGCCGCTATCGTCCGAACTCCAGAATGGCGACGAAGTCGAGGTGCTGACCTCCAAGGCGCAGCAGGCGCCGCCGGCGGCGTGGGAGTCCCTTGCCATCACCGGCAAGGCGCGCGCCGCGATCCGCCGTGCCACGCGCACCGCGATGCGCGATCAATATGCGAGCCTCGGCCGCCGCATCGTCGAGCGTCTGTTTGCGCGCGCCAAGATCGACTATGCCGACGATCAGCTGAAGGGCGCGTTGCCGCGTCTCGCACGCACCTCCATCGACGATGTGATGGCCTCGGTCGGGCGCGGCGAGCTGCGTGCCGCTGACGTCGCCCGCGCAATGTATCCCGACTACAAGGAAGAGCGCGTCGGCGGGCGCTATGCCGCCAACAAGAAGAGCACCGCCGACAAGGTGCGCTCGGGCGAGGGCGCCGGCAAATTCACCTCGGTGATCTCCATCGGCGGCGTCAATTCCGATCTGCCGGTGCGCTTCGCGCCCAATGGCGGCGCGGTGCCGGGCGATCGCATCGTCGGCATCGTCACGCCGGGCGAGGGCATCACGATCTATCCGATCCAGTCGCCGGCGCTGCGCGAGTTCGAGGAAGAGCCGGAGCGCTGGGTCGATGTGCGCTGGGACGTGGATGACAGTTCGCCGCAGCGTTTCCCGGCGCGCCTGTTCTTACAGAACGTCAACGAGCCGGGAAGCTTGGCGCAGATCGCCCAGGTGATCGCCGATCACGACGGCAACATCGACAATATCAGCATGCACCGCCGCTCGCCGGATTTTACGGAGCAGACGATCGATCTCGGCGTCTACGACCTGAAGCATCTCAGCGCGATCATCGCGCAACTGCGCGCGAAGGCGGTGGTGGCGAAAGTGGAGCGCGTCGACGGGTAGGGTGATTCTTTCCCTCCCCAAGCGGCGCAGCCGCGCAGCGGGGAGGGTGGCGCGTAGCGCCGGGTGGGGTCTCTCCCCACGGCAGGACGTCACGTGGGGATAGACCCTACCCGTCTTGAAGCTCGCTGAACGCTCGCTTCAATCCACCCTCCCCAGTCGCTTCGCTCCGGGGAGGGAGAGGAGCGTGCCGCCTCTTGTTCCTATTTCGTTCTTGACAAAATTCCCATCGTCGCCAATGTTCGCCCTGTCTTGTTCGGTGAGGGGCGCTTCATGAGGCGTCATGCAGCGGAGCAAGATGCGGCGCCTGCGGGCGGGGGGACGACGTATCCCCCGGCACTCGGGTGGTCGAGGGTCACCGTCCGGGCCCAATACGGGGCTCTGCCGCTAGCGCGGCTGGACGCGGTGCGGGTGAAGGCAGGGAAACCTGTCGGATGAATCCCTTGCGAGGGATTACCCAGTACCCGGAAGAACGGTCCTTTGACTAGCAAGACGTCGCGGTGGCGCGCCTGCGCCTTACGGCGTGCTGCCTCCCCTCATTAGGGGAGAACTGCTCACACCTCGGACGCCTCGGCGCCGCGAGATTGCGAGAGCTTGGCTGTTTGACAGCGTTGATCCGGCAATGACGCTCAGGCGTCGCGCTCCCTCCCTCAAGCCGCGCAGCGGCGCAGTGGGGAGGGCGGGGTGGGGTGTCTCCACACATTCCGACGTCACGTGGGGATAGACCCCACCCGTCTTGAAGCTCGCTGAACGCTCGCTTCAATCCACCCTCCCCATTCGCTTCGCTCCGGGGAGGGAGAAGACGAGCTCACCAATTCCGGAAACACAGCTCTCCGCTTTTGTGAGAGCTCGCCAACCAGATTGGCAAACGTCTTCCCTGCCAGCGAAAACCTCCGCGACAGTTTTAAGTCCATTCCGCTTGGTGAAATTCACATCCGCAGCGTGAAATGTTGTCGCTTGCCAAGCCTGTTTTGAATCGTCAGAAAAAACTGAACTGGGACGAAACACCAAGCGGAGAGACGATTGAGTATCAAGGGCAAGGCCTATATCGCGGGCATCTATGAGCATCCGACGCGGCACGCGCCGGACAAATCCCTCTGGCAGCTGCATGCCGAAGTCGCCAAGGGCGCGCTCGAGGACGCGGGCCTGACGCACAAGGACGTCGACGGTCTTTTCATTGCCGGCGACGCCAATGGCGGTCTGTGGCCGATGACCGACTATCTCGGTCTCAAGCCGCGCCATGTGGATTCCACCGAAACCGGTGGCTGCTCCTACATCATCGCGCTCGGCCATGCCGCGCAGGCGATCGCGCTCGGCAAATGCTCGGTGGCGCTGATCACGCTGGCGGGCAAGCCGCGCACGATGCCGGCAACGCCGCGCGCGCAGGGCGCCGAAGCCGATTTCGAGACGGCCTATAACGCCACGACGCACAATGCCTATGGCATGGCCGCGATGCGCCACATGCACGAATACGGCACCACGAGCGAACAGCTCGCCTGGATCAAGGTCGCGGCCTCGCATCATGCGCAATACAATCCGCATGCGATGCTGAAGGATGTCGTCACCGTCGAGGACGTGCTGAACTCGCCGATGATCTCCGATCCGCTGCGCCGCATGGACTGCTGCGTCGTGACTGACGGCGGCGGCGCGCTGATCGTCACCACCGAGGAAATCGCCAAGAGCCTGAAGAAGCCGCTGGTGCGCCTGATCGGCCACGGCGAAGCCATGAAGGGCCCGCGCGGCGGCAAGGATCTCGACCTCACTTATTCGGCCGGCGTGTGGTCGGGTCCGCGCGCCTTCGAGGAAGCGGGCGTGACGCCGCAGGACATGAAATATGCGTCGATCTATGACTCGTTCACCATCACCGTGCTGATGCAGCTGGAAGATCTCGGCTTCTGCAAGAAGGGCGAGGGCGGCAAGTTCGTCTCCGATGGCAACCTGATCTCGGGCGTCGGCAAGCTGCCGTTCAACACCGATGGCGGCGGGCTCTGCAGCAATCACCCGATCAATCGCGGTGGCATGACCAAGATCTTAGAGGCCGTGCGCCAGCTGCGCGGCGAAGCCCATCCGAAGGTGCAGGTCCCCAATTGCGACCTCGCGATTGCTCACGGCACCGGCGGCCTGCTCGGCGTGCGCCATGCTGCCTCGACTGCCATTCTGGAGCGCGTGTAATGACTGCTGAAGCCAAGAAGTATCCGACGCCCCAAGGCAATCCCGAAACCCAGCCGTTCTGGGATGCGGCCAAGGACGGCAAGTTCCTGATCAAGCGCTGCACCACCTGCGGCGACGCGCATTTCTTCCCGCGTTCGATCTGCCCGTTCTGCTTCTCCGACAAGACCGAGTGGGAAGAGTCATCGGGCGAAGGCGAGATCTACACCTACAGCCACATGCGCAAATCGGCGACCGGCCCTTACGTCATCGCCTATGTGACCCTGAAGGAGGGACCGTCGGTGCAGACCAACATCGTCGATTGCGATCCGGCAACGGTGACAATCGGCCAGAAGGTGAAGGTGGTGTGGAAGCCGACGGATGGCGCGCCATTGCCGTTCTTCACGCCGGCGTAAAGCTGCACTCAAACTGTCGTCACCCGGCTTGACCGGGTGACCCAGTAAACACCGCAGCGTCAGAGATTACTGGATCGCCCGGTCAAGCCGGGCGATGACAGTGAGAGATCAGACAAGCAACAAACAAAAATCCGGGAGCCACCCATGCCGATCGTCTACGAAGACCTCATGGCGATGAAGAACATCGGCCAGCAATATGCCTGGACCGATCGCGACGTCATGCTCTACGCCTATGGCATCGGCATGGGCGCCGATCCCATGAACGAGACCGAACTCGCTTTCGTCAATGAAGGCACCTATACGCCGCGTCCGCTGAAGGTCGTGCCGACTTTCGCATCCGTTGCAGCATGGGGCTCGGGTCCCGGCGACATGAAGCTCAACCGCGTGATGGTGGTCGATGGCGAACGCGACATCACCTTCCACAAGCCGATGCCGGTGGAAGCCAAGATCACGGCTGACTCGAGCGTGCTCGGCGTGTTCGACAAGGGCGCCGACAAGGGCGTCGTGATCTTGCACCAGACGATTTTGCGCGACGAACAGGGCGACGCCATTGCGACCCTCGTGGCCTCGCGCTTTGCCCGCGGCGATGGCGGCTTTGGCGGCCCGTCCGAAGGCCAGCCCGAAGCGCACAAGGTGCCGAGCCGCGCGCCCGACAAGACGATCGACATCACCACGCGTCCGGATCAGGCGCTGGTCTATCGCCTTTGCGGCGATCGCAATCCACTGCACTCGGATCCGGAATTCGCCAAGAAGGCCGGTTTCCCGCGTCCGATCCTGCACGGCATGTGCACCTACGGCATCACCTGCCGCGGCGTGCTGCAGACCTATGCCGACTATGATCCGAGCGCGTTCAAACAGCACGGCGCACGTTTCTCGTCGCCGGTGTTTCCGGGCGAGACGGTGACCATGGATCTATGGAAGGACGGCAATGTGGTGTCGTTCGAGGCGAAGGTGAAGGATCGTGGCGTGACGGTCATCAAGAGCGGGCGGACGGTGTTGAAGTAGCCTGTCATCCCGGCGAAAGCCGGGATCCATAGCCTCCGACGACATAGTTGAACGGCAAAAGCCGCAACCATCTCGCTTCGACCAGATCTCCAGCGTGTATGGGTCCCGGCGTTCGCCGGGACGACATGCGGAGCAAAAGCACTTAGGGAGCATCGCCATGGGTCTTCTCGACGGCAAAGTCGCCATCATCACCGGCGCTGGCGGTGGTCTCGGCGAGGCCTACGCAAAGCTGTTCGCGCGCGAAGGCGCATCGGTCGTGGTCAATGATCTCGGCGGCCCGCGCGATGGCTCCGGCGCCGATCTCTCCATGGCGCAGCAGGTCGTCGATGCCGTCACCAAGGCCGGCGGCAAGGCTATCGCCAATGGCGCTGACATCTCCACCATCGCAGGCGGCCAGTCGGTGTTCGACGATGCCATCAAGGCGTTCGGCAAGGTCGATATCCTCGTCAACAATGCCGGCATTTTGCGCGACCAGAGCTTTGCCAAATCCACCGAGGAAGCCTGGGACAAAGTGATCAAAGTGCACCTCAAGGGCACTTATTGCGTCACCAAGCCCGTGTTCAATTTCATGCGCGACCATGGCGGCGGCGTCATCGTCAACACGTCGTCCACCTCGGGCCTGATCGGCAATTTCGGCCAGAGCAATTATGGCGCGGCGAAAGGCGGCATCTGGGGCCTGTCCAATGTGCTGGCCATCGAAGGCCGCAAATACGGCATCCGCATCTGGACGCTATCGCCGGGCGCGCTGACGCGCATGACCTCGGACCTGCCGCGCTATATCGAGAATCCCGGCGCGGCACTCGATGCCGACGGCATCGCGCCGGCCGTGCTCTACATGGTCAGCGATCTCTCCGGCGAGCAGACCGGCAAGGTGCTCGGCGTCTCCGGCCCGCGCGGCGTGCGCGAGATGAAGATGATGGAAATGGAAGGCTGGAAGCCGCCGCTGGACAAGCCGTGGGATGCGCAGGATATCGCGACCCATGCGGCGGAGATCTTCTTCTCCGATGAGGACAGCAAGCACGGCGCGCGACGGTTCTGAATGCGGTGAGGGGGCGGACAAAGCCCTCATTCCGCGCTAGAGTGGCGGCACGTTCACACAGAGGCCCATGATGAAACTGACGTCCAAAGCTGCCGGTACCTTCGCCATCGCACCGACTCCGTTCTTCGATGACGGCCGGATCGACGACAAATCCATCGACAGCCTGATCGATTTCTACGCCTCGATCGGCTGCGACGGTGTCACCGTGCTCGGCATTCTCGGCGAGGCACCGAAGCTGGAAAGCGCGGAATCCGAAAGCGTGGCGACCCGCTTCATCAAGCGCGCCGGCGACAAGCTGCAGATCATCGTCGGCGTCTCCGCGCCGGGCTTTGCCTCGATGCGCTCGCTGGCACTGAAGTCGATGGATGCCGGTGCCGCCGCTGTCATGATCGCGCCGCCGCCGCATCTGCGCACAGATGATCAGATCACCACATATTTCAAGCAGGCCTCCGAGGCGATCGGCGAGGATGTGCCCTGGGTGCTGCAGGACTATCCGCTGACGCTGAATGTCATCATGACCAATACGGTAATCCGCAAGATCGTCATGGATTCGAAATCCTGCGTCATGCTCAAGCATGAAGACTGGCCCGGCCTGGAAAAGATTACCGCGCTGCGCGGCTTCCAGAAAGACGGCTCGCTACGTGAACTGTCGATCCTCACCGGCAATGGCGGCACCTTCCTCGATTTCGAGATGGAGCGCGGCGCCGATGGTGCGATGACCGGCTATGCTTTCCCGGAAATGCTGATCGACGTGGTGAACCTGTCGAAGAAGGGCGAGCGCGACAAGGCGCATGATATTTTCGACGCGCATCTGCCGCTGGTGCGCTACGAGCAGCAGCCGGGTGTCGGCCTCTCCGTGCGCAAATATGTGCTGCAGAAGCGCGGCATCATCGCTTCCGCTGCGCAGCGCAAGCCGGGTCCGGTGCTGTCGGCGCCGGCGAAGGCGGAGGTCGATTATCTCCTCTCGCGCGTGGCACGTTTCGACAAGCGCGCGAATTTGAAGTGATGCGATCGTAGGATGGGTTGAGCGCAGCGAAAACCCATCAACGGCCGGGCGCAAGTGGTGATGGGTTTTCGCGAAGACGCTCAACCCATCCTACGGCCCGCGAATAACAACAGGCATCACAGAATGCCGACAGGGAGCACCTCACATGCCGCATGAGCCCGGCGCCGTCCGTCCCGCCTCGACGATCCTTCTGCTCCGCGAAGGAGCGACCGATCCCATCGATGTGTTCATGATGGTGCGGCACTATCAGATCGAATTCGCATCGGGCGCGCTCGTGTTTCCCGGCGGCAGCGTGGATGCCGGCGATCACGAGATCGCCAAGCGGCCTGAGCTGCATGATGGCGGCGATCATCTCGATGCCGAGGCGTTGGCGTTCCGCATTGCCGCCATCCGCGAGACATTTGAGGAAAGCCGCATCCTGCTCGCACGACCGCGTGGCGCGAAGGAACTGATCGCTGCGACGAAAGCGAGTGTCATTGCCGATCAGCACCGCGATGCACTCAACGAAAGCAGGGTGAAGTTCGCCGACATCATTGCGGAGAACGATCTCGAACTGGCTGTCGATCTGCTCGTGCCCTATGCGCACTGGATCACGCCCGAAGGCATGAAGAAGCGGTTCGATACCTGGTTCTTCCTCGCCGAAGCACCACCCGAACAGGTCGGCATGCATGACGGCAAGGAGTCCACGGACTCCATCTGGCTGTCGCCGCGCGAAGCGCTGGACGGCGGCGAGAGTGGTCGCTTTACGTTGCCGTTCCCGACCACGCGCAATCTGATCAAGCTCGGCAAGCAGGGCGGTGTGGCTGCTGCGATGGATGATGCGCGGGCGAGCAAAGTCGTCAGCGTGATGCCGATCGTCAGCCGCGACGGCGACAAGCGCACGCTGCGGATACCGATCGAGGCGGGATATGACGGCGAGGTGTTTGAGCTGACGGGGGCTCCCTAAAACTCAGCCGTCATTGCGAGGAGCGTAGCGACGAAGCAATCCAGTCTTTGGCTTTCTGGATTGCTTCGCTGCGCTCGCAATGACGGCGATTGGCTACCCCGCCTTCGCCTGCACACCATTCTCCCAATACGGCCGCCGCAATTCGCGCTTCAGCACCTTGCCCGCACCTGACAGCGGAAATGGCTCACTCCGCACATCGACCGTCCGCGGACACTTGTAGCCGGCAATGCGATCCCGACAGAAGGCGATGATCTCCGCCGCATTCACCTGCGCATCCGGTTTCGGAATCACGAAGGCATGCACGGTCTCGCCCCAATGCGGATCGGGGATGCCGATCACGGCGCATTGTGCGACCGCGGGATGCTGGGTGATCGTGTTCTCGACCTCGATGGAATAGACATTCTCGCCGCCGGAAATGATCATGTCCTTCATGCGATCGACGAGATAGATATAGCCTTCCTCGTCCATGTATCCGCCGTCGCCCGTATGCATCCAGCCGTCGATGACGGCCTTGGCGGTTTCTTCCGGCCGCTCCCAATAGCCCATCATCACATTCTGGCCGCGCACCGCGACTTCGCCCACGGTGCCATGCGGGACAGGCTTGTGGTCGTTATCGACGATGCGGGCCTCGCAACCAATGGCCGCGCGACCGCAGGCGCGGAGGCGGTTCTTGGCAGCCGATGCCTCGCTGTAATGCTGCTCCCATGGCAGATGCGTCGCGAGCGGTGACAGTTCGGTCATGCCATAGAGCTGATGGAATTCGGCATTCGGCAGGCCCTTCATCGCGCGCTTGAGCAGCGCCTCGTTGATCGGCGACGCGCCATACATCAGCTGCTTCAGCGATGACAGGTCGTAATTCGCAAATGAGGGATGATCGACCAGCATCTGGATCATGGTCGGGACGATCAAGGTTGCCGAGACCTTTTCATCCGCAATCACCTGCATCACCAGTTCCGGATTGAAGGTGCGTACGATGACATTGGTGCCGCCATTGGCGAGCGAGGTGAACATGGCGCCGCCATTGGCGACATGGAACATCGGCGCGGCATTCATGTAGATCGAGCCGACCGGAATCAGGCCCTCGCTCATCATGTGCAGCGAGTTGCTCATGATGTTGCCGTGGCTCAGCATCACGCCCTTGGAGCGTCCCGTCGTTCCACCGGTATAGAAGATACCCGCAAGCTCCTCGCGGCCGCGCATCGCATCTGGCACAGGCGCGCTGGTCTCGACGAGCCTGTCGTAATTGTGCGCCTCGGCCGGACCCGCATCGTCATCGGCATAGATCAGTGTCAGCTTGGCGTCGCGGGCGAGTTCCTGTCCCATGGCTGCGAAGGCGCTATCCACCACAACTGCCGAAGCGCGGCAGTCGAGCAGGGAGTCCAAAATCTCCGCCTGGCTCCAGCGCGTATTGGTCGGCACGATCACGGCGCCGGCCCAGGCGATGCCGAGATAGAGTTCGAAATAACGATCGGAATTCAGCATCAGCACGGCGACGCGATCATTGTGCTGGATGCCGAGCTTGTGCAGCCCGCCCGCGAGCCGTGCCACGCGGTCGCCGACCTCGCGCCATGTACGGCGGCGTTCACCATCGATGGTGGCGATGACGCTGGGATCGGTCTGCAACACGCGGCGCAGGCCCTGGGTGATATTCATGGCGTTTCCTCTCGCAATCCGGATGCTGAACGCATCTCTGGTGTGTCGGTGATGATCATAAACACGGCGAAAACATGAGCAAGCATCGCAACGCTGCGCAGCATCGACAGTGCAACGCAAAACTACATTTGCGCAGATTAGATGCGTTCTGATCTGTTGACGACACACGCGCAGGGCGTAACATTCGCACAGGCCCGTGAGAGGCCATTGGGAGTGAAACGCATGAGAGAACCTGCTCGCCGGGATGCTTCGACGCGTCCGAACAAGAGCGACACGCTCGTTTCAACGAAGACAATCTCGACAACCAAAACACTCTGGCGTAGCGTTTCGCTTGCCATGGCCTTCGGCATGACGCTGGGCGGCAGTGCTGCGATCGCGCAGACCAAGGGATCGGCCGAGCATATCAAGGCCGTCACCGGCGCCGTGGATAGCGCGTCCATCAAGGCCAATACCGCGACATCGAAGGACTGGCCGACCTACGGCCTCGATTACGCGGAGACGCGGTTCAGCAAGCTTGACCAGATCAATGCGTCCAACGTCAAGGATATCGGCTTGATGTGGACCTATAGTCTCGAATCCATCCGCGGCGTCGAGGCGACTCCGCTGGTGGTGGATGGCATTATGTATGTCTCGGCGCCATGGAGCGTCGTCCATGCTGTCGATACGCGCACCGGCAAGCGGCTCTGGACCTTCGATCCCGGCGTCGATCGCGAGAAGGGCTATCGCGGCTGCTGCGATGTCGTGAATCGCGGTGTGGCACTCTACAGGGGCAAGGTGTTCGTCGGCGCCTATGACGGTCGCCTGATCGCCCTCGATGCCGCATCGGGCCAGAAGGTCTGGGAGAAGGACACGATCACCGATCGCAAGATGTCCTACACCATCACCGGCGCGCCGCGTGTCTTCAACGGTAAGGTGGTGATCGGCAATGGCGGCGCCGAATATGGCGTGCGCGGTTACGTCACCGCTTACGACGCGGAAACGGGTGACCAGAAGTGGCGCTGGTTCACGGTGCCCGGCGATCCCGCAAAACCGTTCGAAGACGAGTCGATGGCGGCGGCGGCAAAGACGTGGGATCCCGCCGGCAAATACTGGGTCAGCGGCGGCGGCGGCACGGCTTGGGATACGATCACCTTCGATCCCGATCTCAACATGATCTATATCGGCACCGGCAACGGCTCGCCATGGAATCGAAATATCCGCAGTCCCGCCGGCGGCGACAATCTCTATCTCGGCTCCATCGTCGCACTCAATGCCGATACCGGAAAATATATCTGGCATTATCAGGAGACGCCCGGCGACAACTGGGACTACACGTCCACGCAGCCGATGATCCTCGCGGACATCACGATCGACAATCAGCCGCGCAAGGTCGTGCTGCACGCGCCGAAGAACGGCTTCTTCTTCGTCATCGATCGCACCAATGGCAAATTTATCTCGGCGAAGAATTTCGTCGATGTGAATTGGGCGACGGGCTATGACGCCAATGGCCGTCCAATCGAAGTGCCGGAAGCACGCACGCCGGATAAATCCTTCGACAGCATCCCTGGACCATTCGGTGCCCATAACTGGCATCCGATGTCGTTCAATCCGCAGACCGGTCTCGTTTATCTGCCGGCCCAAGGCGTGCCGCTGAATCTGACGGGCGAGAAGAAGTTCGTGCAGAATGATCCCGGCCCGATGAAATATGCGGCGACGACGGGCTGGAATCTCGGCTTCACGCTGAACACCGAACCGCCGAAGAACTTGCCATTCGGCCGCCTGATCGCATGGGACCCGGTGCAGCAGAAGGAAGCCTGGCGCGCCGAATATGTGGCGCCATGGAATGGCGGCACGCTCACGACCGCCGGCAATCTCGTCTTCCAGGGGACGGCGGACGGCCGCTTCGTCGCCTACAATGCCAAGACGGGCGAGAAATTGTGGGAGACGCCGGTTGGCACCGGCGCGGTTGCGGCGCCTTCGACCTATGAAGTGGATGGCAAGCAATATGTGTCCATCGCGGTCGGCTGGGGCGGCGTGTTCGGCATCACCCAGCGCGCCACCGATCGGGAAGGGCCGGGCACGGTCTATACTTTCGCGGTCGGCGGCAAGGCGCCATTGCCCGATTTTACCAAGTACCAGATCGGCAAGCTCCTGAAGGGCGTGAAATACGATCCCAAGGATGTGCCGGACGGCACGGCGATCTATGTCAGCGCCTGCGCGGCCTGCCATGGCGTGCCGGGCGTGGACAAGGGCGGCAATGTGCCGAATCTCGGCTATTCCGCCACCGAGACCATCGGCAATCTGAAGGACATCGTCTTCAACGGTCCGTTCAAGGACAAGGGCATGCCGGATTTTACCGGCAAGCTCACCGAAGCCGATGTCACCAAGATCCAGGCCTTCATCCAGGGCACCGCGGATGCCGTTCGGCCCAAGTGACGGCGCTGCGGTGAGGCCACGATAGAAACCATGTCGGGCGGTTCGAGATATTCGAGCCGCCCGATACATTTCCTGATCACCGAAGTCCGGATATATTGGTGCGGTCTGGAGTCCGGTCCCGCATGCCTTCCGCCATCTCGGCATTTCTTGAAAAGGCCCGATCGTCGTCGCTCTCGATCGGCCAGCTGACATTCAGCGGCTTTCTCTGCGTATTGGCCGTTATCCTGGTGATGGGGGTCGCCAATGTCGTGGCGGTCCGGCATATCGACACGACTTTTGCCGAGTTGCAGCGGCTGCAGATCGTCGGCGATCTTGCCGAAGATATCGATCGCCGGCTGAACAGCTTGCGGCTGGCGGCGCGCGATTATGTCACCGATCCCAACGCGCAGCCGGAGAAAGTGTCGGAAGCAGCCGCGGCGCTGGGCGATCTTCTGAAAAAGACCCGCATCGAACTGGCGCCCGAGCAGCGTGTCATGATCGATGGCGTCGATGCGCGATTGGCCACTTACCGGCAAGGCATTGCGCAGGTGACGGCGCTGATCAACCAGCGTGCTGAATTGCTGGCCACGCTGCCGGCGCTACGGCAGGACTTTGAGAGCGCCGTACCTGACGTGGCGAGCACAGCTGGCGCCAAGCGCATGTTTCGGGCGCAGAACGAGATCGCCGCCGCGCTGCTGGCCCGCGATCCCGTGCGGGCGGAGCGGGCGGCGCGCGATATGCAGGCCTTGCCGATCAACACACCCGCGCTGCGCATCGCGGCCGATGCCTATGCGGATGCGATCATCGCGGTCTCGACCACGGAGCGGCGGATCGCCGATCTCGATCGCGACGTCCTGGGCACCGAAGGACAGCAGATCGGCCGCGTCACGGACTTGCTGCGTGAATTGAGCACGCGCCGCGGCCGTCATCTCTCGCATGAATTTGCCAGAACGCTGACCGAAGCGCGCTGGCAGAGCATCGCGCTCGGCACGGCCGGTGTGCTGATCGGCCTGATGGCGGCGTTGTTCGTCGTCAGACGGATTGTCCGGCCCCTGAAGGGCATCGCCCGCGCCATTCGCGCGCTGGCCGGTGGCGGGCAGGAAACGGCTATTCCGGCGACGACGCTGAACAATGAAATCGGTGACATCGCGCGTGCGGCTGAAGTCTTCCGCAAGACATTGGTGGAGGCCGATGCCGCACGGGAAGCTGCGGTACATGCGCTCGCCGAACAGCGCCATGCTGAGGAGAGTTACCGCAAATTGTTCGAAGGCTCCATCGACGGCATCTATGTCACGACGCCGGCCGGCGCGCTGCTCAATGCCAATCCGGCGCTGGCGCGGATGATGGGGTTTGATACGCCGGAGGATCTGATCCGGGCGACGCTCGACATCTCCAGGAACATCTATGTCGATCCGGATGCACGCCTGGAATATCAGCGGCGCATGCAGCGCGACGGCATGGTGCGCGAATTCGAATATCAGGTCTATCAACGCGAACAGACGATCCTGTGGCTGTCGGACAGCGCCACAGCCGTGCGGGACGACGATGGTGTGGTCACCCGTTATGAAGGCACGGTGCGCGACATCACCAACCAGAAGCGCGCCGAAGCCGCCGTGTTCGAAGGACGACGGCTGCTTCAGCAGGTGATCGATACTGTGCCCGCGGTGATCAACGTCAAGGGCACCGACCTGCGTTACGTGCTGATGAACCGCTACATGGCGGGCATCTTCGGCATCGAGCCGGGCGAGGCGCTCGGCCAGACCACCGGCGAACTGATGGCGCGCTACGGTGCTGCGAAGACCGACGCGCCGGACAACCGTGTGCTGGCCACGCGGGACGGTCTCGGATTCTATGAGGAAGAATACCGCGACGCCTCCGGCGTGATGCGGCAATGGCTGGTGAACAAGCTGCCGCTGCTGCGCGCTAATGGGGAGATCGAGAATATCGTCACGGTGGCGCTGGATATCGGCGAGCGCAAGCGCAGCGAGCAGGAAATGCGCAAGGCGCGCGATGCAGCCGAAGGGGCATTGCGTAACTTGCGCGAGACGCAAAACTCACTGATCGAAGCCGAGAAGCTGGCAGCGCTCGGGCGCCTTGTCGCCGGCGTGGCGCATGAGGTGAACAATCCCGTCGGCATCGGCCTGACGGTGGCGTCGTCGCTGGAGCGTCGCGTCGCGCGTTTCGCGGATGAGGTGGCGCGCGGCGATCTCCGGCGCTCGTCGCTGAACGAATTCGTCGAGGCCAATCGCGACGCTGCTGCGCAGCTCGTGGCCAATCTCAACCGCGCGGCGGAGCTGATCCAGTCCTTCAAGCAGGTGGCGGCGGATCGCAATTATTCAGACCAGCGCGTGTTCGATCTCGCCGATCTCACCGAGCAGGTCGTGATGAGTCTGAAGCCGGGTTTGCGCAAGCAGAAGCTGACCTTGTCCGTGGACTGCAAGCCGAACCTGACCATGAACAGCTATCCCGGCCCTTACGGGCAGGTGCTGACCAACCTGCTGCTCAACACGGTGGCGCACGCTTTTCCGGATGGCACCGGCGGCGTTGTCGAAATCAAGGTGCAGGAATCCGGCCCCGATCATGTCGAGATCCTGTTCTCGGACAACGGCATCGGCATGACGCCTGACGTGCGCCGCCGCGCCTTCGATCCATTCTTCACCACGCGGCGCGACCAGGGCGGCACCGGGCTTGGCCTGCATATTGTGTATAGCATCGTCACCAGCCGCCTCGGCGGCCGCTTGCACCTGCATTCCGAGCCTGGGCAGGGGACGCGCATCCAGATCATCCTGCCGCGCCATGCGCCGTTGGAGATGGCGGCGGAATAGCGCGGGGCCGCAGGATGGGTTGAGCGCAGCGAAGATCCATCTCTTGACCTGCGGCGGCTCCGCTGAGGGGGGCTCCGGAACTACTTCTCCGACTCCGCGAGCAACCGTAGCGTCGCGCGAAAAATCTGGCTGTTCTTGCCGACCAGCGCAGTGCCATTCATGGTCGCGGATGTCTCGGTGAATGTGCCCGTGAGGCCGATGCCGACCGGCTGGCTCTGATTGCCGAATAGCGGGCTCATGTCGGGACTCGGTGTGTGCTGCATCACCGAGACCTCACCCTTGAAGGTGCCAGCCTCCTGGTTGACGAGGTAGCTCCCGACATAGAACAGGTAAGCGTCGCCACCGAGCAACTCGCCGTCGCGGAAGGTCGCGACACCGCTGCCTTTGCCGGAGCGCCCATCCAGCAGCACGACGTGAAGAGAGTAGAGCCCGTTTTTCATCGCTTCCCAGTGGCGCCAACCCGTCCCTTGGTTGCGCGTTTGGACTATGGCAACCCCACGCGCCGGCGTCAAACGCATTGGAACCGGAGCAGGGCTTAACATCCGTCAGAAGCGGTCTATATTGTTGGGATCGTCAACAATGAAAGGAGGTGGTCCAGTGTCTCATTCCAAGCGCTGTCACCTCGCTGAGGTCGCCCGCTAAGTTCGTGCTATGGTGACCATAGCGCGGCCGGCTCGGGCACCTCGGTGCTCGGTTCAGCGAGAGTAGGGAAAGGGCGTCACGGATCGTGGCGCCCTTTCTTTTTCGCTTGATCGTTTCCGGTTCCATGCCAATCTGGTTGTCGTTGCTTGTGTGTGGAGTAGCAACAATGCCGAAGACGCCGCGCGATCTGGCGGAGGGAATGGCCGAGCGCCGGCAGCGGCGTTTGCTGGATGACGGCTATATCCGGGAAACCTTCACCCAGACACGTGACGACGCTCGCAAGACCGCACGCGCGTTTTTCGATCGGTTTCCAAAACAAGCTTATATGAGCGAAGTCGAACGCTGGCGGGAGATGCCCGACGGTGCCATCGAATTCACGATGCGGCGACTGCGGACGGCTGATTGACGCGACAGTTTGCGATCATCTGCGCAATATCGTGCTCGCTCATTCCGTCCGTTGCATCGTGTTCGATCGGATCGGGTGCGCATTCCTTGATCGCATAGCCCATATCGAGAATGCGACGCGGCGGATCCTCCTTGCCAAGCCCGACTTCGGTGACAAGGCCACTTTCTTCGGCATGGCGCCAGACATCGGATTTGTTGGGAAATGCTTTGCTGACCTTGGTGGAATTCGCGAACAGCGCATAGAACATTCGACAATCTCCCTTTGCGCCATTAACGCCGCTTGGCCGATCTGGTTGCGCTCGAGCGGCCGTTGTTTCGCAGAACGAGCGCGGGGCGGGTCATCGATCGGTGAGCTGCAATTCGAGCAGCGCCATGGTTTGCAGCATCTTGGGATCGCGCTCGCCGTCGCGCGTGGTGCGCAGAATGCTTTCTGCGATCGACTGCACGTGAACCGAACTGACCGGATGCGGCAGTGTTGAAACGGCGCCGTCCAGAGCCTTTTGCATCACCGAAATCATTTCCGGCGGAAAGGCGGCATTTGAAAAATCCTTCATGGTGAGCTCCCGAAATCATGGCGGTACGCACCCGATACACAGGAGGAAAGCGTCGATCCGGGTCGAATGTTCCCGGCCAATTGGTCACATGGCTTTCACGAAGGCTGCTGGCCTGCTCACGCGGTGGTGACGGCCTGGCAGGGAACAGCCGCCAGATCAGACATCCGCTTCGGCCTTTCGGTCCGACTTCTTCTTGGGGCCTTGCCGCAAGAAAGTGGCGCCGATTTCCTCGCCATTCACCCAGGCCAGCTCGCAACGACGGAACGCCAAACCGGTGGACGAGAGCAGGAGAAAGAATTCCTTCAGGTTGATGCCTTCGATGGAGCTTTCGACGACGAGTCGGGCGCCGGTTTCCGAGACATCCATCATGCGGCAATTGCGCCGCCAGGTACCGTCGATGGCCATCAGCCAGACCGGAAACCCGCGCTCGAACGTCACGCGTCCCGCATTTCGCCGTTCATCCATCATCGATGCACCCTCAACGGGCGGGAACATAGAGCCAGGATGCAAATGGTCGGTAAATAGATGCGCAGAGGCGAGCACAAACAACGCCCGCGACATGGGCGTCGGTCAGTCTCGTTGAGGCCCAGGGCCCGGCAATTGCTTGGAGAATGGTGCACTCGGAGCGATTCGAACGCCCGACCCTCGGAATCGAAATCCGACATTCGATGACGCTTGCCAGATATTGGCAGAGATTGTGAAGGCTCATAACTATCTGTTTTTGTTGCCAATAAATTGACGCGGCGATATTGGCAGCGCTAGAACTGAGGGTGAACGAATTGCCCGGTCTAGGCACAAACATTTCCCCGGGAAATGCGCCGCGACCATCGGAGCCCGCCACCGATGCCCCGTTTCACAGATCGCTATATCGACACGCTCAAGGCTGACCGACGTATCGAGGTCAAGGACGATGCCTGCAAGGGCCTTGCTATTCGCGTGACACCGGCAGGTAAGCGGAGCCCCAAGGGCCGCAAAACTTGGTGCTACCGCTATTTCCGCGGTGGAAAGATGCATCGGCTCACGCTCGGTGAATACCCGACGATGACCCTTGCCGCCGCCAAGGCGGAAGCGGCCCGGCGAAGCGTCGATCTACACGATGGCAAGAATCCTGCCGCTGAAGCTCAGCGCGAGACGTTGGCAGCCGTTGTTTCCGGTGACGAACTGACGTTCGACAGTCTCGCGGACCGCTTCATCGCTGAGTATTCCAAGCCCCGCAAGAAGTCGTGGCGAGATGACGAATGGGTGCTTGGCCTAGCGCGTTCTGAATTCGGCGCCCGCTACATCTCCACTATCAAGCGCAAAGATTACGTCCAGTATTTGCGAAAAATGGCCATCCATTCGGTGCGGAATGCGAATAAGTCGCAAGCGAGCATCTGCACGATGTATAATTGGATCAATGTTGAGGACGAGACGATCATCAATCCGCTTGCTCGGCTTCCGAAGCTTGGTGGCAAAGAGCGCGAAGAAGATCGGGTCCTGTCTGACGATGAGCTTGCAGCCGTTTGGCCCGCGCTCGTTCAGTCCAACATGCCATTAGGCCTAAACGCTGGAATTGCGCTTCGTCTCATATTCTTGACGGCTCAACGGCCTTTGCAAGTAACAGGCATGCGACTAGACGAGCTTGTCGATCTTGACGGGCCTTCGCCTCGCTGGGACTTGCCGGCTGAGCGTATGAAGAGGCCTAAGCCGCATTCGGTTCCGTTGAGTCCGGAAGCCGTGCGCCACATCAAGTGGGCAATTTCGCGTCGGCCGATGCGTCAGGAGGATAGCCCATATGTTTTCCCGAGCCCGAGAGGCAAGGGAGATAAGCCCATCAACCGGCAGGCTTTAAGCAAGGCAGTTCAGCGGCTTCGTTCTGACGACCACCTGAAGATGGCAGAGTGGTCACCTCACGACGCTCGGCGCTCCGCAACGACATGGGCGAGAGCGATGGGTATCCCGCGCGACACGACCGAGGCACTCACGCATCACGCTATCGTCGGCAGCGGCAAAGCCTATGACCGATACGATATGCAGGCCGAGAAACGCGAGGCAGTCGATGCCATAGCTCGCTACATCGAACAGGTGCAGGCAGCTCGCTCGGAGCGGAAAGCCGCTTGAGCCAGCGCCCGCCGCGACGATCTTTCCGCGCGATGTGTGCGAACAGGCCCTAGCGCACAAGTGCTGTCCGATAAATGTCCGGTAAATTGATTAGCGGCGCGGTGCTGAACTATTAATACCGGACGAGACAGCCAAAACGCCTAGCTGGACCACCAAGAATGCAGGCGCAAATCTTGGCTCACTCCAATCACCGCTGACTTGGTCGGCATATGAAATCACCCGTGAGGCGTCGCCCCACGGAACGGAGACGCACGCCTATGATCGACACTGAATTGAAGCCTGACGAATTGATGACCGTCCCGGAGGTCTGCAAGGCCGTTCGGAAGAGCAAGCCTTGGCTTTGCAGCCCGGCAGGCCGTGCCGTCTTTGGCCCTGGCCTGCTCGTGGGGCGTTCCAGGCTGTATCGCCGGAGCCACGTCCTTGGAGTGTTGAGCCGTGCCGAAGAGGCCGCACAATGAGCCAGTCCAACGCTCAGCGCCTGGCGGACCTCATCCGCGCTCATGTGTCTGGCAAAGCAATGCCCGAAACGATCAAGACGGCCGATGGCGCCGCTGTGCCCTTGGCTGATTGGCTGACAGGCCTTCAGAACGACCGGAGCCAGTTCGACCGCCACGAGGCGAGCTTGATCGACGTGGCGGCCCGGCCGGCACAAACCAATGAGATTGCTTTCGCACTGCGAGCTAGACTTGCAGCATCGAACACGGCCGCCACCTCCGAGAGCAGCCCGGCCGGAACGTACACGCGTGCAGGGGCTTCAGAGGCCCGTGCAGACATATTGGCGCGGGTGTCGCTGACTGGGTCGTCACAAACCGCCTTGCCGTAAAGCCGTCCCGCTCCAATCCCATCCTCAACGTGACATCGCGCGCGTCCGCAGCGGCGCATGCTTTGTCGCGTCTAAGCCCCGAGGCACCCATGAAACACGACACTGGCCGACTTGAAGCAGATGCCACCGCCTTTTTGCATCGAAACGGCATCGACGCCCAAGGCGAGCGTAAAGAGTTCGATCCAGCACGGGGCGACCTGGTCAAGCTCCCGCGCCAAGACGCCTTCACGGCTGGCAGCTTTCCGCCGGGGGCGGACCTAGACATTCTTGCCACGGCCCCGCTTGATGACTTCACCCGCCCGTCCGAAGGCTTGGCCGCTGTCACCCGCATGCAGCGGCATTTGCGGCTCGTAGCCTATCTGGCCGATATGCTCTCATCGGCCGGGGAGGCTGAAGAGCGCAGCGAGCGCGGCCAACGGCTGCTTGAACTGGCAGAGAGCCGCGAGCACCGGGACATCCTAGCCGCCACGATTTATCGCGATCTGGATGGCGTAGGCGTGCCGTCCGCGAAGATCGTTGAACGTCTGTGCGGCGCCATGGCTTGCAGCCCGGCGTCCGCCTACGCGCGCGTGCAGCGGGGTAATCAGCATATGCGAGAGGGCGTTGTCGCGTTTAGCGACGAGCTTCCGTCTGCTTGCTTGGCGGCGCCGCGACCGAAGGCAAACATACAGGTTGCCACCCGCAGGACGCGATACAGCGGAGCCGAGTGGCAAGGGGCGATTGAACGCATGCCCGCCAGTATGCGTTACGACTTCATCCATCACCTCGTAAAGCAAGCCGTGACTGCCGACCTCGCAATCGAGGATGCGGGCGAGACGCGCCTCAAGATGATCCCGCACCGGGTTGATGGGGCTTTGGAAGCGCTGGGCATCAACAGCATAGCGGTTCGGCGGCTGCTCGGCGCGATGACCGAGCAAGATCGAGACGCATGGCTGGCTAAGGCCTATGCGAACGTCGTGAAAGCCGATGCCTTCGGAACAACGCGCCAGCGCGTCGAAAGCCGCGACCGCGCGACCTCCGAACTTTTCGAACGTCATGTCAAACAGGTATTGCGACCTTCGCCGAATAGGTCGGGCGCAGCCAACAAGAAAGCAGCCTAATGACTGCCACTCAACCTGTCGATAATTCAAGCGCTCGCCGTCAATCGAACAAAGTGAACGCAATCCAGTTTGCCACGTTAGGTCTCGCCGTGTTCGTTAGCGACGGCAAAATCCCGCTCATCCCGCGATACAATAAGCTCGACACCGAAATATCGCGTGAAGACGTTGAGCATGCTATTGCCGATTATATGGAGAGGCATGACGGTCAAGAGCCTGTCCATGTAGGGGCGACGAAAGACATAAACGTCATTAAACGCATGTTCCGTCGCTTCCCTGATGCCGTGCCGTCTATCGCTTGCGGTCCTTCACGCCTCTGTGTCCTGGACGCGGATGCTAAAGACAACGGCCCCGAGCTGCTAGGCGGGCTCTTCGAAGAACACGGCGGCGTGCCGGCCGGAGTGCCTGTCATCCCGACGCAATCGGGCGGCAAGCACTTCGTCTTTGCGGACCCCGATGGCGTCTTCACGAACAAAGCGGGCCTGCTTAAGAAGAACTACGGTACCGACGTGCGCGGAACGGGTGGGCAGTTCGTCGCGCCTGGCTCCATTCGCGAAGATGGACGCAGCTATGGCTCGAATGACGACAAGATCGCGTTTTTGCGCGCTGTGAACTCAAAAGCTATTCCCACGCTGCCGGCATTCATCGCCGACAAGATCGGGCAGGCGGACCGCAGCGATGAGACCGTAACGCACATCCGCGAACGCGAGGTCATCCAGGCGCTTCGCGATGCGGATCACGACGCCGCGCTTGAGCAGTTCGATCCAACGCTCGGGCTCTATGACGTTGAGGCGCTGAAGTTGGCGAACGCTGAGTTCGCTGCGCTTTACGATGGACCGTCTGATGATTGCAGCACGAACCGCTTCTTAGCGGCACGACATGTCATGACCGAATGGCCGGACATGCCGCCTGAAGCGCTAGCCGTTTTCTTCAGTGAGTGGGCGGGCGCCGGTAGCTATACTGACGATAAGCCGAGAACCGGGGAGTATGATGACCGGCAGATCGCGCGCGAGTGGCTGAAGAACCAGGGACTGAGCAAGCCGTCTAAGGGTGACGCATTCGGTTTCGTGTCCGATGACGACCCGACCGACAAGGTCGCGTTTCTCGCCAATGGCGGGACCGAAGAGCGGTGGGAGGCGTGGCAAGAGCAGCTGACGCGTGAGCGCGAAGTCCGTTTAGCGCGTGCAGGCCGAGTAGTCGATCAGGCTGATGGCGCAAAGACACCCACTGAGCGTCTAGCGCAACGATTCACGTACATCGAGGACATCCGCAGCGCGGCGCTCCGCTTTTTGGATTGGGTTGTCAAACACGTCGTCGCCAAACGAACCGCCTCGATTGCTACGGGCATGTGGGGTAGCGGCAAGACAGCCGTATATTCCGACATCGGCCTGCATGTGGGTTATGGTTTCGATTGGTGTGGGCGAAAGGTGAAGAAGGGCGTTGTCATTTATGTCGCATTGGAAAATAGCGAAGATATCCGACGACGTGTTCAAGCTTGGTGCGATCTGATGGAACGTGCCGGGCGTGACTTGGCGGACGGCGCCTTCGTTGTCCACGAAGGCCCTTGCTGTCTCTTCGATCCGAGCGGTCGGCCTACGCGCGACGAGAAAGACCTCATCGAGATCGCAAGGATCGCGGCCGAGCACTACGATCTTCCCGTCGCGATGATCGTGATCGACACGCTAGCCCAGGCGATAGCACCAGGCGACGATAATAGCTCGAAAGACGCAGGCATTTTTACTAAGGCGATGCAGCGAATAGTGAACGCGACTGGCGCAAACGTTACGGCATTGGCCCATCCTGTAAAAAGCGCCACAAACGGGGATGTGGGTGTACGCGGAAGCGGCGCCTTACAAGCCAATCTCGACACCGTCATTGAGATCACCATGAGCAAAAAGGGCGGCAAAGGGACAATAAAGGCCGGAAGCAAGTTCAGAATTGGAGACCCTAAGAAAGTCAACTTCGGCTATCGGCTGAACACGCATGTCATCGGTCGCGACGAGGACGGGGAAGACGCCCTGATCGTACTGGCCACTGCATCGTCTGTGGACGAAACGTACGCGGTTGAAGATGCTGCCGTCGATCTGGAAGCAGACGACGAAAACGAATTGGCCAAAATGATCCCCCCTGACACGCCTGCAGATCGCAAACGAGCCATTCTGAGGGTAATCACCGAACATGCTGTGACCATTGCCGCTCAAACGGACGAACAGCCCCATGAGATCGGTCTGTCTCGAAGCGGTGTATTTAGGTTGGTCAACATCGACCGGAAGCGCTCGGGTCTCTCTGAGTACGGGGAGCCCACAGTTGTGAACCGATTGCTGGACAAGCTGATGGATGTCGGAGAGGTCGTGAGGGATGGGAAAGGGAAGGCGACAGTCTACAAGCTGACAGCCTAGAAGGACGATATGGGGGAGGGGGCGGCCGATGACAATTGGTCGCCTTTTCCGTTATTGCGTCGGCTAAACGACGTAGCGACTGCAATCACTTCGACTTTTTGCTTAACGCCTTGCCGATTGCGAGCGGTGTAATACGGTGCATCATTGCTGTTTTGGGGCTCAAGACCGTGAATTTTCGATTTCTTTCAAAACCGACAAGTCTGATTGCCATTCTGCCGCTTATCGCCGTTCTGTTTAACGGGGCGCCTTTGCAGGCGCAGGAATGCTCAGCCGAATTGATTCGCAAATGGGGTGGACATGACGAGGGCTACCGGAAGTTCATGAAGCCCGGCGAGTGGGAACTTGTCGTCAGAGCTAGGGAATGCTCGAAAAGCAATCTTGCAGCCTACAAAGCTCAAGTGGAGGCTGCGACGCCTGATGAGGCTGGACTAAAAATGCTCGAAGGCTTGAGAGGGCGCTACGGAAATATTGATATGGTGTGGCTTGACAAGAACGAATTGATGCAAGTGATAGGCGCCAAGCAGACCGAGCTGGGCAAAGAGGTTCAAGCCGCTAGGCTAAAAGCTCAAGACGATAAGTGCCTCCCGGTTTTGGCGGACATTCGCATCCCATCGGACTTTGCAGATGCTGAACTTGCCACGCGCGACCGAACCATCACATTGAACCGTTTCTTGTGCGCGGCTGCCGTTCACAGTGGGGACGTTAAGATCACTGCCGCTTCGGCGGACACGTACAAGGTCGCTTTTAGCGGTGCGTATTTGAAGTTCCGCATCAATCGACCGTCCCGCTATTTAAAGGATGCCGTTAAGACAGCATCCGTCGAAGCGATAGGAAACGAGCGAGGGGAAGAACCAGCCGATGACGCTGTGATGCAATATGTCTATGGTCAATTCATCCCATCGTACGCGAAGTTCTTGAGCCAGTAGACGGGATGATTATTTGCGTGCGATTTGCGTGCGCGCGAAATGACCGCACGAAAGCGCACGGTGCTCCGCACGTAAATTGGCACGGTCAGCGCACGCAAATCGCACGGTGAATTCTTTGAGATATCAATAGCTTGAGATTTGCGTGCGGTTACGTGCGCTTGCGTGCGGGCTTAAAACCCACTTACTTGCGCTCCACCCCCTCCCTATAAGGGAGGGGGCGCATGGGCGATTGGTAGGTAGGTAGATGGATTAACGCGGTGCCTGCTTCGCCGCGTTTAGACTGCCGGCTATCGATCTTATCGCATTCTGGATGGCCGACCCTTCCTCTCCGATGCGGGCGCTATCTTGTGGTGGGCGGCCGTTGCTGCCGCCGGGACAGACATTACCCGTCACTCGAAGGGTGAAGTCATTGATCTGCCGGGCCGCCGTGTTCAGGTTGCTAATGGACGCATCGACAATATCAGCCATCGCCTTTGAATAGCTGTAGTTCCTACTCAGGTCTATGACACCCTTTACGTCGCTATCGACCCGGTATTCGACAGGGAAGGCATAGTCTTTATTATTCAAAGTCAGTCGCGGCGAAGGACCCCCGCCAGTACCCAAATCCGCAGTTAAACTCAAAGTGCGTGGTGGGGTGGCGTTAGGCCGGCTGAGGTACGTTGCGCCAGCAGCAATAAGCGCTGTGATAATGGGCACGATGATCGCGAAGCCCTTCCAGAAGTCCGTTATTGGCTTTGTGGAGAGTTTCTCTTTCAAACCCACAATGACCGTGACTTTCGAGGGGGCGCCTTCCCCAAGCCAACTTAGTCGCGCCGGCGCCTTTTCCACCTTGAACATAGAAGGAGCCAGCCGCTTTCCTTCAGGGTCGAAAACTTCTCTAACGAACGCGCCGGGGATGTCGAAGGCTGGGCAGTTCCATGCCCTGATACTCGGACTCCAGTCCGCTTCAGTCAGTCGCAGATTGAATACGATTTCATCACTCAATTCTTCAGACATGCGCCCCCCTAATTCTAAGCCGCATGGTAGAAACACGACCTTCGAGCGTCAACGGTTCTTCCAGCCAAGAAGGCCCTTCAGTGCGGCTCAAGTAGCTGACGCAATTATGACAAATCGGATAACTCCAACTTTCCGACGATTTGACCGGCAGTTCTCCCCATAGATGTAGGGACGATCCTGAGCGGGACGGTCTTACAGCGTGGAGAGCCTGACAGCTTCGGGGCCAAGGCTCTCCGCGTCACCCCGGAGCACGCCCCGAGCAGAGACATTCCCATGAGCCTCGAAGACGAGACGGTCAGCACCGCTGAGCTGGCCGCTATGAATATCAGCAACCGATTTACTCGCACCTGCGACGCGCTCGAAAAGATCGCCGGCAATAGCGACCGCATCGCCACCTCGCTTGAGCAGATCGTCGCGTTGTTCGCATGCGTGACCGAAATAGTTGAGCCCGAAGGGCGGGACGGTATCACGCGCGGTACGATCCGCATGCACGACATGCCGCCTGGCCTTCTCAGTATGCGGTCGGGAAGCAACTCAAGCGACGGCGAGGACAACTGAATGAATACGACCGCAGGGGCTAACACCGAAGCCGCTTTCATTGCGTGCGCCGAGTTGCGCGAGCTTCGAAGGGCGATGCGAAAGCTTTCCTCTGGAAGCTTCCCCGACCTGATGACGGGAGACTACACCAAAGCGGGGCCGCGACCGCCCGATCTTTTGCCGTGGCGTGAGCATCGCATTGAAGCTCACGACCTAATCGCTCATACCGCGACTGCCATCCGAATGGTCGAATGCGCCAGCCTACTTTTGGAAGAGCTGACATGTGAACGGCCGGCGGCCTTGGCTTTGGAGTGCTTACACCGCGCCACTGATTTGCTGAGGGCCGTGCGGCCAGAGGTGGGTGTTGAGCGGCCTTAACGTCACGGTTGACGCCAGCCAGCTTGAACGATGGGCCAGTGAACTATCCGCGCGCGGTATGCGCAATGCCATTCGGCGCGCGGTAGACCAGTCAGCTCGTGCAGCTCGCAAGGAGATCATCCCGCTTATCGCGGCGGACATCGGTGTGCCGAAGTCCAAGATCGCTGCGGCCGTGCCGAAGGTGAAGGCCAGCACGGCTAGCAACCTCACTGCGTCCTGGACCATCAGCAAGCAGCGTATCGGCATCTTGAACGTATCGGGCGCCAGCATAGTCAAACGCGGCGGCCTTACCGCGTCCACGCATCGCCTGACCGGCGGCGGCTCGGCACGGCTGAACGTCAAGAAGGCGTTCGTCATCAACGCCAACGGCGGCCGGGCTGTCGTGTACCGCAAGAGCGGGAGCCGCAAGCCACTCAAAGCCATCTATGCCGAGACGCCCGCAACAGCGATGGGGCAGGACGGCGCTGCGGCGCGCGTGGCATGGCAGCGGGAAGCCAACAAACAGGTTGGCCAGCGCCTCGCTGCCGAGGTGGCCAAGCAGCTCGTGGCTGAAGGGCTCGGCCCGTCCAGCCCAAACAACGATTAGAGACCGCGACAACGACCGTGAATGAGGTGCACGGCCGTTGTCGCCTAGCACGCTGTAGCGAAGTGATGCCCTCGTCAGGCACCGCAGTGACGCAGCGTGCGCCTGTCCCGTGAGGCGCGATCAACCGCGACTGACGGACGAGCGGACCACGCCACGTAGTGAGCGGGCGAGGCACCTACGCACGGCGTGGTCCGCGACCAATTCGGCAGCGAGTGGGCATTGTCTCGCGACGCTGCCGCTAGCCCCGCACAGCCCGGATGGACGGCGTGTGGGGCTCATATATTCGAGGCGGCAGCCGAGCACAGCTCGTGATGCACAGCCTCTCACGGCCCGCCGCACGGTCAGCCAGATGCATGCTGACCGTGGGCGTGGCCATCCCGCCACATCTAGGACTTGGGTCCTTCCAGGGCCGGTCTGAGACCGATTGCGGCGCACTGCCGCATGATTCCGATTAAAAATCGCAGCAAAATCAATAGCAGAGATCGAAATGGCGACGAAGCGCGGCACGATACGGCAGGCGGCCGATGCGACCGGCTTTGACCAAGCGGCAGTTCGGCGGGCGCTTGAAGGCGTCGAAGCGAAGGGCGTGGGCCTCGCTGAGACAATCGAGATCGTCCACGCCAACGCGGATGCTGAGCGATCAGTGGGGCACGCGGCCCATGGACGCGGTGAAGGCGGCGCCGCTCGGATGTCAGCACTAACGCAGCTCAAAGCACGCAAGGCCGAGTTAGAAAATCAAAAGCTCGAAATGGACCTCGCCAAAGCGGCGCGCGAACTCATCGACCGGGAAGCCGTGACGCGCTTAGGCACGCACCTCATCGCAACGGCTCGGACCGCGCTCCTTTCCCTCGGGCATCGCCTAGCGCCAAAGGTCGCCGGCAAGACTGACATCGGCGAGCTGGCCCGGCTCATCGAAGTTGAAGTGCGCGACGTGCTGGGCGCGCTTTCAGACGAACAGGCATTCGTTGCAGCACTCGATGGAGACGCTCTCTCGTGAGCATATCAGACGTACTCAAATCTTGGGCGGGAGCATTTGCACCGCCGCCGCGTATTCTGCCTTCAGAGTTTGCGGAAGCCGAAATCTATCTCCCGTCGTCAAGCAGCTCGACTCCAGGTCCACTAAGATTCGCATCGTACCAGCGTGAGTTGGTTGACGCACTCGCGGATGATGAGGTCGAAACAATCGTGCTGATGCTTTCGTCTCAGGTCGGGAAGTCCACCACGATTGATGCCCTGATGGGCTACTGCATCGCGTGCGAGCCTGGGCCAATGATGCACGTCTCTCCGACAGGCAGCCGTAGCGAAGAGTTCGTTCGGGACAGATTTGATCCTCTTGTCAGCGCGTCGCCCACGTTACAAACGCTGGTCGGCAAGGGGCAGGATACCCGAAAGGGCAGCTCGGGCGGCGCCAATTCGCTGTCCTCCAAATCTTTCCCTGGCGGTCAGCTCAGCTTCGCATCGGCTCACAAGCCTGACGAGCTTGCCGCACGAGCCATCAAGTTTTTGTTCTTAGACGAGGTAGATCGATTTCCGGTTTCTGCCGGCATCGAGGGAAGTCCGATACAGCTTGCCGTCAAGCGAACCAAGACCTTCGAGGGCAAAGGTCGGAAGATCATTGCGGTATCGACACCCACGTCTCGCACAGCATCGCGCATCAATCATTGGTTTCTCAAAGGAGACCAGCGTCGCTTCATCGTGACGTGCCCTGACTGCGAGCATCCGGGTCCGTTGTCGTTTGACAATCTAAAATGGGAAGAGGGCCGGCCGGAAACTGCATATCTTCGATGCAGCGAATGCGGCGCCGTGCATGACGAGGCATGCAAGCGCGCGATGGTAGCAGCCGGATATTGGGAGGCGACGGCCGTAGGCGAGAAAGGCGTCCGCTCGTATCACCTAAACGAGTTGGCTTCGATGTTCTCAACCCTGGAATCCGTCGCACGATCATACGAGAGTGCTGCCACGCCCGAAGAAAAGCAGGCGTTCCACAACACTGCGTTGGCTCAGGTCTATGATGCCAGCACGGAAGTCGAGCTGTCGTCGTCGGAGCTTCAGCAGCGCGCCGAACCGCTGAGCCAGCCCTATCCGGCGGACATCATGTTCGTCACAGCCGGAGTTGATGTGCAGGGCAATCGCCTGGA
This sequence comes from Pseudomonadota bacterium, assembly GCA_023451825.1. Taxonomy (GTDB): domain Bacteria; phylum Pseudomonadota; class Alphaproteobacteria; order Rhizobiales; family Xanthobacteraceae; genus Tardiphaga. The sequence goes on from JAEXYA010000069.1 coordinate 58,013, forward strand.
ATGCACCTACCTCGCGCATCATTCGGGCGGGACGCAGTCCGTCTTAAATCACGTTAAGCTGCCGGGCGATACGTCGGGAGATGCAGTGTGGCAGGACCTGGACCGAGCGCTAGGCGAGACGTTCTTGCTAAGCAATGGCAACGTCGTTGCTGTCGCTGCGACCGCCGTCGACTCGGGCTTCAGCGCCGACCAGGTTATGAAATTCGTTCACGCGCAGCGTCGAAAGCGCCGCTCCATCTACGCGGTAAAAGGTGCAAGTGGGTTTGACCGTCTGCCGTTAGCGAGGGGCGGCAAGCTCAAAGGTCAAATGCAGTTGCTGATTGTCGGCGTCGATACGGTGAAACATGCTGTGCAAAGGCATCTCGCGATGACCGAAATCGAACCCGGATACATTAGGCTGCCTGATCACCTCCCGTCGGAATATTTTGACGGCTTGGCGTCGGAAGAGCTGCGGGTCCGCTACATCAACGGAAACCCGCGCCACTTCTACCACCGCACCGTTCGGCAGAACGAACCGTTGGACTGCCTGATCTATGCGAGCGCAATTGCGAAGACTGTAAACGTTCAGTCAATCACCACCCCGGCAACGCCGGGTTCATCCATGCCGGAATTAGCTGCAAGGCTACACGCGGCTCACAACTCCTAAGAGGACCACCATGGGAAGACCGAAGGTTGCCGCAGTCAGCGGCGACACGAACAGTGCTGTGCTGAGCGAGCGCCTGCGCGTCGCTGCGATTATCGAATCGCCGGAGGGCAGGCGCAACCCTGCGCTTGCCAACCAACTCGCATTGCGCGCCGATCTGGATGCCGAGACCGCCAAATCGATCCTGGCGCACGCACCGGCCGCGAACCCGTACCTGGCTGCCATGAATGCGGAGGGGCCGATTGGACTATCGGCAGACTTTGCCGATGTTTCGGGTGATCCCAAGGCTGCACGCCTGAAAGAACTGACGGAGGTGACCAACGCCTTGAATGAGCAAAAGGGCTGGGCGCCTAAGAGGAAACGCTGATGGGGCGCAAGAGATCAGGGACGGCCGCTTCTGTCGAAGCGGTTGCGGGGGTGCCCCCAAGCGTCCCGTCAGTCGCCCTGCCTGCCGGCGGCGTGAGCACCACCCAAGCGGGCTTTATGGATGGGGCGGATGGCCGGCCGTCACTCTCCTGGACCAATTATAAGGGCGCACATTTCACGACGGGTTACGGCCCATTCTTCGGAACGCCTGGCAATGAGATTGCTCGCGAACGCTCTCTGGCCGCGTCTATCTCGACAGACTTTCTGACGAGCAATCCGCAGATCGCCACGCTTGTCGAAAACTTCGCCGTGCAGTCAGTAGGGACCGGCCTGACCTTGTCGTCGCGCCCCGACGCCAAGGCGCTCGGCATATCGCCGGAGGCAGCGCGTGACCTCTCGGACATGATCGAAACGTGCTGGCAGGCTTGGGCAGCCAATCCCGTTGAGTGCGATGCGTCATCAAGACACAACGTCCATCAGATGGCCGTCGCGTCCTTCAAATCTTTTCTCCTTACCGGCGAGGCGCTGTTTGTGTTGGATTGGCTGAAGGGCAACGGGGCTAGATCGTCAACTAAGGTGCGGCTGCTCGATCCGCGCCAGTTGGACCAATCAGTCACGCGCGTCGAAGAGCGGGGCAATATCCTTCAAGGCATCCAATTCGACCAGGCCGGCCGCGTGGTTGGTTATTGGATTCGACCGTTTGTACTCGGCAACATCGCCAGCGCGCCGCAGCCGGTTTTCGTGCGTGCTCGCACCTCTTGGGGACGTGAACGAACTGTTCACCTGTTTGATTTGCTCATCCCTGGTCAAGTGCGGGGAATGTCGCCGCTGACCGCTGCACTCTCATCTGCACGCTCGAAGGGTATGCTCAGAGAGTATACGCTAGGCCAAGCAATGGCGCAGGCTATGGTGGCGATCACAATCAAATCCGATTTGCCGGCAGCACAGGCTCTCAATTCATTAACAGGCGATGCGCCGTTCGGTCAGCAGCAGCTTTCTCCGGAAGCATGGGTAAAATCTCGGGGAGACTACTATTCGGCTGCAAAGATCGAATTAAGTCCCGCTAAGGTCGCCCATCTACACGCAGGCGATGAGTTGGAGATGCATCGCGCTCAGGGACCGAACCAAACTTATGAGCCGTTCGATGAGTCAATGGGGCGCGATATTGCCAAGGCCGCTGGCTCAAGCGTCGAGGACATGACGGGCAACTACAGCAAAACATCATTTGCTGCGAGCCGGCTCGCTATGGACCTTCCCTTCAGGATCAATAAGAGGCGACGTGCTGCAATAACTGAACGGTTCTACGGTTCAGTGTTTCGAGCCTGGCTCGAAGAGGCGTGCGAGACGGGGCGGATCGTGTTGCCACCGGGGGCACCCGCGTTTTGGGAGCAACCTGATGCCTATTCGAAATGCGCCTGGCATGGAGAGGGGCCGGCAGTTGCCGACAAACTAAAGAATGCTCAGGCCGACTTGCTAGAAATTAATAACGGCCTGGCAACGCGAGAATCGAAGCTGGCCGAACGCGGAATCGACTTAGAGACATTCATCCGCCAATGCAAAGCGGAGCAAGGAATGCTCGAAGCTGCCGGACTTCAGTACGCAACACCTCGACCGCAGAACGTTGATGCTGCGGACCGGGACGACGAAGCGCTCCAATAGGACCAACCACTATGAACAACTGCAAACCCGGCGGGGCTGTCCCCGCCGTCGATGACCCATGCGCCATGCTGCCGCAACTTCGCGCGGCTCTTTACCAGCTCATGGCCGGCCAGTCCCGCGCCGAAGTCCGCAACGGCGAGCAATGGCAGACGTGGCACCGTGGCAGCGCAAAAGAGCTTCAACGCGAAGTGCGCCGCCTCGAACTGATTTGCAACTGCACCGGCGGGCGCGCCGTTCGCGTCGGCAACTACTATTGAGGACACCATGAACGAAGCCGATAATGCGTGGGTGCATCCGGTTTATGGGGCGATGGTCGTCATGCCTGACGGCTACACCATGACGAAAAACCAGGCAGCCTCCAAAGGAATCAAGTCGATCCCGTGGCCTGAGCAACTGGAACGCACCGCCACACCGCACGCGCATGACCCGGATAAAGTCGTGCTTGCGCGAGGGGCAACTGCCGACAAGGCCAAAGCTTTGCAGGCCGGATTCAAGATTGTCGAAGCCGCAGCAACGATCCTTGAAGCGCCGTCAGAGATCACCTTGTGGCGCTCCGCAATCATGCTCTTGCCTGATGCGCGAGATCGTCCGGCCGCGACCGCAGAGCTTCTAAGCACGCAATCATACCACACGATGACAGTCATGTCAGCGCGCGCATTCTTGCGTGGCCTGCCGACTGAACTTGACGAACAGGAACAACCCACCATGACCGACCAGGTCGATCCGGCACGAGCTGCACGCCTCGCCGAAATCCAAAGCTCCGTAGCGGGCTTCAACCGCTCGAAGGGCTATACGGCGCGATGTGCGCCGCAGACTGCCAGTCATTCCGCACGCGCGGGCGGGCAGGCCGATCCGGCTCAGCTCAAGCGCCGCGTTGAACTCAAGGTCGCTGCGCTCTCCACGCGCGACGACGCTCAGGCTCGCAGTGAGGTCCGCGATCTTCGCTACGCACTCCATCGAAACGCGACCACGAGCACTCCGCTCAGCGTCGCTCTTTTCGACCTTGGCATCGATGTCGCCAAGATCATGCCGAACAACTAACGGGGACACCTATGACTGATCACACTGAGACGTTTACGCTTTCGCGGCCGCTTAAGACGCATTCCGGCGAGCTGAGCAGCCTTACGCTGCAAGAGCCGACTGCCGGCGCCTTCATCGATTACGGCGAGCCGTTCAGTCTGAAGCCGCGCTTTAACGCGGACGGCGAGCCCGATGGCGTCACCTTCGTCTTCGACAATAATAAGGTCTTCGCGCGCTGGCTGGCAGACATGGTCGCCGAGTCTGTTGATGACCTGATCCTGAAGAGCTTGACGGCCAGCGACTTCCATCTGCTTCGCCTCCGCGCTGCCAATATCATCATGGCGGGGATGCCCGAGCAAAATTTTTCAAATCCGTCCGCCGGCTGATCGCCTGGATGACCAAGGCCAATGGGCTCAGTCTCTCCGAGATTGAGCCCATGCGGCTCGGACGGCTTTTCAAACGAATAGATATGTTTGTCGACTACGCAAAGGTGGTCGAGAAGTTGGGGCAAACTAAATGAGCAACCCAAACGTCACAGCATCAATCACTGTGAACGACCAGGCTTCGCCGAAGCTCAAAGAGCTTATGGAACTGTCGCAGCGGTTAAGCCGCGTCAGTAAGGACATGCTGAAGGATGCCGGGGGCGATAAGTACACCAGCGGATTGAAGCAAGCCAGCGCAGCGGCTCAGCACCACATCACGGTGCTGGAAAAGATGCATAAGATACAGAGCGCGATTGCCGCGACGGCTGCCGGCTTTGTCGGCGCCAAGGCGCTTGGAATGGCAAAACATGCCTTCTCTGACTACGTGCCTTACGAGCGTGATGTGCGTTACCAGCGCGCTATCCAAGGCTTCAACAACAAAGAGATGGCGATGCTGGAACGCCAGCGCGTCGATGCAGCGAACGTCTATGGTTTGAAACCGGAAGACACGCTGCACGCCCAGCAGGCATTCGTCACGCGAAATTTCAGCGCTGCGATCACTGCGGCCGGCACCCATCAAGCCATCATCCTCGGCAAAGCGCTTAATGTCAGCGCTGAGCAGGCCGCGAAGATCGTTGAGGGCTTGACGTTCGGACAGGGAATCCATCTGCATAACCCCGCCGATGCAAGGCGCGAGATCGCGAAGTCTACGGACATTGCCGCCATCGCCGCTAAGGCTGGCGCGATGACGCCGGAAGACATTTCGCAATTGGCGAAGTTCGGCATCGGTATGACATCGGCTGCCGGCATCAGTGCTCAGCAATCATATGCAACAGCAATGACGCTGAAGCGCGCGAACGTGGGAGGTGACGAGTCGGGCGTCTTTTTGCGTCAGATGGCGGCGCGCCTGCTCGCACCCACCAAAGGCGCCTTCGACGCCTTTGCGCGAATGGGTATCGACTACGATAAGTATGCGCCCCAAGGAAATGTCGGTGTCGATGCAATCGATGCAGCCTATAAGCGACGAAATGGCAAGGGGCTCGGCTCGGCTGGCCGCGCCAGCTTGGAAGAAGCTTTCGGCGACGAAAAGCGGAACGTTCTCGGCAACCGGTCGGAGTTCGCCGTTGCGGTGCGTGAAGCGTTGGAGGCTAGCGGCGAGAAACTGGATAGGGTCGCCCAAAAGCAAATCGTTTCTACTGCGCTTCGCCAGTACGATCTCGCGAAGGGCAGCCTACGGGGCGGCGCGCTTTTCGACGATATCATGTCCAAGGCGCAACCCCGCGACATCCAGGCGATCATCGGCGATAAGCAAGGCGGCCGTGCCGTTATGCTGCTCAATGCGCTGGATCAGTATCGCGAGTACCTCGAAAAATTGAACCATGGCGACGGCTACGCCACAAAAATTGCCGAAGAGCGCATGCAGGGCTTGGCGGCGGCTATGGATCGCCTGACCGCGAGCACGGACATCGCCAGCAAGCAAATGGTCGCGGCAAACGAGCGCTGGCTGACACCGATGACCGAAGCGGCCGGCAAGATCATGGCCACCTTTACCGGGTTGTCTGATGGCACCAAGGGCGCGCTCAGCGCTGCCGGCGGGCTTGGTGCAGCGGCGGGCATTGCATCGGCTGGCTCGACCATACTGTCGCTTATTGCCAGCTTCAGCAATGTCACGATAGGCGCCAATGCCGCTGCGGCAGCTATGGCGAGGGTGGGCGTTGCTGGCGCTATTCCCGGCGGTCCGCTTGGTAAGGCCGGCAAAGGCGCTTCGGCACTCAGCGGCGCTGCGGGCGTGCTCGGCTGGACGGCGTTAGGCGTGACCGGCATTTCCCTTGCTATCGAGGGCCTGGACCGCATTCCATCCGGCGGCTCACGGGCCAGTCGCGGAATGCGGTCGCGGGCAGGCTCAACGGCTGCCAGCACTTCCGAGTTCGAGGACCTAGTGAACGTGTCCGGCGAGAGCGGGCGGTTCGGTGGGTATCGCAGCGGCCCATTCGCCAAGCGGCGCGGATCGACAAACGATTATCTGCGGTCGCTCGGGCTTTCAGACGAACCGGTCCAGGCCGGCGGTTGGCAGGACTCGGCGCGGATCATCAAGCCTGCGGCGGAAGGTGCGGGGAAGTGGGGCGAGGTGACGGGGACGGTGACCGGCTCGGCTGAGCTGCATCAGAACATGACCTTCACCATCGAACCATCGGCCTATTTCCTTTCGGTCGTCAAACGCGCCGAAAGCCTTTCAACCCTCAGCCTTAACGGCCGGCTCGGCACCAGCATGCAAGGCCCCGGCGACAACGGCACCAAGCCTAGCAGCGGCCCGCTGACTGGCACCCAATAAGGACAGCGATGTTATTTCCAGAGTCAAACAACTGGCGAGCGGGCATGCAGGATGTGTCCGCCGCCATTGACGATACGTTCGGCGAGATCGTCACGGTGACGCCAGTGCTACCGGGAAAGCCGAACTTCCCCAGTACGCCGCAGCCGGAGCGCGCGGTGACTGTGACTGCGGTTTTCACGTCGCCGCACAAGCGGATCATGATGGGGGATTTCGAGCGGGTCGATAGGCCGCTTCCGGTCAGCACGTCCGAACCGTCGTTTAGCTTTGGGCGCGACGTGCTGCCGTTCCCGGTTCGCCAAGGCTACCGCATTCAGGTCTGTCGCACTGGCGAGGTGTTCGAAGCGAAAGATCAGCAGTCGGACGGCGTGGCGCGCATCGTCGTGCCGGTCGTACAGCTCGGCAGACAGTCGGAGAAGCGGTGATGCAGGCGGTTCGCAAACAGCCTTTACGTCGCTCAGTATCGCAGGACGAAGAGACGCCGGACATCCTCGTTCCGGCGCTCGCTCAGCTCCGCAAATGCTCTGACAGCATGGACGTGCTGATACACATTGAAGAGCATTGGCCGGATCGACTGTTGCCAGCGCTAGCGTGGGCTGCATCGCGCAAAACATTCATCCCACACATCGCAGTGCAGACGCTCGTTAAATACTGCGGGCCTTTGCAGCTTGAGCGGTGCTTGGGACGGACGAGGGCGCGGGAGCTGCAAGCTCGTGTGGTTCGTTAGTTCTGTCGCCTAACAAACCTAACTAAGTAATTGTTATCGTTGTAGAAAAGGCGTTGACGAGCTGCGCTGTGATTGCCTAGATGGCGTTGGGTTTAGAAGACCCGACTCATGGGGTTGTAAGCGGCCTGTCCCGGCCTCTTCGCATTCAGTGTTTCGTAAAAGTCCAGAGTTGCGCGTTATGTCCAAGGCGGAAGCCCAAAGGCGCGCAGGCACAACCCCTCGTGTTCTTCTAGCTCTGGACGCCCGCGCATCTGCGGGCCTGGGGACTGAATGAGGGGAATTGCAATGGATAACGTAGTCGATTTTGCGCGCGCATCGGAAAAGCGGTCACCACAAGCAATTGAGCTGAACGATGACACGGCGCACATCTTGGATGTTGAGCACGAGCTGCTTGAGACGCAGATGCAGGTATGCGCTTTGCATCGCGAGCTTGAGAAAATGAGACGAGCACACGAAAAAACCCGTCGCGAGCTGGCAGAGGCCAGACGCGCGCTTCGCACCGGACCTGTATGCCTATAGACGACGATACCCACTCCCGGTCAGCCCGCCTGCGGGCGACCGGCGAGGACGCGCCGATGACGCTGAAGGAGGCGTGCAGCGTGGTGTTTAAGGATGCGATCACGGTCGCTTCGCTGAAGGCTGAAGCGGCGCGGGGCAACTTGACCATGCGCAAAGTGGGACGCGCGTATTTCGTCACGCTGAACGATCTGAGTGCGATGTGGGAGAAGTGCAGGGTGATGCCTGAAAGGCAGTGTCTTGTTCAGGAGTCTGTTCGAGACAGCTCGCTAGCTGCACTCGACCTTTTATTGAAGCAGCGCGGTACGTCAGCTCGCACAACGTTGCGCGCTGAATTGGATGCCCGCACGAAGCGTCGGAAGAATCGCTGAAAATCGTTCAGCTAGCGGATGCGGTGCCAGCCGCTGATCTCTTCAGGAATGCCAAGCGTTGACGGATCACCGAATGACGGCCAGGAGCACGTCCCGTTTGCAATTGCTTCGGCTGCCGAGTGCGTCGAACCATGCCATTCAAGCGCATCGCCATCAAAGATGAGAGTGAAGCCCCCCTTGGCGACGCTACGATCTCCGCTCGCCCTTCGGATGTGTTGTAAACCCAGCGCGTCATTGCAGCGTGCCTACTCGTGCGGTGCTGGTTCTTCTAGGTCATAATCAATCTCAGCTTCGACCGCATCGTGGTACGAAACGAGCTGAAGTTGCATCACCCGTTCGATTCTGGCGTCAGCAATAGCGTATTCATGAGCAGGCTTCCCGCCTTGTGCTCCCTCTGCCGCTCGTGTTCCGACGAATTTTATTATCCCCGCATTTTCCCATGATTGAATGCGAGTACGGGCGGATTGAGGGCCCACCTTAAAAGTTGCCTGCACATCTTTATTTGTAAACATAGTTCGATTGAGCCTAAAAATCTGCGCGAGCAACCGTTCGCCGTAAACCACAGAAACAGTGTCCGTTACGTACTTGTCGAGCCCTGCCTGCATTGATGTTGAGTCGAGCAGGGCAGCATCAGTGCTTGTAGAGTGTCTGATGTCGTGCTCGCGAATGATCACGTCAACTAGCCGTACTAACTCTCTAGGTGATCGCATCGATACGGTGATCAGCTCGGCATAAACTTTTTGCATATTCGTTTCAGGCGTAAAGAGCCCATCAAAGGTGGTTTTTTTATTTGAGTAGAACTCCATTCTGCGGTTAAGCATTTGGATGAAGAAGCCGTCTTCCCAAGTCACCGTTGCGTGACCAATCTTGTCAAGGCGAACGGCGTATTGCTCAGCTTCGAATAGGCCTTTGATCCGACTCCACAGAAAGAAGATCCAAGAAAATCCGTTAATTTCAAACAGCTGCACTTTTGCCAGTAAAGGGTAGATCAGGTCAGCCGTTTGGTTGGCGGAGTTAGTCGTCGCCTCCGTTTCGTCAACCTTGTCGATAAGCAGGACGATGCCATTGAAGCCGAACACGCGTGCTAGATCGATGAGCTTGCGAAGGAGCAGCACGGAGTCAAAGTCGGTGGAAGCTTCGATCTTCAAAACGTCTTTCATGTCGCCGGAAACGTCCGCTTTGATCCCAGTTCGATTCTCAATGATAGCTTGAAGCGTCTTTGTCAGGATGGACGTTACGCCTGACCACCTTTGCTCCACCCAAAGTTTGCTTTTTGACACGAATGCCTGATTAAACAACTCCATCGCCTCGCGCGAAGACTTCTCTCGTTTGCCATTTGGTCTAGAGAGGTAATGGTCGCGGAGCAGCTCGTAGCAAAGGTTCAGCTCATCATCATTCATCGATTGCTGGTAGGTGTTACGGTCATCGTCTTCGAGCGAGCTAAGCCACACCAGCAGGCTCTCAATCACTACGAACGCTACTTCACGAATAAGTATATCTTCGCTTGCCGCAACGATCTTCTTGCCTGACAGGGCGACCGAGAAGTCGATGAAATTGACAGCAAGTGGGACGCTCTCACCTTTTTCTTTCCGCGCCCAAAGCTCTTTAAACACGGTGAGGCGGGTAGCGCTCTTACCGGCGCCTCTATCGCCGAATAATATGTACGAGGACGTATTTTTCGCTCGCGCATCGATAGCTTCGAAATAAGGAGGCTTGACAGCGTAAGCAGCAATATCGGGCTCTGTCTCCGCGACGTAATGCTCAAAAGGATTCTTCGCGAGGTCGACAAGACTGAAGAGTGTGGGCATGGCTTCTCTTGATTGATTGATGCCACACGTTGGTTGTTCGAACCGTTGATGTCAACTACTACGAATGATGGCATCCCTTTCCCTTGCAGCTGCAAACGAGACAAAAAGTCATGGTCAAAGCGAACGGCCTGCCGGTGAGGGCAGGCCGTCGATCTGGTTAGCCTAGGGCCGTTAGTCTACAATCTGCACCACGCGACGAGTGCGCGGATCGACCAGCACCGTGCGGTCATTCACGACGGTGTAGCGATATTCGCGCACAGATGCGTAGTCATCCGGCACGTCGTAATAGGTCACGCCATCAGCCGGCAGCACGGTGCCAACAGCGACGGGCTCAGCATAGGTATACGAGCGGACGTTGCGGCTTTGAACGTAGGTGCGGAAGCGGGGACGCTCGTCCACACCAAGCACGCCAGCCACGCCGCCGACAACACCACCCACTGCCGCGCCGACCGCAGCGCCTATCGGACCAGCAGCGCGTTCGCCATCACGGGCGCCACGCTCCATGCCACCGGGTACGCCCTGAGCCATTGCAACTTGGCTGGTGGCGATTAGAGCGGCGACTGCAACGAACGATTTGAAACGAAGAGACATAGTGAACCTCCATGTGAACATTGCCCGCCCTACAAGTTGCGGTGCGGCAACATGTTCCAGAGGTGGATTACACAGGCCGTTAGCGAAGGTGGAGGCCAAGCGAGGTGGGCAGTAGTGAAGTCGTTACAACCATGGTGATCATCATCATCACTAAAGGACCACCACCACCACGATGACCACCACCACAATCACCATCACCGCTAGATCATCATCACCAGTTGGATCACCCGTACAGTCAACAACACGTTGACAACAGGTCATCCAACCGCATAAAACGACAACACCGCCCACGGGAAACCCGGAGCGGTGTTAAGTGCGGCGAACGATGACCCTGGAACTCTCCCTACCTTGATCCCTGGCAGGCCAGGTAGGGCTATGATCTTGGCGTAGGGGCCACATCCGCGAGTTGAGACCAAGCGGAGCGTTTGCCTTTAACCGTTGTATCAGGGATTTTTGTCCCGTCAACGGGCTGTTAATGTTTTATCCCATCGTCCCCGGTTATACTCTGCACAGTGAACGCGCGAAATCTCGCTTTGCGCCGCATGAATCAGACATCGTTCACTGTTATGACGGTTCTCGTCAAAGCAGGCCGGGACTTAGGTCCAGTCCGTAAGTCTTAAGCAACAGGCAGACGAACAGGCACGCGGCTGCGAACAGAGCGCCATGCACCAACGGTCTGGAGGTTTTCCGGGTCGTTTCGACGATGGCTGGACGCTTTAGAGCTACAGGCATGACATCCTCCGCAGTGATTTGCACTCATGGGTGCGGCGGGATGTCGCAGAGGTTCAACCCGTTTAGAAATTTAGCTCGCCGATCTTAGGCTAGCTCGTTCATCGTAGGAGAATACTTCTCCCTCGAAGCCCAGTTAACGGCTGACAGGCGGCAGAGCGGAACCGCAATACACCGCCCACGCATCCATCAGCAGCCGACGCTTAGCCAAAGCATCTGACCGACGATAGGCCGCTTCGGTCTCATCCACCACCGCATGCCCAAGCGCCTGTTCGCACACATCGCGCGGGAAGTTCGTCATGTCGCCGGACTAGAAATAGAAAAAGACGGCCCTCAAGCGACTGAGGGCCGGCAATGATAAACGGCTTTAAAATCGACTTTGGGATCAATGAGTCGGCAGACCAAGCATTGCGTTGTGACCCCACCATTTGCGCCGCTCGATGTCAGCTAGATTGGATGGGAACTCACCGGTTTATATTACATGCCGGCACGGTGATGTGGGGAGCGGCCAACCGGGCCAGCCAAGGCGGTTGACGTTTGAAGTTGGGGACAGAATCGAAAGAACATCGGCGCGCTCAACGCGAAAACAATTTCCCCAAAATTTCCCCGAAGACAACGAGCCTGATAGCCGCGTCAGCTAAGTGATTGATTTTAATGGTGCACTCGGAGCGATTCGAACGCCCGACCCTCGGAATCGAAATCCGATGCTCTATCCAGCTGAGCTACGAGTGCGTGGCGGGCACCATAGTCATGGCGGTGGTAAAAGCTAGCCCTTTCACGGCTTTCTGTGTCGTCAGCCGTGCCTTCAGCGCATCCGAGGATCGTTATAGTCTGGACCCATGAATCAGGCCCGACTCACATCTTGGATCCGCGACCTGCTGTTTGCGGGGTGGTTGCCGGCGGTGCTGTTGCTGCTTGTGACCATCGCGATCGGTCCCGCTTTGGGCTCGCTGTCGAGACCGCTTTTCGTGGTCGGATGTGCCGCGGCGGGCTGGTACGCTTGGCGTCAGGGCGCCGGCGCGCATGTGCAGGGCGCCATCCTGTTATTCGCCTTCTCGCCCTTTGTGCGGCGCTTCGTCGATGTCTCGATCGGTTTCGACCAGCAGAGTATCATGCTGATCGGCCCGCTGCTTTATATCCTGATGCCGCTACCGAGCATCTGGACATGGCTGTCGCTGACCGAACGGCCGCGCAATCACTGGATGATTGCGCCGGTGGTCGTCCTGTTCTGCGTCACCTATGCCGCGGCGGCGTCCATCATGCAGAACGACTGGTTCAACGCGGCGAATGGCGCGCTGAAATGGAGCGCGCCGGTTCTCTATGCCATCGCCCTGCAACTCCGCGCCAAATCGGATGGCGAACTCGTCAATGCGATGGCCGGTGCTTTCTTTGTCGTGCTGCCGATCACCGGGCTTTACGGCATCTGGCAATATGTGGATCCGCCGACCTGGGACCGGTTCTGGATGAACTATGCCAGCATCACCTCGGCTGGCTATCCGTTGCCCTATATGGTGCGCGTTTTCAGCACCATGAACGGGCCCGCGACCTATGGCACGTTTACGGCCACCGGCCTTCTATTGCTCGGTTTCACGCGTCCAGGCTGGCAGTCATTGCTGGCCATGGGGCCGGCGGCGCTGGGCCTGCTATTGTCGCTCTATCGTGCAGGCTGGCTCGGTCTCGCGCTTGGCGTGATGTTCTGCATGGTGTTCGCCGCAACGCGGGTGCGGGCGGTCACGACGGGCATCGGCATCGCCATCGCCGCCACTTGTGCCGTGCTCTTTACGCCGTTCGGTGACGCCATCTTCACGCGCCTGCAATCGCTCGGCAGCGGTTCTGAAGACGGCAGCGGTGCCGAGCGACTCGAGGAATTCGTCACCCTGTGGAATGCGCCCGACAGCTATCTGTGGGGCGTGGGCTTCACCTTCACGGATGTTGGCGTGGCCGGTGCGATGCCGATCGACGGCCAGATCATCGCAAGCTGGGTGACCTTCGGCATTCCTGTCGGCATGATCTGCCTTGCGGCCTATCTATGGGTGATGCTGTGGAGCGTTTCGGCGGCGTGGCGGATGCCGACGCGCGAAGGCGTCGTGCTCGGATCTCTCGCGCTTGGTGCGCTGCTGATCCATATGCCGTTGACCAGCATCGCTTCGGGCGAGATCGGCGTATTGTTCTGGATGGTGTTTGCCATGGCCTGTCCGTGGGACCAGGATGTGCGTGCGCCGGAGCCGGCGCGGTCGCTGCAGCAAGCCTGATCGATCTAGCGCTGGACTGTGGCCATCGATGGCGCTGGCTGCACGCGGATGATCGGTGAGGGCGCAAGACCGAGAGCCGTCAGCAGACCGAGACGCTGTAGCGTTACATGCGCCAGCATCGGCAGCAGTACCCCGGCTGCCGTGCCTGCAATCAAATAGACCCATGGCCATGGCGGCACATGCAGCTTCATCATCACGATCCGCATGCCGGAGCCGGCCAGAATGTGCAGGATATAGATCGTCATCGATGTGGTGCCGATGGCGGCGAGCCAGCGATACCAACGCGGATTGAGGAGCTTCGACAGCAGAATGACCGCAGCAACACCGAACACCGTAGCCGGCAGGGCGCTGACGCCGTTCGGGTGAAGCCCGAACTGGCTGCCATCGATGGCAATCGCGATGGCGAATGCCGCGACGAGCCCGATCCATGCCAGCCATCCGGCAAGGGGCCTGATCGGCGATCTGATCATCGCATCCGGCGCGTAGCGGCCGATCACATAGAACGCGAAGTGATGCAGAGTGAGCGCGAGATCCGGTGGATCATGCAGCCACGAGAAGATGACGAATCCCGAAATCGCGAGGCCGACCATCACGGCCTGACGCGTGACGACGGAAGCGACGATGTGGCAGATCATCAACGCATAGAGAAACCAGAACTGCCCGATCGGTCGGTACCAGATCGCAGCGAGATCACCTGCGCTGATCGGATTGTTGGCGGCACCTGCCATCAGCATGATGGCGCTGCCCTGGATCAGCGACCACAGCACATAGGGATAGGCGATCGTCGTGACCTTGCCGGCCAGGAATGACGACGCCCCACGGCGCAGACTGTGCCGCGCGTTCAATCCGGCAAGGAAGAAGAACATCGGCATGTGGAAGGTGTAGAGCGTGTAGACGATCCAGCGCAGCAGTGTCTCGTTGGGAAACAAGCCAGGCTTGTAGAGGCCGCCGAGCACATGGCCGAGCACAACGAGGATGATGCCGATGCCGCGCGCATGATCGACCCACACTTGGCGTGCGGGGTCTTGCAAATCGCGCGTCGTTGTCCAGTCGGTCGAGGAGGGCATGCGGCTCGCCATTCTTGGCATCGTCATTCGCGCGCCAGTCTAGGCGGGAGGCCTCTACCTCAGGGTTAACAAAGTGTTGTAAGTGTTTACCGGTTGGCCCGAGATAGGTGTCCATCTACAGAACGGGGTTGATTTTCCTCGCATTTCGGTGCCCATCTCGCCCCTCAATTTCGCCGCGCGGGTCGCGTGGCGCATGTTTCAGGACTTCGCCGTGACCGACTATGTGCGCAAGATACTCGACAGCCGCGTCTATGACGTCGCGGTGCAGACGCCGCTGGACAAGATGGTGCGCCTCAGCGCCCGGATTGGCAGCCCCGTGCTGCTCAAGCGCGAGGATCTGCAGCCGGTGTTCTCGTTCAAGATTCGCGGCGCCTATAACCGCATCGCGCAGCTTTCGCCCGAGCAACGCGCGGCCGGCGTGATCTGCGCTTCGGCCGGCAATCACGCGCAGGGCGTGGCGCTGTCGGCGCAGAGGCTCGGTATCAAGGCGACCATCGTGATGCCGGTGACGACGCCGCCGATCAAAGTCGATGCCGTCCGCTACTGGGGCGGCAATGCCGTGCTGTTTGGCGACACGTTCGACGAAGCCGCTGCGCATGCGCGAAAGCTGGAAGTCGAGCACAAGCTGACCTTCGTGCATCCTTATGACGATCCGGATGTGATCGCCGGGCAGGGCACGATCGGCATGGAGATCCTGCAGCAGCATCCCGATCCCATCGAAGCGGTGTTCGTGCCGATCGGTGGTGGCGGGCTTGCCGCGGGCATCGCGTCCTTCGTCAAATTCCTGCGGCCGGAAACGAAAGTGATCGGCGTCGAGCCGGCGGATGCGGCATCCATGAAGGCTGCCATCGAGGCCGGCGACCGTGTCGTGCTCAATCGCGTCGGGCTGTTTGCAGACGGCACCGCGGTGCGTCAGGTCGGCGTCGAGACGTTCCGTGTGTGCAAGGAATTGCTCGATGGCATCACCACCGCAGACACGGACGAGATGTGTGCGGCCATCAAAGATATATTCGAGGATACGCGCGTGATCGCCGAGCCATCGGGCGCACTCGCGCTCGCTGGTCTAAAAGCCTATGCGGCCGCCAACCCGACACGCACCGGAGCGCTGGTTGCCATCAGCAGCGGCGCCAATATGAACTTCGATCGCCTGCGCCATGTGGCCGAGCGCGCCGAAGTCGGTGAAGCCCGCGAAATCCTGCTCGGTGTCACGATCCCGGAGCAGCCCGGCAGCTATCGTCGCTTCATCCAGACCATCGGCAATCAGGTCATCAGCGAATTCAACTATCGCTATGCCGGGGCGAAGGAAGCCAATGTCTTCGTCGGCATCAAGCTGACCGATGCGCGGCAGGAAAAAGCCAAGTTGATCGAGCAGCTGCGCGCGCTCGATTATAAGGTGCTCGACATCAGCGCGGATGAGACGGCCAAGCTGCATATCCGCTATATGGTTGGCGGGCGCGCGCCGCCGGAATTGAAGGGCGAGGTGATCCTCCGCTTCGAATTCCCGGAACGGCCTGGAGCCTTGCTGAAATTCCTGGACCAGATGGAGCCGGACTGGAACATCACCTTGTTCCATTACCGCAACCACGGTGCCGATTACGGCCGCATCCTGGTCGGCCTGCAGGTGCCGGACGCCGATCGCGGCCGCATGGGCGAGCGCCTGAGCGCGCTCGGCTACCCCTACGAGGACGAGACGGACAATCCGGTTTATCGGATGTTCTTGAACGGCTGAGTCGTCTTGTAGGGTGGGCAAAGCGTAGCGTGCCCACCTTCATGTCCTCGGCTGGTCAAGGTGGGCACGCTGCGCTTTGCCCACCCTACTGATCTCAGAGCCTGCCGCCATCCTTCGAGACGCGCGCAACAGCGCGCTTCTCAGGATGAGGTCGGAGTGAGGTGGACCGTCGCGACAGCCAGAGCTCTTTTCCTGCCTTTTTTTCGCTCAAAGCGGGTGCTTAACGAATTGCTAGCACTGTCCGGCCAGAATCGGGCGGCTAGGCCAATGTCCGACAGGGCGGTGGCTTTGGGGGATTTTTTCTTACCGGTTTCATCTTCTCACTGGTTTCTTGGCCCAATGCGCCTTTTGTTGCTGCCTCTGCTGACGTCGCTGGTGGTGCTCTTTGTTGCGCCCGCTCATGCCGATTTGCGCATTACCCGCGATCACGGCGGCTATGTCGAAGAATACAAAGCGAAGTATGAGCGCATCCGTCAGCGCCGCGAGCGGGTGATCATCGATGGCATCTGCAATTCGGCCTGTACGCTGGTGCTGGGCATCGTTCCGCTGAACAAGGTCTGCGTCACCCCGCGCGCCAGTCTCGGTTTCCACCAGGCCTATTACGACAAGTCCTTCACCTTCGGCATGAAGGTCATCAGCCAGGAAGGGACGTCGGACCTGATGTCCTATTATCCGGCCACCGTGAAAAGTTGGCTCGCCCGCAATGGCGGCCTCACGCCGGAGATGAAGAAGGTCAAGAACGGCATGGAATTGTGGAAGATCATCGATCCCTGCCCGGAAGAGTTTTGAGTTCGCGGCCGTAGGATGGGTAGAGCGTAGCGAAACCCATCATTCTGTCGTCGCCGCAATCTCCGCCGATGGGTTTCGCTTCGGCGCGATGCGCCTACGCTCTACCCATCCTACGAAGCAACGAGCTTCGCATTTCCCCTGCGCACCAACGCCAGTGCCACCAGCACCGTCGGCACCAAAATCCCGAGCGCCAGCATCACGATCTGCCACTGGCTCAGCGGATTGATGCCGCCACCGGGTGTCGCCAGCGTGATGCCGCCGAGGATGAGCAACACGCGCAGCGGCCACTCCATCGTGCCGGCGCGGCGGAGATCGCCGACCCAGGCCTGATAGCCTTGAATGCCACCACAGATGAAGACGATCCCCACGCATGCCAGCGCAGTGAGGCCGAGCGCTTCCGCATAGGGCATCTCGCCCTGCAGCAGCAGCGACGGGTTCAGCACGAAGAAGAACGGGATGAAATAGATGATGCTGCCGACCCACATGCTCTGCCATCCCGTCTTCATGGCCGGTGCGCCGGCGATGCCGGCCGCGGCAAAGGAGGCGATGGCGACCGGCGGCGTGATCGACGACAGCATGCCCCAGTAGAAGATGAACATGTGCACGGCCATCTTGTTGAGGCCGAGCTTTTCCAGCGCCGGCGCCACGAGGATGGCCAAGAAAATATAGCAGGAGGTTGTGGTCAGGCCGAGGCCGAGCACGAGGCTGGTAAAGGCGCACATCACCAGCAGCAGGAATACATTGCCGCCGGCGATCGCGAGCAGGTCATTAGCGAGGCTGGAGATCACACCCGTCAGCGAGAAGGCGCCGATCAAGAGGCCGCAGCCGGCAAGGATCGCGATCAGTTCGACGAAGGTCTTGCCGTTGAGTTCGAGGAAATGCAGCCAGCGCGCGCCGCCCCAGTTCTTGCCGGGGAAGAATTCGTTGAGGGCCGCGAGAATGCACATGCCCCACAGGATCGAGTTCGGCGCATCCAGCCACAGCATCAAGCCTGTGAGGGCGATCGCCAGCACGAGCACCAGCGTGTTGCCGGACTTCCACGGCGCCGGGCCGGACCATTGATGCAGGATCACCAGCAGCGCGGTGGCATAGAACGGCGCGTGGCTCTCGCGTTTGAAATAGAGCAGCATCACGACCAGGATCGCGATGACGAAGAGATAGTACCAGCCGTCCTTGATGGCATCGCGGAAGCGCGGCAGCTCCTCGCGCGGAATGCCTTCGAGCTTGTGCCGCGCGGCATAGCTGTCCACCTGCGCGAACAGGCCGAAATAATACAGCACTGACGGAATGGTGGCGGCGAGGGCGACGTCGGCATAGCTGACGTTCATGAACTGCGCCATCACGAAAGCCGTCGCGCCAAGCACCGGTGGTGCCAGCACGGCGCCGGTGGACGCACAGGCCTCGATGGCGCCGGCATAGGACGGCGTGAAGCCGGTCTTCTTCATCGCGGGGATCGTCATGGTGCCGGCGGTGAGCACATTGGACACGATGCTGCCGCCGACCGTGCCGAGCAGGCCAGATGCGAAGATGCAAACTTTTGCAGCGCCGCCGCGAAACGTGCCGCACAGCGCGAAGGCGATATTGATGAAGAATTTTCCGGCGCCGGTCATCATCAGTGCGGTGCCGAAGACGAGGAAGCCGATCACCGTATCGGCAAAGGCCTGGATCGGAATGCCGAGCAGGCTTTCGCCTGACAACACGTGATAGGCGGTGGTCTGTTCGAGTGTGGACTGCGTGCCGCGAAAGGGGCCGAGCCAGCTTGAATCCGCGACCATCGGATAGACGGTGAAGGGCGCGACGCTCAGCAACAGGCTCCAGCCGCCGGTGCGACGCAGCGCTTCCATCAAGACGAACCACATCACGAGCCCGGCCGCGATCACCGGTGTCGGCGCGCCATCGAACTCCCAGCCGAATTGCGCGGCCTTGCGGATGTTCATCATCAGGAAGATCGCCGCGGCGAAGGTGGCGACGAACAGCATGACGTCGTACCACGGCACGCGATCGAGATTGGCCTTCGGCGTTCCCGGAAACATCAGGAATGTGAACGGCAGCATCAGCGCGATCAGCAGATAGAAATATTCGGTGTTGAGCTGCGTGTAATCGATGAAGAACCGCAGCGCGAATTGCTGATTGATGCAGAGGAGAATGGTCGCCAGCGTCGCGGCCATCAGCCCCCAGCGCCAGATGCCGTGCAACGCGCGTACGCGCGTGACTTCGGATTCCTGGAGATCGGCGACCCCATGGGGATCGTCGAGCTCCATTTTCGGTGGCACGTTGGAGGTCAGCCGCGCGGAGTCAGAAGAGGCAGTCATGGCAATGCGATCCAGCGGCTTGTGACGGATGAGGTGCGGCTTAACACCGTCCTCCTGGTGAGGAGCGCGCCCCTTGGCGCGCGTCTCGAACCATGGCGATGATCTCCATCCTTCGAGACGCCGCGCAAAGGCGCGGCTCCTCAGGATGAGGGAGAGTTTGTGGAGCGAGCGTCATTTCAAATCGAACGCGCTATTCCTCGAACCCGTTCGGCATTTTTGCCTTGGCCAGCGCATCAGCGCGCGCCGTCATCCAGCCGCTGAGAAACTCGCTCTCGCTCTTGGATCCATTTGCCTTGGCATAGCCGTCCCATGCCGCCTTGAGGACGCCCTGGCGCTTGATCAGGCCGTCATTGTGGGCTTGATCTTCAGGCGTCCAGTGATTGGCTTCCTTCAACGCACGCACGGCGCCGGGATGGAACGGCACCACCCACTTCATCGATTGCGCCTTGGCCGCAAGGCCGAGTGCGCCGGGCGCATTGTCCTTATAGGCGTCGAAGTTCACGATCATCGCCTTGGTCATGGCGTAGACGGAGTCTTCGCTCTGTCCGCCGTAGACCGTGGCGATGGGGTAGGGATAGGTGCTGAGATTGACCGGCGTCTGCGGCGTGATGCCGGCGCCGCAGGTGGCGACATGCGGATTGAAGAACGGCGCGATCCGCTTGACGCGTGCCCAGGCCGCTTTGTCCTCGGCCGGCATCGGTGGCCAGATCAGACCGCGTGGCGATGTTTCCGCTTCCTTGGCGGGGCCGGTGATGGTCGTGCCGAACGCGGCATCGACATCGTTGTTGACGATGCCTTTCCACATGGCGCCGTAGCTGGCGAATTCGATCGGCTTCACATCGGCCTTGGTGAGGCCGCCATAGGCCATGATGCCGAGCGAGTTCTGGTTCAGCGCGGGCGAGCCGACGACGAAACCGACACGCTTGCCGCGGAGATCCTTGATCTCCTTGACGTTGATATCCTTGGCGACGCCGAGCGAGGCGCCGTTGCAGTCGATGGTCGAGAGCGTCACCTGCGCAGGCTGCGGGCCCCATTCCTTGACGCCGAATTCGAACACGCCTTCCTGCGCAAAATAGATTCCCGAGCCCATCCAGGACATCGCGGCGCGGCCGGCACGCAGCGGCGCCATGCGGGCGACATCGTTGCCGGCCGGCAGCACGCGGACATCGGTGCCGTATTTGTCCTTCATCATCTTGCCGACCGCGACGGCGATGTTGAAGCCGGCCGTGCCGGTGTCATAGGCGGTGACCGCCATGGATGGTGGAAGCTTGATGTCTTGTGCTTGGGCATGAACGGCGCCAGCCGTGCAGAGCACAGCCATCGACGCCAGCCCGAAGAGCTGGTGACGCATAGATCCCTCCCGAATGCATTCGCTTTGCGAATTGCTTTGTTATTTCGCGATCATGTCATCGCGTTTTGGCGATGACAACATGATTGGCGCGGCCGTTCTCACGCACTGGGATTTGCGCGTCGATTGATTTTTATCATCACGCCTGCGGCGCTGTCGCCGCGAATGCGCGCCAAAGGTGTGGGGATGCTGCGACGATACGCGCCCAAAGCATAAGGGGTTGCACGTAGCATGGTGTTGTCGTCGGAAATTCCGTGAGGTAGCGTAGCCGGCAAGCGGAATTTAATTCCGCGTAACGAAACGGGATGGTGGCGCGCGCTGGAGGGGTCAATGACGACCTGGTCCAGGACACATGCGCCACCCGAGAGGAAGCGCATTATGGGACGACGGTCGGAACGCCTCACCAAGCAGGGTATGCTCGCCAGCGATCAGACGGGTGAGGGCGACGTGATTCAGGTGGTCTCGCGCGCATTCGATATTCTGCGCTGCTTCGAGGGCCATGATGCGCGCCTCGGCAATCTCGAGATCTCCAAACGCTGCGGCCTGCCGCGCTCTACAGTGTCGCGCCTGACGCACACGCTGACCCGGATGGGCCAGCTTGCTTATCTGCCCGGCGATCAGAAATACCGCATCGGCTCCGGTGCCGTGGCCATGAGCACCTCGATGACCCGCGGTCTGCAGGTGCGCAATCTCATCCGGATGCGATTGCAGGAAGTGGCCGAGCAGATTCCGGGCACCATCGGATTCACGATCCCTGACCGTCACCACATGGTCTATCTGGAATACGCCCGCGCCGATCACGCGCTCGGTCTGCATTCGACCACGGGCAGCCGCATCGCCATGGGCCGCACGGCGGCCGGCCATGCCTATCTGGCCGCGCTCGACGAGGATGTCGGCAATGCGCTCATCAAGGACATGTCGCGCGACATGCCGGAAGAGGCCCGGATCCTGAGCAGCCGGATCGAAGCCAATCGCCAATCGCTCCGTGACCATGGCTATGTGATCGCCAGTG
Organism: Pseudomonadota bacterium; assembly: GCA_023451825.1. GTDB lineage: Bacteria > Pseudomonadota > Alphaproteobacteria > Rhizobiales > Xanthobacteraceae > Tardiphaga. The sequence continues at coordinate 79,703 of JAEXYA010000069.1, forward strand.
GCATGTTCAGTCCGCATATTACCGGCATCGCGGTGCCAATCTGGTCGCCGCACTACCAGACCTATGTGGTGGTGGTCATCGGTGTGCTGTCGGCCATGTATGACGACGCGCGGATGGCCAGCGAGGTCGGCCCGATCATCCGCCAGCTCAGCGACACGATCAGCGTGATGATCCAGAATGCCGATAGCGGTCTCACCACGGCTGCTGTGTCGAGCGCGCCCTCGGCTCCAACAATGCATAAGAAACTGCTCCCGGAGGGAATGAATGAACTGGAAGCCGGAACTCGACGACCTGGCCCGGCGCGAAGCGTTCGCGCGGGAGATGGGCGGCGCTGACAAGGTCAAGCGCCAGCATGACCAGGGCCGGCTCACGGTTCGTGAGCGCATCGACAAACTGACCGACGCGGGCACCTTTCACGAGATCGGTGCCGTCTCCGGCATCGGTGAATATGACGAGAAGGGCGAGCTGACCAAGCTGACCCCGGCGAACTGCGTGTTCGGCCGGGCGCGGATTGATGGCCGCACCGTCGTCGTGGTCGGTGACGACTTTACCGTGCGCGGCGGATCGGCGGATGCGTCGATCTCCGCAAAGCCATTGATGGCCGAGGAGATGGCGCATGAGCTGCGCCTGCCGATCATCCGCGTGATCGAAGGCTCGGGCGGTGGTGGTTCGGTCAAGACCATCGAGACCAAAGGCGCGGCCAATCTGCCCGGCGGTGTCGGTGGCACGCGCTGGTATTGGTACACGACGGCGAACCTGTCGCAGGTGCCGGTGGTCGGCCTCGGGCTCGGCTCCGTTGCCGGCCTTGGCGCCGCGCGACTGGCGGCCTGCCATTATTCAGTAATGACCAAGAACTCGGCGATGTTCGTCGCCGGGCCGCCGGTGGTCGCGCGTTTGGGCGCGGCGCTCGATAAGAAGGAGCTCGGCGGCGCCGATATCCAGACGCGGGCCGGCGGCGTCGATCATGCGGTGAATACGGAGGAGGAGGCGTTCGAATGCGCGCGGCGCTTCCTGTCTTATCTGCCGTCTTCCGTCTATGAACTGCCGCCGACGCTTCCCTGCCATGACGATCCCGAGCGCGCCGAGCCGATGCTGCTCAATGCGGTGCCGCGCGGTCGCAAGGAAGTCTACAAGATGCGGCCGATCATCGACGCCGTCGTCGATCGCGGCTCGTTCTTCGAGATGTCGGCGAATTTCGGCCGTCCCGTCATCACCGGTTTCGCGCGTCTGGAAGGCCGCGCCGTGCTCGTGCTGGCCAGCGATCCGTTCCACTATGGCGGCTCGTGGACGGCGGATGCCTGCCAGAAGGTGATCCGTTTCGTCGATCTCGCCGAGACCTTTCATCTGCCCGTGGTCTATCTGATGGATTGCCCGGGCTTCATGGTCGGCCTCGAGGCGGAGAAACAGGCCACCATCCGCTACGGCGTGCGTGCGATGGCGGCGGTCAATCAAAGCACGGTGCCGTGGTGCACGGTCATCCTGCGCAACGCTTTTGGCGTCGCTGGTGTGGTGCATCAACCGGCCAACCGCTATTCGATGCGCTATGCCTGGCCGTCAGCCTATTGGGGTTCGCTGCCGCTGGAAGGCGGCATCGAGGCAGCCTATCGCGCCGAGATCGACGCGGCCGACGATCCGAAGGAAAAGCTCGCAGAGATCGAGGAACGCTTGAACAAGCTGCGCTCGCCGTTCCGTTCGGCTGAAAAATTCTGGGTGGAAGAGGTGATCAACCCGATGAAGACGCGCTCGCTGCTGTGCGAGTTCGCGCGTCTGGCCGAACCGTTGCGCACGCCCGGCCCGGCGCGCTTGCAAATGCGGCCGTAACTCGGTTGTAGGGTGGGTTAGCGAAGCGTAACCCACCGGCCGAGTTCAAAACTGAAACTCCGCGGCGGATTACGCTTCGCTCATCCGCCCTACGGCTTCACGCCGCCGCCACCTTCCTGTCCTTCGTGATCGCCAGCACGATCACGGCGGCCACGATGCAAAGAGCGCCTGCCGCAAAGAACGCCGGCAGGTAGCTCAGCCACACCGTGCGCGACAGTCCGGCGCCGAACGCGGCGGTTGCCGCGCCAAGCTGGTGGCCCGCGAAAATCCAGCCAAACACCATGCCGGCACGCTCCGCGCCGAATTGCGCAGCCGTCAGCCGCACGGTTGGCGGCACCGTGGCGATCCAGTCGAGGCCATAAAACAGCGCGAACAGCGACAGGCCGTAAAACGTAAAGTCCGTGAACGGCAGCGCCAGCAGCGACAGGCCGCGGAGCCCGTAATACCAGAACAGCAGATAGCGGTTATCATAGCGATCCGACAGCCAGCCCGATGCAATCGTGCCGACAAAATCGAACACGCCCATGGCCGCCAGCAGGCCGGCAGCCTGCACTTCGGGAATACCGAAATCGAGGCACATCGGGATCAGATGCACCTGCACCAGCCCATTGGTGCTGGCACCGCAGATGAAGAAGGTCGCGAACAGGATCCAGAACACTTTTGTCTTCGCAGCATCGCGCAGCGCGCCGAGCGCAGCCGCCATGATCGGCGCATTGGCCGGCGGCGGCGCCGGCAGCGGATCGGTGCCGGTATCGCCGAACGGGCGCAGATCGAGATCGCTCGGCCGGTCGCGCATCACCAGCAGCACCGCGATGGCGGCAAAAGCGAGCATCACGCACATCAGCGCCAGCGCCCAGCGCCAGCCGACCTGCGCGGTGATGCTGGCGAGGATCGGCAGGAAAATCAGCTGCCCTGTCGCGGCACTCGCGGTGAGGATGCCGATCACGAGGCCGCGCCGCTCCTTGAACCAGCGCGAGGCCACGGTGGCGCCGAGCACCAGCGCGGTCATGCCGGTGCCGACGCCGACCGCAAAGCCCCATAGCGCCACCAGTTGCCAGAGCTCGGTCATGCCGAGCGACAGGACGAGGCTGGCAACGACGATCACCAGCGCGGTCAGCGTGACGTTGCGCAATCCATAGCGGTTCATCAGTGCCGCCGCGAACGGCGCCATGAGGCCGAACAGCACGAAGCGGATCGACATTGCCGACGAGATTTCAGCGGTGCTCCAGCCGAATTCCTTTTGCAAGGGTACGATGAACACGCCGGGCGCACCGACCGCCGCGGCGCTGACGAGGGCGGTGACGAAGGTCACGGCGATCATCGCCCAGCCATAGTGGATGTTGCGGCGGGCAAGGGCAGTCGAAAGCCATCCGGAGATCATCGGAGCGTCCATGTGATGAAGAAGATGATAGTCATCATATGATGCGCTGCGGCGAATGCAAGGGAGGGGGCGTTTCAACTCTCTCGGCCGTCATTGCGAGCGGAGCGAAGCAATCCAGTCTTCCTTCGTGGGGCTCTGGATTGCTTCGTCGCTGCGCACAGGCAAAAGCCTACGGCTTTTGCCGACCTCGCAATGACGACCGGATTACCGTTTTCGGTTGATGAAATCGCCCATCAGCTTCTGCGGCTCGCCGGTGAGGTACGCCTCGCCGAACACCCCGACGCTGAGGTCCATCGACTCCTTCAGCGGCAGCTCTTCCCATTGACGCATCATCGCTTTTTGCGACCGCAGCGCTTCCGGCGCGCATTCGAGCAGGGCTTCGACGAGCTTCTCCACCTCGGCATCGAGCGCGCCTTCCGCAGCGACGACATCGACGAGGCCCCAGTTCAGCGCCGTCGGTGCATCCACGGTCGCGGCCGTCATGATCAGCCAGCGCGCGCGGCTCCAGCCGATCAGGCGCGGCAGTAGCGCCGCCTGGATCACCGAGGGAATGCCGACCTTGACCTCGGGCATGGCGAATTTCGCATCATGCGCGGCCACGCGAAAATCGCAGGCGGCCGCGAATTCCAGCCCGCCGCCGAGGCTCCAGCCGGGAATGCGCGCGATCACCGGGGCAGGGAAGAGCCGCGGTGCATCGCACAGCGCGCGCAGGCCGGAGATGAACGTCTCTGCCGATTTCTGGTCGAGCGTCGCCATCTCCTTGATGTCGGCGCCGCCGATCATGCTCTTCTCGCTTTGGCCGGCGATGATCAGCACCCGGATGTCGCGATCGGCGGCGAGGGCCTCGATACCTTCGCGGACGTGATTGATCACCGTCGTGTTGAGAATGTTGAGCGATCCCGCATTGCAGATCGTCAGGCGGACGACACCGCGGGAATCGCGGTCGATGCCGCAATGCGGATTGAGCATGTGCATGGGATTTCCTCGTCTTTTACAGCTATTCTTGGAGTACTCAGGTTCCGCGACCACCGGGTAAAGTCAAGCGCGCCGGATGGGACGCGTTGCGCGCGCCGCGCAGAGCTATTAGTATGATCGGCATCATCTTTTTCGGCGGAATGGACATGCGTTACTCCAAAGAGCACAAGGCCGAGACCCATGCGCGCATCGTCAAGAAGGCGTCGGTGCGGCTGCGCGAGCGCGGCGCCCATGGCATCGGCGTTGCCGACCTGATGAAGGAGGCCGGCCTGACACATGGCGGCTTCTATGCGCATTTCGACTCGCGCGAGGCGCTGGTGGTCGAGGCCTTCGACTATGCGATGGACCGCTCCATGGCACGCCGCCGCCAGCAGATCGCGGATCTCGCGCCGGAGGCGCGGCTGCCTCATCTCGTCGATACTTACCTGTCGCCGCAGCACCGCGACAATCCCGGCCATGGCTGCGCCATGCCGGCGCTTGGGGCCGAGATCGCGCGCGAAAGCCCGAAGACGCGGCGGGCTTTTGCCGCCAAACTCGATGCCATGATCGAGATGATGGCGGAGCAGTTTCCCGGCGATCCCGCAGCCGCGCGAAAGCAGGCGATCGCGACGCTTGCCACCATGATGGGCGGCATCCTGATGGCGCGCATCGCCGGCTCCGGCGAGGCGTCCGACGAATTCCTCAAGGTCGGTCGCGACACCGTGCTGGAACGTGCTGCGGCGCAACCCGCGGCGAAGCGTGCTGTTGCGAAAAAGGCAGTGAAGAAGGCCTAGACATCACCAGTCTGAGAGGGCAGAGCGACGCGGAGAGCGCGTGGCCTGCATGGTTCGAGACGCCCGCTTCCGCCTTCGCTCTACGAGCTTCGGCGGACAAGTCGCGGGCTCCTCACCATGAGGGTCTTCTACAGCGCCACACTCTTCCCTCATCCTGAGGAGCGGCCTTCTTGGGCCGCGTCTCGAAGGATGGCCACGTGCGCCGCTGCCTGCCAGACACATTGTCGCGGCAATGACATTGGTCAGGATTCCGGCCTCCGTCGATGGCTTGCATTTTCGCAAAACCGTTGCGCATTCGAGGCCTTTCCAAAGCCGGAAAAGCCTGATCAACATCCCCTCCAAATTGGCTCCCCATGGAGGAACGCATGAAGACGATCGGACATTTCATTGGCGGCAAGGAAGTCGCCGGCACGTCGGGGCGTTTCGCCGATGTTTTCGAGCCGATGACCGGCGAAGTGCAGGCCAAGGTCGCGCTCGCCTCCAAGGCTGAACTCCGCGCCGCCGTCGAGAATGCCAAGGCCGCGCAGGTTGCCTGGGCCAACACCAATCCGCAGCGCCGCGCGCGCGTGATGATGAAGTTCCTCGAACTCGCCCAACGCGATTACGACAAGCTCGCTGACCGCCTCGCGCGCGAGCACGGCAAGACCGTGCCGGACGCCAAGGGCGACATCCAGCGCGGCCTCGAAGTGGTCGAATTCGCCTGCGGCATCCCGCATCTCATGAAGGGCGAATACACCGAAGGCGCCGGCCCCGGCATCGACATCTATTCGATGCGCCAGCCGCTCGGCGTCGTCGCCGGCATCACGCCGTTCAACTTCCCGGCCATGATCCCGATGTGGAAGTTCGCCCCGGCGATCGCCTGCGGCAACGCCTTCATCCTGAAACCGTCGGAGCGCGATCCCGGCGTGCCGATGATGCTCGCCGAACTGATGATCGAAGCCGGCCTGCCGCCGGGCATTCTCAATGTCGTCAATGGCGACAAGGAATCGGTGGACGCGATCCTCGACGACGAGGACATCAAGGCCATCGGCTTTGTCGGTTCGACCTCGATCGCCGAATATATCTACACCCGCGCCGCCCAGACCGGTAAGCGTTGCCAGTGTTTCGGTGGCGCCAAGAACCACGCGCTGATCATGCCGGATGCCGACATGGACCAGGCCGTGGACGCGCTGATCGGCGCCGGCTACGGCTCGGCCGGCGAGCGCTGCATGGCCGTCTCGGTCGCAGTCCCCGTGGGCAAGGCCACCGCCGATCGCCTGATGGAAAAGCTGATCCCACGCGTCGAAGCGCTGAAGATCGGCACCTCGGTCGATCCGTCCGCCGATTTCGGCCCGCTGGTGACGGCGGAAGCCGTCGAACGCGTGCGCAACTACGTGGATATCGGCGTCAAGGAAGGCGCGACCCTCGCTGTCGATGGCCGCGGCTTCAAGATGCAGGGCTACGAAAAGGGCTTCTACATGGGTGGCTGCCTGTTCGACAACGTCACCAAGGACATGCGCATCTACAAGGAAGAGATCTTCGGCCCCGTGCTGTCGGTCGTCCGCGCGCATGACTATGAGGAAGCCCTCGCGCTGCCGTCGGATCACGACTATGGCAACGGCGTCGCCATTTTCACCCGCGACGGCGATGCCGCCCGCGACTTCGCAGCGCGCGTCAATGTCGGCATGGTCGGCATCAATGTGCCGATCCCGGTGCCGATCGCCTACTACACCTTCGGCGGCTGGAAGAAGTCGGGCTTCGGCGATCTCAACCAGCACGGTCCGGACTCGGTGCGCTTCTACACCAAGACCAAGACGGTCACCTCGCGCTGGCCGTCCGGCGTCAAGGAAGGCGCGGAGTTCTCCATCCCGCTGATGAAGTAACGACAAAATCCGTCATTGCGAGGAGCGGAGCGACGAAGCAATCCAGGAGCCACTAGCAAGAACTGGATTGCTTCGTCGCCAAGAGGCTCCTCGCAATGACGACGGGATTTATCGTCAATCAACAAAGAAGGGCGTCATGCAATTCGCTCTCGATGAGGAACAAACCGCTGTCCGCGACATGGCGCGCGCTTTCGCCGCCGAGAAGATCGCGCCCTTCGCGCTGAAGTGGGACGAGGACAAGCATTTCCCGAAAGACGTAATGCGCGCCGCCGCCGAACTCGGCATGGGCGGCATCTATATCCGTGACGATGTCGGCGGCTCCGCCATGACGCGTTTCGACGCCGCGCTGATCTTCGAGGCGCTGGCGACCGCATGCCCGACGACGTCGGCCTTCATCTCCATCCACAACATGGCGTCGTGGATGATCGATTCTTACGGCAGCGACACGCAGCGCCAAAAATGGCTACCGCGTCTCTGCACCATGGAGCTGCTGGCGAGCTATTGCCTCACCGAACCGGGCTCGGGCTCCGACGCTGCCGCGCTGCGCACCAAGGCCGTGATCGATGGCGACCACTATGTGCTGAACGGCCAGAAGCAGTTCATCTCCGGCGCCGGTGACACCGATATCTATGTCGTCATGGTGCGCACAGGCGGAGAGGGCGCCGGCGGCGTTTCCACGCTGGTGGTGGACAAGGACACGCCCGGTCTCTCCTTCGGCGCCAATGAACGCAAGATGGGCTGGAATGCGCAGCCGACCCGCGCGGTCATCTTCGAGAATGCGCGCGTACCCGTCGCCAATCGTCTTGGCACTGAAGGCATCGGCTTCAAGATCGCCATGGCTGGCCTCGATGGCGGCCGCCTCAACATCGCCGCGTGCTCGCTCGGAGGCGCGCAGTCGGCGCTCGACAAGTCGCTCGCTTACATGAAAGAGCGAAAAGCTTTCGGTAAAAAACTCGACGAATTCCAGGCGCTGCAATTCCGCGTCGCCGATATGGCCACCGAACTGGAAGCCGCGCGCACCTTCCTCTGGCGCGCCGCCGCCGCGCTGGATCGCAAGGATGCGGATGCCAGCATGCTTTGCGCCATGGCAAAACGCTTCGGCACCGATGTCGGCTTCAAGGTCGCCAATGAGGCGCTGCAGCTCCATGGCGGTTACGGCTATCTTGCGGAATACGGCGTCGAGAAAATCGTGCGCGATCTGCGCGTGCATCAGATCCTCGAAGGCACCAACGAAATCATGCGGCTGATCGTGTCGCGCAAACTGATCGAGGGTGCACGATGAGCGACGGCGTTGTTGAGGGCGATCTCATCGCCCGCAAGGAAGGCGCGGCCGGCATTTTGCGGCTGAACCGGCCGAAAGCATTGAACGCGCTGACGCTGGAAATGACCCGCGAGATCGTCACGGCACTCGACAGTTTCGAGGCCGATCCCTCCGTCGCCGTCATCATCCTCGAAGGCGCCGGCGAGCGCGGGCTCTGCGCCGGCGGCGATATCCGCGGCCTCTATGAGAGCGCGAAGGTGAAGGGCGATCTCGGAAAAGTCTTCTGGCGCGAGGAGTACATCCTCAATGCGCGCATCGGAAAATTTCCAAAACCTTATGTCGCTTACATGGACGGCTTCGTGATGGGCGGCGGCGTTGGTCTCGCCGGCCATGCCAGCCATCGCATCGTCACCGAGAAAACGAAAATGGCGATGCCGGAAGTGAGCCTCGGCTTCTTCCCCGATGTCGGCGGCACCTGGCTGTTGTCCCGCGCGCCCGGCGAACTCGGCACCTATTTCGGTCTCACCGGCCAGAATGCCAATGGCGCCGATGCGCTGGCCGCCCGCATGGCCGACGTGCTGATCGACACCGCCAACTGGCCTGCGCTGCGCGAGGTGCTGACCAAGCTCGCGCCGGGCGCTGATGCAGCCGCAGTCATGGCCAAGCTCAAGAGCTTTTCCGCGCCCGACCAGACCGGCCCCGTCACCGCACAACGCGCGCTGATCGATCGCGCTTTTGCCCACGACAGCGTCGAGGAGATCGTCGCGGCGCTGGAGCAGGATGGTTCGGATTTCGCGCAAGCGACGCTGAAGGCCATCGCCGACAAGTCGCCGCGCGGCTTGAAGGTGACGCTGAAACTGCTGCGTCTGGCGCGCGCATCGTGTTCGCTCGAAGAATGCCTGTCGCGCGAATATCTCGCGGCGCTGGAAGTGTTTGACAGCGCCGATTTCGTCGAGGGCGTGCGGGCCGCGATCATCGACAAGGATCGCAATCCAAAATGGCAGCCGCCCGATCTTGCGGGCGTCACGCCGGAAATCGTGGCGCGCTATCTGGCGCCGCGCGACGTCGCGCTCACTTTCTGAACGAAAGTCGGATTCCCCTGACGGGGCCGGCATTCGATAACAAACAAAACAGACGAGGGCAGGATATGACCAGCATTGCATTTATCGGTCTCGGCAATATGGGTGGCCCGATGGCGGCCAACCTGGTCAAGGCCGGCCACAAGGTGACGGGCTTCGATCTCGTCGAAGCCTCCCGCGCGCAGGCCAAGGCCGATGGCGTGACCATCGCCGCCACTGCTGTCGATGCCGTGAAAGGTGCGGAAGTCATCATCACCATGCTGCCCGCCGGCAAGCATGTGGTGTCGGTCTGGGGCGAGGTGATCCCCGCCGCCGCCAAGGGAGCGCTGATGATCGACTGCTCGACCATCGATGTGGAAAGCGCCCGCAAGGCCCATGGGCTCGCAGCCGCGCAGCAGCTTCCCTCCGTCGATGCACCCGTCTCCGGCGGCACCGGCGGCGCCAAGGGCGCGACGCTGACCTTCATGGCGGGCGGCGCTGAGCCAGCCTTTACTGCGGCAAAACCGATCCTCGAAGCCATGGGCAAGAAGATCGTCCATTGCGGCGATGCCGGTGCGGGGCAGGCGGCCAAGATCTGCAACAACATGATCCTCGGCATTTCGATGATCGGCGTCAGCGAAGCTTTTGTGCTCGCCGAAAAGCTGGGCTTGTCGCATCAGGCGCTGTTCGATGTGGCATCCACCTCGTCGGGCCAGTGCTGGTCGCTGACCACTTATTGTCCGGTGCCGGGCCCGGTGCCGACGTCACCGTCGAACAACGACTACAAGCCCGGCTTCGCCGCTGCGCTGATGCTGAAGGATCTGAAGCTCTCGCAGGAAGCCGCCAAGGCCGCCGGCGCGCAGACGCCGCTTGGGGCGCATGCCGAGAGCATCTACGAGACGTTTGACAAGGACGGGCAGGGCGGTGTCGATTTCTCGGGGATCGTGAATCACCTGCGAAAGCTGGCGAAGTAACACTCGATCCTCATGGTGAGGAGTGCGCTTGCGCGCGTATCGAACCATGATGTGCGGAGCTCCTCGCCATCCTTCGAGACGCCGCGCTTTGCGCGGCTCCTCAGGATGAGGGCGGAGTGTAGAGCGACAAAAAACAAAACAAGGTGAGGAAGCATGACCACGTTCAAGCAGGCCCGCGCCTTTCTCCTCGAACACCGGACCGACTACGACAAAGCGGTCGTCGGCTTCCAATGGCCTGATCCCATCGACTTCAACTGGGCCATCGACTGGTTCGATACCGAACTCGCAAGCGATCCCGTCAGCCGGGATCACACGGCACTCTGGATCGTCGATGCCGCCACCGGCAATGAAACAAAGCTCACCTTCGCCGATCTGTCGCGCCGCTCCGACCAGGTGGCCAACTTCCTGCGCGCACAGGGGCTGAAGCGCGGCGATCATCTGCTCCTGCTGCTCGGCAATGTCGTGCCGCTATGGGAAACCATGCTGGCGGCGATCAAGCTCGGCGTCGTGATCATCCCCGCAACAACGCTTCTCACGCCGGACGAATTGCAGGACCGCCTCGATCGCGGCAAGGCGAAACTTGTGATCGCGGCCGAGGATCAGGTGGCGAAATTCAGCAGCCTGAAGACTGCCGGCGTCGGGCAGATTGTGGTCAGCGCCACCAAGCCGCATGACGGCTGGCTCGCCTTCGAGACATCGGCAGAGTCGCCCGACACCTTCACGCCGGATGGCCCGACCAAAGCCGAAGACCCGATGCTGCTCTATTTCACCTCGGGCACCACAGCAAAACCAAAACTCGTGCGGCACAGCCAGCGCAGCTATCCCGTCGGCGGGCTCTCCACCATGTACTGGATCGGCCTGCAGCCCGGCGACATCCATCTCAACATTTCCTCGCCCGGCTGGGCCAAGCATGCGTGGTCGTGCTTCTTTGCGCCGTGGAATGCCGGCGCCACCGTGTTCGTGGTCAACCAGCCGCGCTTCGATGCCAAGAGCCTGCTCGCCACCATCGCCCGCTGCGGCGTCACCACGCTGTGCGCGCCGCCGACGGTGTGGCGGCTGTTCATCCAGGAGAAGCTCGCGGACACAAAAGTGTCGCTGCGCGAGGTCTGCGGCGCCGGCGAACCGCTGAATCCCGAAGTGATCGAGCAGGTGCAGTCCGCCTGGGGCCTCACCATCCGCGATGGCTACGGCCAGACCGAAACCACGGCACTCGCCGGCAATTCGCCGGGGCAAAAGGTGAAGGTCGGCTCCATGGGCCGTCCGCTGCCCGGCTACACCGTTCGCGTGATCGATGCCGACGGCCAGCCCGCGAAGGAGGGCGAGGTGGGCCTCGTGCTCGGCGCCGATCGCCCCGCCGGCCTGATGCAGGGCTACCAGGCCGATGACGGCAGCGTCACCGGTGCCAGCGGCGACATCTATCGCAGCGGCGATGTCGTCTTCGTCGATGACGACGGCTATCTCACTTTCGTCGGCCGCGCCGATGACGTGTTCAAGTCCTCGGATTATCGCATCTCGCCGTTCGAACTGGAGAGCATCCTGATTGAGCACGACGCCGTGGCCGAAGCCGCCATTGTGCCGAGCCCGGATCCAATCCGTCTCGCGATCCCTAAAGCCTATGTGCTGCTGGTCGGCAGCGCCAAGCCCGATGCCGAGACGGCGCTGTCGATCTATACGCATCTGCAGGAGCGGCTCGCGCCGTTCAAGCGCATCCGCCGTATCGAGTTCGTCACCGAACTGCCGAAGACGATTTCCGGCAAGATTCGCCGCGTCCATCTGCGCCGTCTCGAACACGAGAACGACCGCAGCGATTCCCTCCGCGGCATCGAATTCAAGGAAGAGGATTTCCCGCAATTGCGCGGTGGCTAGGCCAAAAGGCGCACGGCGAGGGGCTTGGCATCGCCGCCCGCTTGGTGAATTCTGCGCGCGCAAACAATAAGGGAATACCGTAAACGATGATCTCGCGTGAAGCCTATATGGCCATGGTCGGCAAGGAAGTCGGCGTCTCCGAATGGCACCTGGTCGATCAGGCCCGCATCGATGCCTTTGCCGCCGCCACCGAGGATCACCAATTCATCCATGTCGATCTCGCCCGTGCGCGCGAGACGCCGTTCGGCACCACCATTGCGCATGGTTTCCTCACCATGTCGCTGCTGTCGGTGTTCTCCTATGAGGCGCTGCCGAAGCTGGCCGATGTCGCCATGGGCGTCAATTACGGCACTGACAAGATCCGCTTCATCTCGCCGGTGAAGGCCGGCTCGCGCCTGCGCGGCCGTTTCGTCCTCACCGAGGCGACGCTGCGCAAGCCGAATGAACTTTTCACCCGCACATCGGCCACCGTCGAGATCGACGGCGAGGACAAGCCGGCGCTGGTCGCCGATTGGCTCGGCCTCGTCTATTTCAAATAAGGAGCCTCTCATGACCATTCGCTTTGACGGCCGCGTGGCCATCGTCACCGGCGCCGGCAATGGCCTCGGCCGCGCCCATGCGCTGGGCCTCGCAAAACTCGGCGCAAAAGTCGTCGTCAATGATTTTGGCGGCGCGCGCGACGGCACCGGCGGCTCGTTGACGGCTGCGGACACCGTGGTCGAGGAAATCCGTAGCCTGGGCGGCACGGCCATGGCCGATGGCGCCGACGTCTCGAATTTCGAGCAGGTCACCGCGATGGTGGAGAAGGCCACCAAGGACTGGGGCAGCGTCGACGTGCTGTGCGCCAATGCCGGCATTTTGCGCGACAAATCCTTCGGCAAGATGGAAGTCGCCGATTTCCAGAAGGTGCTGGACGTGCATCTGGTCGGCACCTTCTATTGCTGCAAGGCCGTGTGGGACGGCATGCGCGCGCGCAATTACGGGCGCATCGTGCTCACCACCTCGTCCTCCGGCCTCTATGGCAATTTCGGCCAGGCCAATTACGGCGCCGCCAAGACCGGCATGGTCGGCCTGATGAATGTGCTGGCGGAAGAGGGCCGCAAGACCGACATCCGCGTCAACATCGTCTCGCCCACCGCGGCCACGCGCATGACGGAAGAACTGCTGCCGCCCGAGGCGCTGAAGCTGATGAAGCCCGAAGCGATCACGCCGGCAGTGGAATACATGCTGAGCGAGAGCGCGCCGACCAAGACCATCATGGGCGCCGGAGCTGGTTCGTTTGCCGTGATCCGCATCCTCGAAAGCGAGGGCGTCAATTTCCCCGAAGACCAGTGGAATGTGGATACGGTCGCCGCGAATTTCGCCGCTATCAGCGACATGTCCAATGCCCGCGTGCTCGATGGCGCCTTCCATCAGACGCAGAAATATGTCGAGCAGGCCGCGAAGCGGCTCGGCGTCAAGATGTGACGCCTGGTCTGTAGGGTGGGCAAAGCGCAGCGTGCCCACCATCAAGTGCCGAGCGGGTGTTGGTGGGCACGCTTCGCTTTGCCCACCCTACATGCTACGCCGCTTCCATGATCGACCTTCCGACAATCGCCGTCATCGGCGCCGGCCCTGCCGGCCTGATGGCGGCTGAGGTGCTGGCCGCTGGTGGTGCCAAAGTCACCGTCTTCGACGCCATGCCATCGGCGGCGCGAAAATTCCTGATGGCCGGGCGCGGCGGCCTCAATCTCACCCATAGCGAACCGCTGCCGGATTTCATCAAGCGCTACGGCGCGGCCGAGGCACGGCTCGCGCCGGTCATCAACGGCTTCACGCCGACCGATCTGCGCGCATGGAGCGATGCGCTCGGGCAACCCACATTCACCGGCTCCAGCGGCCGCGTGTTTCCCGAGGCGTTCAAGGCATCACCACTGCTGCGTGCATGGCTCCGGCGGCTCGACGAGAGCGGCGTGAGTTTCGCCTTCCGCCATCGCTGGATCGGCTGGACTGCCGACGATGCGCTGAGATTCGAGACGCCGGACGGCGAACGGCTCGTCTCCGCGAAAGCAACGGTGCTCGCGCTCGGTGGTGCAAGCTGGGCCAAGCTCGGCTCGGATGGCGCCTGGGTCAATTGGCTCGCCGCGAAGGGCGTTGCCATCGCGCCGTTGCGGCCGGCCAATGCCGGCTTCGATGTCGCATGGTCGGACGTGTTCAAGGACAAGTTCGAAGGTCACCCGCTCAAGAGCGTCGCGCTGTCCTTCGGCGCGCACACGGTGCGCGGCGAGGCGATGGTCACGCGCTCCGGCATCGAAGGCGGCGGGATCTATGCGCTGTCATCGGCGTTGCGCGAGGCTGTGATGGCGAATGGCAAAGCGGTGCTGCATGTCGCATTGCGGCCCGATCTCGATGTCGCGGCATTGGCAGGCAAGCTTGCGGTCTCACGCGGCAAGCAGTCGTTCTCCAACTTCCTTCGCAAGGCCGTTCATCTGTCGCCGGTGGCGATCGGGCTGTTGCAGGAGGTCACCGTGACGGAGGGGATCTCGCTTGCGTCATTGCCGCCCGAGAAACTGGCCGCACTGATCAACGCCGTTCCGGTTGCGCTCACCGGCGTTGCGCCGATCGCGCGCGCCATCTCCACGGCCGGCGGCATCGCCTTCGACGAGATCGACGATGCCTTCATGCTGAAGCGCCTGCCGGGCGTGTTCGTGGCCGGCGAGATGCTGGACTGGGAAGCGCCGACCGGTGGCTATCTGTTGCAGGCGTCGTTCGCCACGGGCGTTGCGGCGGGGAAGGGCGCGTTGCGCTGGATCAATCTCTGACCCTCATGGTGAGGAGCGCGCCCTTGCCCGCGTCTCGAACCATGAGATCGCCAGGCGCCGGCGCTTGCCGCCATCCTTCGAGACGCCCGCAAGAGCGGGCTCCTCAGGATGAGGGACTGAGCTTTAGCGCAGCTTCCCTCTTGCCGCGATCGGCAGCGTGCCGAGGATCTCATCCCCGCGCACCATCACCACTTCGTCGAACATGTTCACCACCACGCAGACATGGTTCGGCACGATGCGCACGACGTCGCCGACATTCGGCCGCGTATTGCTGCGGGCGAGATCGAGGAAGCCGTGCTCCTCGGCGAATTTTGCGATCTTCGCTTCGGGATGTTCGAGGATCAGGCCGTAGCCATCGAGCCCGCCGGTGTCGGGCGTCAGCGTTTTTGATCCGGCATCGAGAATGCCGCGCTCCGGGCCGGCGCGGCTGACCACGGTGGAATAGACATTGAGCGCGCAGTCGTCCCAGGTCGCCGAGCCTGCGGCGACCTGCATGCGGTCGTTATAGATATAGGTGCCGAAGCGATGCTCGGTGGCACCCTTGAGCGAGCCGACATTTTTCAGGTTCGGCGTGCCGCCGGTGGAGACGATGGTGGGCTCCAGCCCCTCGGCGCGCACGCCGGCCAGCGCCTCGTCGAAGAAACGCTGCGCGTCCGCCCAGCCGTCTTCGGTCGGATAGAGCATGAAGCCCGCGAAACTCAGTCCTTTCGCCGCCTTGATCTCGCGCGCCAGCGCAATCGCTTCCGCAGGCGTTTCCACGCCGGCGCGCTTGCGGCCGGTGTCGCATTCGATCACGACGTTCACATCGCGGCCGGAAATCGCAGCCGCCTTCGGCAGATCGGCGATGACGACGGAATTGTCGGCGGCGACGGTAATCGTCGCCTTCGCTTGCAGCGCGCCGAGGCGGGCCATCTTCTCGTCGCCGAGCAGGTTGTAGCTGATCAGGATGTCGTCGATCCCGGCATCCGCAATGATCTCGGCCTCGCCGAGCTTCTGGCAGGTGATGCCCCTCGCGCCGGCCTCGATCTGCAGTTTGGCGAGCACCGGGCTCTTATGCGTCTTGATATGCGGGCGATTGGCGACACCGGCGTCGTCGCAGACTTTCTGGATGCGCGCGATGTTGCGCTCGACACGGTCCATATCGATGACAAGGGCAGGCGTGCCGTAGTCGCGGGCGATTTTTGCGGCGAGGGATGTGGTCATCGGTTCTCCGTCCTCTCAGGCGTCATTGCGAGGAGCGAAGCGACGAAGCAATCCAGTTCTTGGCTTTCTGGATTGCTTCGCTTCGCTCGCAATGACGAAGTTACGCGTTCTCGATCTCTTCGCGGAGCATTTCCAGCTCCAGCCATTGCTCTTCGGCATCCGCCAGTTCCTTCTGCGCCTTTGAGAGCGCAGCGCTGGCCGTGTCGAACTTCTTGCGATCCTTGGCATAGAGATTGGGATCGTCGAGATGGCGCTGCTGCTTGGCGATTTCGGATTGCAGATTGGCCATCGTCTTCGGCAGCGTTTCCAGCGCGTGCTTTTCCTTGAAATTCATCTTGCGCTTGGACGCCGTCTTCGGCGCGCCGGCATTGCCGCCGCTGCTCTTCGCTTCAGCAACCGCCGCCTTCGCCTCGCGCTTCAGGTCCGCGCCGCGCTGCGCCAGCATGTCGGTATAGCCGCCGGCATATTCCTGCCATTTGCCATTGCCTTCCGGCACGATCACCGAGGTCACCACGCGATCGAGGAAATCGCGGTCATGGCTGATCAGGATCACCGTGCCCGGATAGTCGCTGAGCATTTCCTCGAGCACGTCGAGGGTTTCGAGATCGAGGTCGTTGGTCGGTTCGTCCAGCACCAGCACGTTCGATGGCTTCGCCAGCGCGCGCGCCAGCATCAGGCGGCCGCGTTCGCCGCCGGACAGCACTTCCAGCGGCGTGCGGATCTGCTCCTGCGAGAACAGAAAGTCCTTCATGTAGCCGACCACATGTTTCGGCGTGCCGTTGACCATCACATGGTCGCCGCGGCCGCCGGTCAGCGCTTCCGCCAGCGTGGTCTTCGGATTGAGGCTTTCGCGATGCTGGTCCAGCGTCGCCATCTCGATATTGGCGCCGAAGCGCACGGTGCCGGAATCCGGTGGCTCCGTCCCGGTCAGCATGTTGATCATCGTGGTCTTGCCGGCGCCATTGGGGCCGACCACGCCGATGCGGTCGCCACGCTGCACGCGGATCGAGAAGTCGTCGACGATCTTGCGATCCCCATAGGTGCGCGAGATGTTCTTCGCTTCAAAGATCAGCTTGCCGGACTTTTCCGCCTCGGCAGCCGCCAGCGTCGCATTGCCCTGCGCGCCGCGATAGTCACGCCGCTGCGCGCGCAGTTCATGCAGGCCGGCGAGACGCTTGACGTTGCGCTTGCGGCGGCCGGAGACGCCGTGGCGCAGCCAGTGTTCTTCATTGACGATCTTGCGGTCCAGCTTGTGCTGGTCGCGTTCTTCTTCCGCCAGCACCTCGTCGCGCCATTCCTCGAAGGCCGAGAAGCCGCGGTCGATCTGGCGGATCTGGCCGCGGTCGAGCCACGCGGTGGAGCGGGAGAGGTTGGAGAGGAAGCGACGGTCATGGCTGATCAGCACCAGCGCGCAGCGCCGCGAGGCGAGTTCGCCTTCCAGCCATTCGATGGTGGTGAGATCGAGATGGTTGGTCGGCTCGTCCAGCAGCAGAATGTCGGGCTCCGGCGCCAGCACGCGGGCCAGCGCCGTGCGGCGCGCTTCACCGCCGGAGAGGTTTTCCGGATTCTCCTGGCCGGTGAGGCCAAGCTGCTCCAGCAGATATTGCGCCTGGTAGATGTTGTGGCCGTCGCCCATGCCGGCTTCCACATAAGCGAGCGTGGTGGCGAAGCCGGAAAAGTCCGGCTCCTGCGGCAGATATTGCACGGTGGCGCCGGGCTGCACGAAGCGGCTGCCTTTGTCATTGTCGACGAGGCCGGCGACGATCTTCAGCAGGGTCGATTTGCCGGAGCCGTTGCGGCCAATGAGACAGACGCGTTCGCCTTGCGACACCGAGAGTTCGACGCCATTGAGCAGCGGCGTGCCGCCGAAGGTCAGCGTGATGTCTTTGAGCTGGATGAGCGGAGGAGCCATAAGATCAGTTCAACTTTGTTTCGGCGCGATTGCGGTGGCCTGGTCGCGCTGGATGCGGCGGATGGTTTGATCCAAGGCCGACAGGAATGCCGAGCGATCGCGCGGCGAGTAGGATTTCGGGCCGCCGGTGACTTCGCCGGACGAGCGCAGGTCGGTCATCAGGTTGCGCACGGCCAACGTCATGCCGATGGAATCTTCGGTGAACGGTTTGCCGTTCGGTGCGATCACGGCGGCGCCTGCCTTGACGCAGCGGCTGGCCAGCGGGATGTCCGCGGTGATCACCACATCGCCCTTGGTGGCGCGCTCGGCGATCCAGTCATCGGCGGCGTCCATGCCGGAGCCGGCGGCGATGCATTCGATCATCGGATCCTGTGGCACGCGCAGCCAGGTTCCCGCCACCACGCTGACCGGCAGATTGAAGCGCGCGGCGACGCGATAGATCTCGTCTTTCACCGGGCAGGCATCGGCATCGATATAGATTCGGGTGGTCAAGTGGTGCCTGTGCTCCGGATGTCACAACGCGGCGGTTCCGGCTGCCTCGCCTTGCCTCATGCGGGGTGAGGGGTATCATCTCTGGAAAGCGAATACCAATCTTCGCGAGCGTTCGGAGGGAACATGACACAGCGGATCGCACCCTATCGGGTGGAGGCCTTCAACACGGCCAAGGTGTCCGAAAACAAGATGCATGACGACACCGTGGCGAAGAAATTCGGCTTTACCGGCGGGCTGGTGCCGGGGGTGGATGTGCTCGCCTATATGGTGCATCCGGCGGTTGCGCATTGGGGCAGCGCCTTTCTGGAGCGCGGGCTGATCGAGGCGCGCTTCATCAAGCCGGTCTATGACGGCGAAACCGTCGATGTCACGGCGGAAGAGGCCGGTGACGGGTTGAAACTGGCCGTCGAGGGCAAGGGCGACGTCCGTGCCACCGGCTCGGCCTCGCTGGCCGCATTCCCGGTGGTGCCATCGCTGGATGATTTCCCGGATACCCCGGCGGTGGCGAAGCGGCTGCCGGTGGATGCCAATTCCTATCAACAGGACAAATGGTTAGGCACGGCGCCTCGGGTGTGGCCTGAAGACGGGTTGGCCGAATATCTCGATGAAGTCCGCGAGACCGAGGAGATGTATCTGCGCGAAGGCCTGGTTCATCCCGGCGTGCTGCAGCGGATCATGAACAAGGTGCTGGTGGACAATGCGGTGCTCGGCCCGTGGATTCACGTCGGCAGCCGGATGCAATTGCTGGCGGCCGCGAGCGTCGATGACGAGCTGGTGGCCCGGGCGAAGGTCACCGGTAATTACGAGAAGAAGGGCCACCGTTTCGTCGAGCTGGATGCGCTGATCGTGGCCAATGGCGTCACCCCGGTGGCGCACTGCCAGCATGTGGCGATCTATCAGCCGAGGGAAGTGGTGGCGGCCTGATCTTTCCTCCCCAAGCGGCGCAGCCCCGCCGGGGGGCGGGTGGCCTGAGCGCAGCGAAGGCCGGGTGGGGTCTATCCCCCCGGG
>JAEXYA010000022.1 GCA_023451825.1 Pseudomonadota bacterium
GGGCACCCCCACCCCTGCCCCTCCCCCGCAAGAGCGGGAGAGGGGTTCTTCGGCGCTTTCCACTGGCACCATGCTCGCCTTCGCCTTTCCGGATCGTGTCGCCAAGAATCGCGGCAATGGCAGCTTCGTGCTCGCCAATGGTCGCGGCGCCTCGATCGAGCAAAGCGCTGCGCTGGCCAAAGCGCCCTATATCGCCGTCGGCGAACTCACCGGCACCGCCGCCAATGGCCGTATCCTGCTGGCGGCGCCGATCTCCCAGGCCGAGATCGAAACCCGCTTCGCCGATCAGATCACCGATGCCGACGAGATCAGTTTCGACCGCGCCTCCACATCTTTGCGCGGTCGCCGCAGGCGCAGCCTGCATGCCATCACCTTCTCCGAAGCACCGCTGACGGTGACGGCTTCGGAGGCCGCCGCGCGCGTTTTCGCCGATGGCCTCGCCTCACTCGGCCTGGATCGCCTGCCATGGTCGAAGGCGCTGCAGCAGTGGCGCGGGCGCGTGATGTTCTTGCGGGCTTCCGAGGGCGACGTATGGCCCGATTTGTCCGATCAGGCGCTGGTCGATACGCGCGAGGCCTGGCTGGTACCGGCGCTGTTCGGCAAAACCTCGCTGCGGGATTTCTCCGCTGGCGACTTGTCCGATGCCATCATGAACCTGCTGTCATGGGATCTGCGCGCCCGCCTCGACAAGGAAGCGCCGACCCATTTCGAAGCGCCCACCGGCAGCATGCTGGCGATCGACTATGAAGCCGAGCAGGGGCCGACCATCGCCGTGCGTTTGCAGGAGTTGTTCGGCCTCGGCACGCATCCGTCCGTTGCCAGGGGCAAGGTGCCTCTGGTGCTGGAGTTGTTGTCTCCCGCGCAGCGGCCGGTCCAGGTGACCCGCGATCTGCCGGGTTTCTGGCGCGGCAGCTATCAGGATGTCCGCTCCGACCTGCGCGGCCGCTATCCGCGCCATCCCTGGCCCGACGATCCGGCCTCGGCCATGCCGACACGCCGGGCCAAGCCGCGCGGGACATAAGCCCGCTTTAACCCTTCGCTCATCCTTTTCGCGAAAATAGCACTCTGGTCCATCGTCCCGTACGGACGGTGGCGGCGATCCGTGGTCGATTGCGGTTCCGCCTGTTTGCGTTGGGTAGAGGGTTGCGTATGCGTAGCATCATGTTTCTCGCGGCAGTGCTGGTCGGTCTCGGCACCGTGATGGCGCAGGTCGCCGACAAGATGACCTCGACACCGGCAATGGCACGGACCGAAGCCGCGCCCACACGTCTCGCGTCCCTCAGTTCGCCGCAAGCCGGTATTCGCAGCCTGTCCATTCCCCGCGATGCCCGTGGCCACTTCCAGACCGAAGGGCGCATCGACGGTCAGCGTATCGGCTTCATGGTCGATACCGGTGCATCGGTGATCGCCCTCAACGAGACATCTGCGGCCCGGTTCGGCCTGCGTCCGTCGCGCGCCGAATATAACGCCACGGTGACAACGGCGAATGGCAAGCTGAAAGCCGCGCGCGCAAAACTGCCGATGGTGCAGGTTGGCGAGATTACCGTGCGTGATGTGGATGCGATGGTGCTGCCCGATGAGGCGCTATCGGAGAATTTGTTGGGACTGTCGTTTCTCTCCAAGCTGAAGCGATTCGAATATTCCAACGGGCAGATGATTCTCGAGCAGTAGTAACCTTTCCGCTTAACGCTGCGGCCCCATTTCAAACACCTTCGGCCACTTGAATACCGCCGCGCCTTCCCAATGGCGCGCGGGGCAGCTAAGGCTGTGCTATTCAAATAAAAACATCATCATTCGCGAGAGGTCGTCGATGTTTCCGAAGCCCAAACCCTTGCTCGTGCCCAATACCTACGCTTACGAATCAGAGCCGATGGTGAAAGCCACGGGTTTTCGCGAATATGATGCGCGCTGGTTGTTCGGCAAGGAAATCAATCTGATGGGCGTGCAGGCGCTGGGCATGGGGCTCGGCGTGCTGATCGGAGAACTCGGCCAGAAACAGGAAATCGTCACCGGTCACGATTTCCGCGGCTATTCCGCCTCGATCAAATACGCGCTGATGACCGGCCTCATGGCAGCCGGATGTAAGGTTCATGACATCGGCCTTGCGGTCACGCCGATGGCGTATTTCGCGCAATTCGATCTCGACGTGCCCTGCGTCGCCATGGTCACCGCTTCGCATAATGACAATGGCTGGACCGGCGTGAAGATGGGCGCCAACAAGCCGCTCACTTTCGGCCCCGATGAAATGACGCGATTGAAAGAGATCGTGCTCAATGCCGAGTTCAAGAACAAGGCCGGCGGCTCCTATCACTTCCACGAAAACTATCCGGCGCGCTACATCGCCGATCTCACCAATCGCCCGAAGCTGAAGCGCAAGCTGAAGGTCGTCGTCGCCTGTGGCAACGGCACCGCCGGCGCCTTCGCGCCGCAGGTGATGGAAGCGATCGGTTGCGAGGTGATCCCGCTCGATGTCGAGCTCGATCACACCTTTCCGAAGTACAATCCGAACCCGGAAGACATGGAGATGCTGCACGCGATCCGCGATGCGGTTCTCGAGCACAAGGCCGATGTCGGCCTCGGTTTCGATGGCGACGGCGATCGCTGCGGCGTCGTTGATAACACCGGCGAGGAAATTTTTGCGGACAAGGTCGGCGTGATGCTCGCACGCGATATGTCGGCAGTTCACAAGAATGCGGAATTCGTCGTCGACGTGAAATCGACGGGGCTGTTCATCACTGATCCTGTACTGCAGCAGCAGAATGCCAAGACGACCTATTGGAAGACCGGCCATTCCTACATGAAGCGCCGCACCCATGAGCTGAAGGCGCTCGCCGGCTTCGAGAAGTCGGGCCACTTCTTCTTCAATGCACCGGTTGGCCGCGGTTATGACGACGGCCTCGTGTCGGCGATTGCCATCTGCGAAATGCTGGATCGTGCGCCGGACAAATCGATGGCAGACCTGAAGGAAGCGCTGCCAAAAACCTGGTCATCGCCGACCATGTCGCCGCATTGCGACGACGAGAAGAAGTATGGCGTCGTCGATGCCGTCGTGAAGCACTTTGAGGCGGCGCAGAAGAAGGGTGACAATGTCGCCGGTCAGTCGATCCGCGATCTCGTCACGGTGAATGGCGTGCGCGTCACCTGCGAGGACGGCAGCTGGGGCCTGGTGCGCGCCTCGTCAAACAAGCCGGAGCTTGTCGTCGTGGTCGAGAGCCCGGTGTCGAAGCAGCGCATGCACGACATGTTCGATGCCATCAATCTCGTACTGAAAACGCATCCGGAAGTCGGTGCGTATAACCAGACGATTTAGTTGCCCTGTCGTCCCGGCGAACGCCGGGACCCATACACGGCGGGGGTGCGATGGCGCAGTGCTGCTAATGTCATGACTTATCATGACATCGGAGGTTATGGGTCCCGGCGTTCGCCGGGACGACAGGATCATCAACCCGCCGGCATCGGCGGCACCGGCAATGCCGTCACCGACTTGATCTTCTCCATCGCAAAGCGCGACGTCACATTCTTCAGCGCCACGGCGCTGATCAGCTTCTTGTAAAACACGTCATAGCTCTGCATGTCCGCCACCACGACGCGGAGCATGTAATCGACGTCACCGGCCATCCGGTAGAATTCCATCACTTCCGGCATGGCGCTGACGGCATCGGCGAATTTCTTCAGCCAGGCGTCGGAGTGATCGCTGCTCTCCACCGAGACGAACACCGAGATGCCCAGGCCGATCTTGTTCTGATCGACCAGCGCCACCCGGCGCAGGATCACGCCGTCAGCTTCGAGGCGCTGGATGCGCTTCCAGCACGGCGTCGAGGACAGGCCGACGCGATCGCCGATTTCGGCGACGGAGAGCGAGGCGTCTTCTTGCAGAACCGTGAGGATCTTGCGGTCGATCGCATCGAGGCGACGCGTGGATTCAGAGGTGGTGTCAGCGACATCGGTCATGAGAAGAACTTTGTTCTATATATACGGTTGAATAACCTCATATATGGAACAATCTTCTAAATCAAGGTGAGGACGTTTGTGTCGTAGGATGGGTTGAGCGCAGCGAAAACCCATCACTTTACGTGCCAAGGCGACGGATTTTCACTCCGGCGCTTCGCGCCTCCGTTCACCCGTCCTACAAGAGCCCCACCTTCGAATCCCGTAAAAGCTGTTCAACTTCAGCACGTTGCGGGCAAGCGAAGGCGCCGCCATGGCGTGTGCATTTCAATGCCGCCGCCGCCGAAGCAAATCGGAGCGCCTCCGGCACCGATTTTCCGCTCGCAAATTCCAGCGCGAAGGCGCCGTGGAAAATATCACCTGCGCCGAGCGTATCGACCACATGGACGGGGAAGGCGGGTGTCTCCTTCGGCTGGCCATGCTCGTCGAGCCACAGCGCGCCGCGCGGACCGCGCGTCACCGCGAGGAAGGACGGTGTCAGCGTCGCGAGCTTCTGCAGGGCTTTCAGATTGTCGGAAATGCCAGCGGTGGATTGCAGGGCGTCGTCGGAGAAAATCAGATGTGACGATGCGGTCAGCAGGCCTTCATGTTGTGAGATCGTGCTGTCGATATCGACGACGACGGGGATATCGCGATGACGCGCCTCGATGCAGAGATCGGTGGCGAAACCGGCGCAGCGGCTTTCGACAAGAATAGCGTCGCAGTCCTTGAGCAGCACGTCATGCGCCGGCAGCTTCACCTTCCATAATTCGGGATCGCGGAAGGTGACGATGGTGCGCTCGCCGGTCGGGTCGATCATGACCGCCGAGATCGGGGTCACCAACCCCGGCATATGCACGAGATGCGACGCGTCGATGTCTTCCTTGGTGAGGTCGTCGAGCAGGAATTGATCCGAGCTCTCGCTCTTGTCGCCCATCGGGCCGGTCATGATGGCCTTGCCGCCCAGACGGCTGACGCCGATGGCGGCGTTCAACGCGTTGCCGCCGATGATTTGCGCGAAGCGTTGCGCGGGAAATTTCTGGCCGCGCCCCGGCACGGATTCCACGGCAAACGTCAGGTCGCGGACGGGCAAGCCGATGCACAAGACGCGCTTGGGCTGGTCGGTCATGAAGTCCCCTCGGGTCTCAAGCCTGGTCGGGATGCAGCCACCGTCCAAGCAAATGATGCGCGATCGCGAAAGGGTGCGGGCCCGCGAGCCCGTCCGGGTGCTCGCGCTTCCACATCAGCATCGCTTCATCGCGGTCAAACCAGCGGGCGTCCTCGAGCTCCATTTTGTCGATGACGATGTCATCGTTCAGCGCGCGGGCCGAGCAGCCGATCATGAGGGATGACGGATAGGGCCAGGGCTGGGTCATGTAATAAGTGACGTCCGTGCAGCGGATGCCGGATTCCTCAAAGATCTCGCGCTTCACGGCATCCTCGATGGTCTCGGCGGCTTCCACGAAGCCGGCAAGGCACGAATACATGCCCGGCGCGAACTGCTTCTGGCGGCCGAGCAGGCACTTGTCGCCCTTCTCCACCAGCATGATGACGACGGGATCGGTGCGCGGAAAATGTTCGGTCTTGCAGCTCGGGCAGACGCGCTTCCAGCCGCCTTCGGCCATCGACGATTTCGCTCCGCAATTGGCGCAAAAGCCGTGGCGCTGATGCCAGGACACCATGGATTTGGCTTGCGCGACGGCGGAGAGTTCGTCCGGATGCACGACGCCCTGCATTGCCATGCCACGCAGTTCGGACACCGCCACGTCGTCGCGACCGACGAGCTTTTCAGCAGCCGGCGCGGAAATGCCCATGCCGAACACCGCCGCGCCATCGCGCAGGCCGAGAAAAATGGTGCCGGGATTGGCGCCGAATTTGATGGCTTCGTCGATAGAGAGGAGAGCGCGAACATTGTCGCCCTCCTTCTTCATCACCAGCGAGTCGCGATAGATCACGTAAGCGCGGCTGTCGCTCTTCTTTTCCAGCGCGAACAGCTTCTCGTCGCTGAAGCGCAGATGCGCGGCGCGATCGAGGGTGTTGGTGATGAAGGCCGGCTGGCCGAGGGGAAACAGCTTGCTCGTCATGGGATTCAACCGAGCCAGATCTTGCGACGGAGTTCAGAGATGAAACGCTGCACTTCTTCGGCATCATGCGCGAGCGGCGGCATCACACCCCACACCGGGCGCGGCCATGCCGCGTCGGTCTTGCGGCGCGCGATGATGTGCACATGCAGCTGCGGCACGACATTGCCGAGCGCTGCGACATTGAGCTTGTCGCAACGCGTGACTTCCTTCAGCGCCCGGCCGACGCGATTGATCTCGGTCATGAGCTGCGCCTGGGCGACCTCGTCGAGATCGATGATGTCGATGATGTCGGCCCGGCGCGGCACCAGCATCAGCCAGGGATAATGCGCATCCTTCACCACCAGCACGCGGCTGAGGGGCAGGTCGCCGATATCGATGGTGTCTTGCTGAAGCTGCTTGTGCAGCTCGAAGGAAGGATTGGTGGCCATTCGGTCTCTCGATTTTGACGTTGAGAATCGCAGGAACTGGCCCCGCAAACAACTCCGAGATGCATGCTTTTGCGCGCATCCGCCACGATTTCTTGCGGCAACACGGAGGCAAATCCTGCGGCAAACTTGCGGCACGCGCTGCGCTTGCTTTCCGGCCGGTTTGGCCCCAAATAGGCACCGGGAGATTGGCGGTGGACGAGCCACTCGCCAATCGGGTCAGGACCGGAAGGTAGCAGCCCTAACGAGATCCGGATCGGGTCGCTCGTCAGTCTCCTACCTTGTCTATCGCGCAAGTCTGGCGCCCGTGGGCGGAACTTCTGGTTCCCGTGGCCCCGCTAGATGCCCGATGGTCCGCAAGCCGGCCTTTGAGACAACATTTTGCGGATTTCTCGATGACCGATGCCGGCATGCCTCCTTCAGATGATGACGCCCAGGCCGGCCTGGCAATGAATTCCCCCGCAGCAGCAACGCCTTACCGCGTGCTTGCGCGAAAATACCGCCCCGGAAATTTCGACGACCTGATCGGCCAGGAAGCCCTGGTCCGCACTGTTTCGAATGCGTTCGAGACCGGCCGCATTCCGCAGGCCTGGATTCTCACCGGCGTTCGCGGAGTGGGAAAAACGACGACGGCCCGCATTCTCGCGCGCGCACTCAATTACGAGATGGCCGATGGCTCGGTGAAGGGGCCGATCATCCAGATGCCGACCCATGGGGTGCATTGCAAAGCTATCATGGAAAGCCGTCACATCGACGTGCTGGAAATGGACGCCGCCTCGCATACCGGCGTTGACGATGTCCGCGCCATCAATGACAGCGTGCGCTATGCGCCGACATCGGCGCGGTACAAGGTCTATATCATCGATGAAGTCCACATGCTGTCGACGGCGGCCTTCAACGCGTTTCTGAAAACGCTGGAGGAGCCGCCGGAGCACGCGAAATTCGTGTTCGCGACGACCGAGATTCGCAAGGTGCCGATCACGGTGCTGTCGCGCTGTCAGCGTTTTGACCTGCGCCGTGTCGATGCCGACGTGTTGATGCAGCACCTCTCCAATATCGCGGGCAAGGAAGGCGTCGAGGTCGAATCCGAAGCGCTCGGCATTATCGCGCGCGCCGCCGAAGGCTCGGTGCGTGATTCGTTGTCGCTGTTCGATCAGGCCATCGCGCACGCTGCTGGGCTCGTGAAGGCCGATGCCGTGCGGCAGATGCTCGGCCTCGCCGATCGCACCCGCGTCATCGACCTCTTTGATTCGCTCGCGCGTGGCGATATCGCTGCGGCGTTCAAGGAATTCCGCGAGCAATATGATGTCGGCGCTGATCCCGTCGTGGTGCTGAGCGATCTCGCCGAATTCGTCAACTTCGTCACCCGCGTGAAAATCGTGCCGGCCACGGCCGACAATGTCGCGTTCGGCGAGACCGAGCGCCTGCGTGCGCGCGACTTTGCATCAAAACTGTCGATGCGCGTGCTGTCGCGGATGTGGCAGATGCTGCTCAAGGGCATCACCGAAGTGCAGGGCGCGACACGTCCCGCCGCCGCTGCCGAGATGGTGCTGGTGCGCATCGCTTATGTCGCCGATCTGCCGACGCCGGATGAAGCCATCCGCATGATCGAGCAGGGTGGTGGATCATCGCCTGTGATCGGCAATGGCGGCGGTGGCCGTGCTGCGCCGATGCTGAACGCGCCGTCGGCGCAGTCGTCCGCATCCATGCCATCGGCCGTGCCACCTTCGGCGCCAAGCATGAGCGCGCCACGTGGTCCGACCATGCAGCGGGGCAATGCCGAGCCGATGCCGCGGCCGCAGGTCGGCATGGCTGAAGCGCAGCCGGCGCAGGTGCTGAAAATCTCGACCTTTCCTGAACTGATCGCATTGGCCGGGCAGAAGCGCGACCTGATGGTGCGCGGCGCGCTGGAATCCGATGTGCGGCTGATCCGCATCGAGGACGGCCGGCTTGAGCTTGCGATGGAGCGCACGGCGGCGCGCACGCTCATCAACGATCTGTCGCGCAAACTCGAGCAGTGGACGGGCCGGCGCTGGGCCGTGATCGTCTCCAATGCCGAGGGCCAGGCGACGATCCGCGAGCAGCAGATCGAGCAGAAGAACGAACGCCAGCGCGCGGCCGAGGCCGATCCGCGTGTGCAGGCGGTGTTTGCGAAATTCCCCGGCGCCAAGATGGAAGTCCGTGTGCTCGCGCCGGAAATTCCGGAAGGCGACGACGACGCTTTGATCTCAGATGACGGCGCCGATGCCGGCGACGACGATTAAAGCGCATGATCCCGAAAAGTGGATACCGGTTTTCGGATCAGATCATGCGCAAACAAAAACAAAGGACGAGTGATGGCTGACTTTCTCGGCATGATGAAGCAGGCGGCGCAGCTGCAGTCGAAGATGAAGGCGATGCAGGAGGAGCTCGACCATGTGGAGGTCGAGGGCATTTCCGGCGGCGGTCTCGTCTCGGTGCGCATGACGGCGAAGACCGAAGTGAAGGCCGTGAAGATCGATCCGTCGCTGGTGAAGCCAGAAGACGTCGAGATTCTCGAGGACCTGCTGGTCACTGCGCTCGGCGATGCGCGCCGCAAGGCGGAAGCCGCCATGCAGGAGAAGATGCAGTCGCTCACCGGCGGCCTCGGCCTGCCGCCGGGGATGGGGCTGGGCTAAACTTTCTTGTCCCGGACGCGGCGCAGCGCGCTTGCGCTGCTCCGCAGAGCCGGGACCGTATCAGGCACCGGCGTTCGTTACGGTCCCGGCTCTGCGAAGCGGCACGTCGCGCCGCATCGCGTCCGGGACCCATCAACACTCACATGGCATTGAACTGACATGGCCTCCGTTGCCGGACCTGAAATCGAGCGTCTAATTCAGTTGCTCGCGCGGCTGCCGGGCCTCGGCCCGCGCTCGGCGCGGCGGGCGGCGCTGCATCTGATCAAGAAGCGCGATGCGTTGATGACGCCGCTGGCCGGCGCGCTGCAGCTGGCGATCGATCGCGTGCAGGTCTGCAAGGTGTGCAGCAATATCGACACGCAATCGCCATGCACGATCTGTACGGATGTCAGGCGCGATCCGACCACCATCGTGGTGGTCGCCGATGTCGCCGATCTCTGGGCGCTGGAGCGCGCGAATGCGGCGCCGGGCAAATATCACGTTCTCGGCGGCACGTTGTCGCCGCTCGATGGCGTCGGTCCGGGAGACCTGACCATCGATGCGCTGGTGGCGCGGGCGCATGAGCCCGAAGTGACGGAAATCATCCTGGCGCTGAATGCGACCGTGGATGGACAAACGACAGCACATTACATCACCGACCTTCTGCAGGAGGCCAATGTGAAAGTCACCCGCCTGGCGCATGGCGTGCCGGTGGGCGGCGAGTTGGATTATCTGGATGAAGGCACGCTGTCGGCGGCGATGCGACAGCGGACATTGTTTTAGAGACGGGACTAATTTTGATGACAAGATCTGGATGGAAGGCGAGGTTTGGCTGTGCTGTTGTACTTAGCGTTGCGATGACGACGCTCGCGCATGCGGCGCCCGACGCGACGGAAACCCCGGCCAAGCCGGTGGCACCGAAGAATATGAAGCTTGGCGATGTGCTCACCGGCCAGCTCAATGCGATGCGCAGCCGTGATGCCAAGGGCAAGCGGGTGGATGTGTATCAGGTGGTGACCGAACCACGTCGCCTGCCGGCGCCGGCGGGGCTGTGCAATCTCGAGACCGGGCCGGAGACGTTCGAGATCGTGGTCGATGGCGAGGCGCAGGCGGCGCAGTTGAAGAAGCTGGTCGGCAAGGACGTCGCGTTCAAGGTCGGTGCGGTTGCCTGTGCGGAGCAGGCCGGGCAGATGAGCGAAGCGTTGGTGACGAAATGGAGTCTCGTGGGGAAGAATTGAGGTTCTTCTTCTTCTCCCTCTCCCGCTTGCGGGGGAGGGCCGGGGTGGGGGCAACCCCATACTCCGACGTCACGTGGGGCACCCCCACCCTGACCCTCCCCCGCAAGCGGGAGAGGGGACATGATCGTCAGGTGCGTGATTACAAGTGAGCTAAACCCTCACCGGCCCCAGTGCCGCAAAATGCCCTCGCCGTTGCAGCCACAGTAGCAGCACCAGGCTCGGCACGGCGACCAGCACGCTGATCACGAAAAACATCGGCCATCCCGTCGCCTGCGCCA
This sequence comes from Pseudomonadota bacterium, assembly GCA_023451825.1. GTDB lineage: Bacteria > Pseudomonadota > Alphaproteobacteria > Rhizobiales > Xanthobacteraceae > Tardiphaga. Next base: position 10,589 of record JAEXYA010000022.1, read on the forward strand.
CATAGCCCGCGCCCGCTGAGAGATATGTCCGCCCGACCGCCGCCAGCGCGGTCAGCAGTGCATATTGCGTGGCGGTGTGCAGCGGGTTCTTGCAGAGCGCGGAGAGATAGGCGACGAAGATCACCGTGCCGATCGCGCCGGTGAAATTCTCCACCGAGATCGCCAGCGCCAAGGCCCATTGATTGACGCCGACCAGTGCCAGCCATGCGAATGCGAGATTCGACACCGCCTGCAGCACCGCGCCGATCCACAGGCTCGCGGCCAGCGAATAACGTCGCGCGACAAAGCCGCCGGCAAAGCCGCCGATCAGCGTGGCGGCGAGGCCGACGCCTTTCACGATCGCTGCGTAGTCATTCCGCGTGAAGCCGAGATCGATGACGAAGGGCGCGGTCATCGTGCCGGAAAAGGCGTCTGTGAATTTGAACAGCACGACGAAGGCCAGCGCCGCCCAGGCATCTTTTCGCGATAGAAACTCCGAGAAGGCGCCGATCGCGGCGCGCAGCACGCGCTGGAAGGCGCTGGCGCCGGCCGTCGCGGCTTCGGCTTGCACGGATTGCTCGGGCTCGGTGGCAAGGAGCGCCGTCACCGTGCCGATCAGCACCATCGCGGCCATCGCCACATAGCCCCACATCCATGCGGAGGACCGCGCGATGCCGGTGGACTCAAACGCGCTGACCAGAAACAGGATGCCGGCGGTGGAGATCAGCATGCCGATGCGATAGGCCGCGACATAAGACGCCATGCCCGCGGCCTGCTCGCTCTCCGGCAGGCTCTCGACGCGAAACGCATCGACCACGATGTCCTGGGTCGATGACATCGCGGCGACCAGCAGTGCGCCGAGCGCGACGAACAGCGGCGAGCGCGCGGGATCGGTGAGTGCCAGCAGCAGGATGGCGGCGATCAGCAGCAGTTGTGAAAACACCAGCCAGCCGCGGCGGCGGCCGAAGGCGCGGGTGAAGAACGGCACATGCAGCGCATCGACCAGCGGCGCCCAGAGGAATTTCAGCGTGTAGGGCGTGCCGACCAGCGCAAACAGGCCGATGGTGCCGAGATCGACGCCGCTTTCGCGCATCCAGACCAGCAGCGTGGAGCCCGACAGCGCCAGCGGCAGGCCTGAGGACAGGCCGAGCATCAGCACGATCAGCACGCGCGGCTGCAGATAGACGGCGAGGCTCTCGCGCCAGGAGGCGCGGGGCTGCAGGGTGGGCGAGTCGGGAGCTGCGGTCATCGTATCCTGGGTCTTAAGTCGTCATTGCGAGGCGCCGAAGGCGACGAAGCAATCCAGACTTCCTTCGCGCGGCTTCCTGGATTGCTTCGTCGCTGCGCTCCTCGCAATGACGGCGGAAAGTCCAGCGCTCGTGAACAAAAAGTAAACATTTGCGGTTAACGAATGGTTGAGCATCATGGTTAACCAATCCCTAACCGATATGGTTACCGCTTCGTTAACGCCCGTTCTCCGCATTGACCGCGCAACACGCGCAGATTAAATCGCCCGCCATGGCCATTCGTGAAATCATCATCCTGCCGGACAAACAGTTGCGGCTGATCTCCAAACCTGTCGAGACCGTGAACGCGGAGGTGCGCAAGCTCGCCGACGACATGTTCGAGACCATGTATGACGCCCCCGGCATCGGGCTGGCGGCGATCCAGATCGCGGTTCCGCTCCGCCTGATCACCATGGACCTCGCCAAGAAGGATGACGAGGAAGGCGGCAAGCAGCCGCGCGTCTTCATCAATCCGGAGATCATTTCGGCGTCGGAAGAGCTCTCGGTCTACGAGGAAGGCTGCCTGTCGATCCCGGAATATTACGAGGAAGTGGAACGCCCGGCGACGGTGCGCATCCGCTATCTCGATCTCGACGGCAAGACGGTGGAAGAGGACGCGAGCGGCTTGTTCGCCACCTGCATCCAGCACGAGATCGACCATCTCAACGGCGTGCTGTTCGTCGATTATCTCTCCAAGCTCAAGCGTGATCGCGTGATGAAGAAGTTCACGAAGATCGCCAAGCGCGTGGGCTGACGTTTTCTTGTCCCGGGCGCGCCGCAGCACGCAGTGCTGCTGCGCAGAACCGGGACCGCCACAAGCGCCGTCGCCCTTTACGGTCCCGGCTCTGCGCAGCAGCGTTTCACGCTGCAGCGCGTCCGGCACACAGGCCAACACCGGATCGCACACATGTCGCTTCGTCTGATCTTCATGGGCACGCCGGATTTCGCCGTCCCGACGCTGCTCGAACTCGTGGCCCATGGCCATGAGATCGTGGCCGTCTATACGCGCGAGGCAAAACCCGCCGGGCGCGGCATGAAATTGCAGCCGACGCCAGTGGCCCGCGAGGCCGAGCGGCTGGGCATTCCCGTGCTGACGCCGAAGACGCTGCGTACCGAAGAGGCGGAGACGCAGTTTCGCGCCTTCGATGCCGATGCAGCGGTGGTCGTCGCCTATGGCATGATCCTGCCGCAGAACATCCTCGATGCCGTGCCGCTCGGCTGCTTCAACCTGCATGGCTCGCTGCTGCCGCGCTGGCGCGGCGCAGCACCCATCCAGCGCGCCATCATGTCCGGCGATGCGGAGAGCGGCGTGATGGTGATGAAGATGGATGTCGGCCTCGACACCGGCGATGTCGCCATGGCCGAGCGTCTGCCGATCACGGATTCGATGACCGGACAGGACCTGCATGACGCGCTGGCGCCGCTCGGGGCCGACCTGATGGTGCGCGCCATGGGCGCGCTCGATCGCGGCGGGCTGCAGTTGGTCAAGCAGAGCGAGCAGGGCGTCGAATATGCGGCGAAGATCGACAAGGCCGAGGCAAAGATCGACTGGTCGAAGCCGGCGCGCGCGGTGTTGCGGCATATTCACGGCTTGTCGCCGTTTCCCGGTGCGTGGTTCGAGGTGGATGTCGAAGGCGAAGCGGTGCGGGTGAAGGTGCTGCGTTGTGAACTGGCGAACGGATCGGGCGCGCCGGGCGATCCGCTCGATGATCGCCTGACGATTGCCTGCGGCGACGGCGCCATCCGCATCCTCGAACTGCAGCGCGCCGGCAAGCAGGCCATGAAGCCCGACGAGTTTTTGCGCGGCACCGCATTGAAGCCGCCCATGCGGGTGGGCTGATGCCGCGCTACAAGATGATCATCGAATATGACGGCATGCCGTTTTCGGGCTGGCAGGTGCAGACCGATGCGACGCTGACCGTGCAGGGCGCGCTGGAGCGCGCCGCCGAGGCGATCTGCGGCGAGCCGATCCGCGTGCACGGCGCCGGTCGCACCGATGCCGGCGTGCATGCGCTGGGGCAGGTGGCGCATTGCGACGTGCCAAAGATTCTGGTGCCGGGCCGTTTTCGCGACGGCATGAATGCGCATCTGCGGCCGCATCCGGTGGCAGTGCTGTCGGCCGATGTGGTGGGTGATGATTTCGAGGCGCGGTTCTCGGCGGTGAAGCGGCACTACATCTATCGCATCACCAATCGCCGGGCGAATCTCGCCGTCGATGCGGGCCATGTGTGGCGCGTGCCGAAGCCGCTGGATGTCGCTTTGATGCGCGAGGGCGCGAAGCGTCTGCTCGGCCGGCATGACTTTACGACGTTTCGCGATACCGAATGCCAGGCGAAATCGCCGATCCGCACGCTGGACCAGCTCGATGTGGATCAGGATGGCGAGGCGGTGACGATCCGCACCTCGGCGCGCTCGTTCCTGCACAGCCAGGTGCGCTCGATGGTGGGCTCGCTGGTGTGGGTCGGCCATGAGCGCTGGACGCCGGACGACATGACCGCCGCGCTGGAAGCGAAGAACCGCGCGGCGTGTGGAATCGTGGCGCCGCCGGATGGGTTGTATCTGGCGAAGGTGGATTATTGATCGTCATTGCGAGGAGCGTAGCGACGAAGCAATCCAGAAGTCGCAAGGAAAGAACTGGATTGCTTCGCTGCGCTCGCAATGACGGCTGAGAAAGGCCCTACGCCTTCACACCCCTCATCGCATCCCAGAACAGATCCTGTCCGTTGGCGACATTGGCCGTCCAGTGCTCATGCGCGGCATCGTTGGCGTCGTCGGTGATGAACTTGAACGCGCGCCAGGGAATGTCATGGCGGAGCGCCACCTGCGCGATGGCGAACAGCTCCATGTCCACCACATCGACCTTGTTCGCCACCAGCCACGGATCGGTGGACGTGACAAAACTATCGCCGGTGCCGCAGACGTGGCCGCTCCGTCCTGATGTCAGGCGGTCCAACTCCGGCGAATAGGGCGTGGTGCCGCGCGGCGCCAGGGGCTCGGCATTCATGTCGCGCTGGATCACGTCGCGGATCTCGACGAGGCCATGCAGCGCGCTGTTAAGCTTGCCGGCGGTGCCGTAATTCACGATCAGTTTCGGCTTCTCGGCGACGATCGCAGCGAGTGTCGCGATGGTGGTGTTGATCTTGCCGACGCCGGTGAAGACGACGCGAAAGCCTTTTGGCGCGCGGGCGACGTCGAGCTCGCTGTCGAGCGCGGTGAGAACCAGAATGCCTTCACTCATGCAAAGTACCGATCCAGCACGCCGCGATAGATCTTTGTCAGCTGCTCGAGATCGGCGACAGGCGTGTGCTCGTCGATCTGGTGCATGGTCTGGCCGACGAGACCGAATTCGATCACCGGGCAGTAGTTCTTGATGAAGCGCGCATCGGAGGTACCGCCGCCGGTGTTGAGATCGGGCGTGCGGCCGGTGATGTCCTTGATGGCGGCGACCACCGTATCGGTGAACGGGCCCGGCTTTGTGACGAACGAGTCCGAATTGCTCGGCTCCCAGATCACATGCGCCTTGATGCGGTTGCCGGCCGCAGCCGCGACGCGGGCATCGATCAATGCGCGCAGGCTGTCCTGCGTGTGGTGATCGTTGAAGCGGATGTTGAACTTCGCTTTCGCTTGCGCCGGGATGACATTGCTGGCCTTGTTGCCGACATCCACCGAGGTGAATTCGAGATTTGACGGTTGAAACGCGGCATTGCCCTGATCGAGCGGATCGTTGCTGATGGCCACGATCAGTGCGGCGATATCCGGCACGGGGTTGGACGCACGATGCGGATAGGCGACATGGCCCTGCACGCCGTCCACCACCAGCGTGCCCGACTGCGAGCCGCGGCGGCCGATCTTGATGGTGTCGCCCATGGCTTCGACATTGCTGGGCTCGCCGACGATGCAGTGATCGAATTTTTCGCCGCGCTCGGCGGCCCATTGCAGAAGCTTGATGGTGCCGTTGACGGCCACGCCTTCTTCATCGCCGGTGATGAGGAAGGAGATCGAGCCCTTGGGCTTTCCGTCATTCGCGGCGAGATAATCGAGCGTCGCGGCGACAGCGGCGGCGATGCCGCCCTTCATGTCCACCGCGCCGCGGCCATAGAGCAGGCCGTCCTTCACATCGCCGGCAAAGGCGCCGTGCGACCATGCGGTTTCCTCGCCGGGCGGCACCACATCGGTGTGGCCGGCGAAGCAGAGATGCGGGGCCTCGGTGCCGATGCGGGCATAGAGGTTTTCAACATCGGCGTGGCCTTCTTCGGTGAAGGTCACGCGATCGACGGCGAAGCCGGCATCGCCGAGCAGGCGCTCCAGCACGCCGAGCGCGCCTGCATCCGCCGGGGTCACCGACGGACAGCGGATCAGGTCCTGGGCGATCGCGACGACGTCGGCCACGGGCTTAGTCCCGCAGCAGCTCGTTGATGCTGGTCTTGGAGCGGGTGCGCTCGTCGACGCGCTTCACGATCACGGCGCAGGCGGTGGAGGGGCCGATCTCGCCATTCTGCATCGGCTTGCCCGGCAGGTTGCCCGGCACCAGCACGGCATATTCCGGCACTTCGCCGACAAACACTTCGCCGGTGGCGCGGTCGACGATCTTGGTGGATGCGCCGAGGAACACGCCCATGGCCAGCACCGCGCCGCGGCGAACGATGACGCCTTCGGCGACTTCCGAGCGGGCGCCAATGAAGCAGTCGTCCTCGATGATGACAGGGCCGGCCTGCAGCGGCTCCAGCACGCCGCCGATGCCGACGCCGCCCGAAATGTGCACGCGCTTGCCGATCTGGGCGCAGGAGCCGACGGTAGCCCAGGTGTCGACCATCGAGCTCTCATCGACATAGGCGCCGAGATTGACGAAGGACGGCATCAGCACGACGTTCTTGGCGATGAAGGCCGACTTGCGGACGATGGCGCCCGGCACGGCGCGAAAACCAGCCTCGCGGAACGTGTCGTCCTTCCAGCCTTCGAACTTCGACGGCACTTTGTCCCACCACGCTGCGCCGCCGGGGCCGCCGGCAATGGTGGTCATGTCGTTGAGGCGGAACGACAGCAGCACGGCCTTCTTCAGCCACTGATTGACGGTCCAGGCGCCGTCATCGCCACGGGTGGCGACGCGGACCTTGCCCTGGTCGAGCAGGTCGAGGGCGGTCTCGACGGATTCGCGGACTTCGCCCTTGGTCGATGCATTGACGGTGTCGCGCGCCTCGAAGGCGGCATTGATGATGGATTCGAGGGCGGAATGCGACATCGCGGGATCCTTGATCTTGTCTCGGGCGGGTGGTGGAAATTGGGGCTTTTGTCGGGATTTGGGGGCGGGGAGTCAAGGTGGGGGCGTCTGTCATCCCGGCGAACGCCGGGATCCATAGACACCGTCAGATTGGCAGATGTTCGCCGGCAGCCACGGCGCTTTTATTGCTTACTCGGAGGCTATGGGTCCCGGCTTTCGCCGGGACGACAGGGGAGCTTCACCGCCCCCCGTTCATCTTCACCAGAAACCCCGTCAGATCATCCGTGACATGGTCCACATGCGGGTCGCTGCGGCCTTCCAGTTCCCAGTCTTCGCGGACCACGTCCTTGGCGCCATCGGGCACCACCAGCACGGTGGTCATGCCGAGGCTGTGGGGGACGACGAGGTTGCGCGACAGGTCCTCGAACATGGCGGCTTTCAACGGGTCGACGCCGTGATCGCGCAAAAATTTGTCATAGGTCTGCTGTGCCGGCTTCGGCTCCAGCTCCGCCGCGACGATGTCGAAAATGGCTTCGAATTGATCGGCGAAACCGAGACGGTCCAGCACCGCGCCGGCATGGGCGACGGAGCCGTTGGTGAGGATCAACTTGCGGCCGGGAAGCTGCGCGATGGCCGCGCCCATGATCGGGTTGGGCTCGAGCGGCGAGTGGTCGATCTCGTGCACGTAAGCGAGGTAGTCATCGGCGCTGATATTGTGCTCGGTCATCATGCCACGCATCGTGGTGCCGTAGCGCTTGTAATAGTCCTTCTGCAGCTTGAAGGCCTCGTCCGGCGTGATGTTGAGGAAATTCGCCACGAAGTCGCGAATGCGGACATCGACTTGCTGCCACAGATTGACGTGATGCGGATACAGCGTGTTGTCGAGATCGAAGACCCAGGTCTCGATGTGGGAGAAGGCGCGGGGGGAGGTGGGCATCAAACTCTCATCCTGTCATCCCGGCGAAAGCCGGGATCCATAGACGCCGTCAGTGTGGTTGAAACTGTGTCGTGGCGGCTACGGTGTTTTGATTATCTCTTCGGAGGGTATGGATCCCGGCGTTCGCCGGGATGACGAGTTACGGCATCGCAAATCTGAGCGTCTTGCCGCCGCCGGTCATGTCCACGGTGCCATAGCCCGATGCGGTCAGGCCGCGGGCTGCGCAGTCGCTGTGTTCGCGGATCTCGAATTTGCTCTCGCGCGTGCACAGCGTGCGCGGGCCGCCCCAGTTCAGCGGCTTGTCGCCGAGCCGGATGGCGCGGCCGGTGTCATCGACGGCTTCGGCAAAAGACAGAAGCTGCTTCGGCTGGCCGGTGACATCCGGGCGCAGGCATTTGCCGGGCTCGATGCGATACCAGCCGCGCGCGATCACCGCGCCCTTGCCGTCATCGGTGGCGACCGAGGCCATCACCTTGTAGGAGGTGTCGTTGCACCAAGTGAGCCCGTTCGCCGACGGCGCCTGCACGCCGGTGACCATGGCCTCAAAGAAGTTCGGCGCATTGACGATGTCGTCGGAGAGGCTGCGGCTCTTGAGGAAGGCTGCGAGACCATTGCGTGTCTTCGGGCCATCGACACCGTCGATCGGCGTGGTGTCATAGCCGGCGATCGACAGCAGGCGCTGGATCGCGGCGAGCTTGGCCTGTTCGTCGTCATATTCGCTGTCTTCGGCGAGATAGGCGACCATGTTGCCGTCCTCGGTCTGCGACGGCTGGATGGTGGTGAAGGGCGCCAGCGTCTGGCCGGGGCGGCATTGGCGCGCGGCGGCGATGACGAAATTGTCCGATGCGATGCAGAGATTGTCGCTGCCGCTCTGCGCCGGCGCCGCGCCATAGAGCGGCAGCACGCGGGCATGCAACAGCAGGCGGTCGGCAGCGATGGTGCCCTGGGCGACGGTCTTGCACTGCGCGGGATCGATGCGAAACCAGCCGCGGGTGGCGGTGGCGCTCTTGTCATCGATGCCGATGGCGACGTCGACGACATAGCTCATGCGGTTGCAGAGCTTGAGGTCGGCGTGAGCCGTGGTGGTGAAGGCGGTGAGGAGGAGGGCCGCCATCGCTCCGCTCCTCATGGTGAGGAGCGCGCTCTTGCGCGCGTCTCGAACCATGAGATGGAAGGCACCGAGCTCGCGGCCATCCTTCGAGACGCCGCTCCGCGGCTCCTCAGGATGAGGGGAGAGTGTGGGGGAGCGACAGGGGCCCAATACTCGGCCCCTCATGGTGAGGAGGCGCGCGAAGCGCGCCGTCTCGAACCATGAGTTGATGGAGCTCCGGACCATCACTTGTGGATCAGCGTGCCCGTGCCCTGATTGGTGAACAGCTCGAGCAGCACCGCATGCGGGGTCTTGCCGTCGATGATGACGACGCCTTCGACGCCCTGCTCCAGCGAGTAGATGCAGGTCTCGACCTTCGGGATCATGCCGCCGGAAATGGTGCCGTCGGCGATGAGCTTGCGCGCATCCTTGATCGACAGTTCCGGTATCAGCTTCTTCGACTTGTCGAGCACGCCCGGCACGTCGGTGAGCAGCAAGAGGCGCTTGGCCTTCAGCGCGCCGGCAACGGCGCCGGCAAAGGTGTCGGCATTGACGTTGTAGGTCTTGCCTTCCTTCGACGCCGCGAGCGGCGCCAGCACCGGGATCAGCTCATAGCCGATCAGTTGATTGAGCAGCGTCAGATCGACCTTTTCGGGCTCGCCGACAAAACCGAGATCGACCACTTTCTCGATGTTCGAGCCGGGGTCGATCATGGTGCGCGTCGCCTTCGACGCGGTGACCATGTTGCCGTCCTTGCCGCACAGGCCGACGGCCTTGCCGCCGGCTTCGTTGATATAGCTGACGATCGACTTGTTGATCGAGCCGGCCAGCACCATCTCGACGATCTCGATGGTGGCGGCATCGGTGATGCGCAATCCGGCGGCGAATTCCGACTTGATGCCGAGACGCGTGAGCATCTGCGCGATCTGTGGGCCGCCGCCATGCACCACCACCGGATTGATGGCGGTCTGTTCGAGCAACACGATGTCGCGGGCAAAGGCGCGGGCGGTATCTTCGGCGCCCATGGCGTGGCCGCCATATTTGATGACGATGGTTTCCTCGTCATATTGCTGCATGTGCGGCAGCGCTTCCGAGAGGATGTGGGCCTTTTCGAGAGCACTGATGATGGGCGCGTCGGTCATGAAGCGGATCTCACAATTGGCAGGCGCCGCGTTCTAGCTGATTGGGCGGAGGGGTGCAAAGGATGGGTGCGATGCATGCCGCTAACCTGTAGCCCGGATGGAGCGTAGCGTAATCCGGGGACCGGAGAATTGTTGAAGCGCCGGTTCCTGGATTGCGCTGCGCTCCATCCAGGCTACGGCATCGCGCTTATTTGCGCGGCCATGCCGCAGATACCGCCAGCGCAACCCAGCTGACGATCAGCAGCGTGCCGCCGGTCGGTGCGGCCATGGGAAACAGGCCGTGGCCGACATATTGGCGCAGGGTCAGATCGCCCGCGAACAATGACGCGCCGATGACAAGACCGAGTGCCGCAGTGAGGCCGATCTGCAGATGCGCGGTGCCGCGTTCGATCAGCGCGATCGCGCCGAGAATTGCCGCCGCATGAAACAGCAGCATCGAGGATGCCGAAGCGAGGCGCGCGGCATCGGGCTGATGGGCGGAGGCGGCGGCGAGGATCACGCCATCGGCGCCCATGATGCCGGCGCAGATGATCAGGATGCGGAACAGCGCGGTGCGGGTCATCAGCTGCGCTCGTTCAAGAGCCGCATCATGGCGGCGCGCAGCTCCACCATGCCTTCATTGTCGCGCGACGACGTCACCAGGATTTCCGGGAACGCGGCGGGATGCTTGCGCAAGGTAGCCTGGGTTTCTTCCATCGTCTTTTCAAGCTCGGCCTTCTTCACCTGATCGGCCTTGGTGAGCACGATCTGGTAGCTGACGGCGGAGCGGTCGAGCGACTTCAGTACGTCGAGGTCGACATCCTTGATGCCGTGGCGGCTGTCGATCAGCACATAGACGCGGGCCAGCGTCGCGCGGCCCTGCAGGAAGGAATAGATCAGCTTGGTCCAGGATGCGATCTTGGCCTTGGGCGCGGAGGCATAGCCGTAGCCGGGCATGTCCACGAGGCGAAACTCGCTGCCTTTCGGGCTTTCGAAGAAGATCAGCTCCTGCGTGCGGCCCGGCGTGTGCGAGGTGCGCGCCAGCGCATTGCGGCCGGTGAGCGCATTGATCAGGCTGGACTTGCCGACATTGGAGCGGCCGGCAAACGCGACTTCCATGCCCGCCATTGGGGGCAGGGTCTCGATCGAGGGGGAAGCCCAGATGAACTTCCACTCGCCTGCAAACATCAGGCGTCCCTGTTCGATCAGCTCCGCATCGGGTTCGGTGGTCATGCGAAGGTTCTTTCTATCTCCGTCATTGCGAGGAGCGCAGCGACGAAGCAATCCAGTCTTCCTTTATCGTGGCTCTGGATTGCTTCGCTACGCTCGCAATGACGGCTGAGAGGTTGGTCGTCAGGTCTTCTGCGCCGGCTTCTTGCCGAAGGTCGACTTGATGTTGTCGAACAGCTCTACCTTCACGCCGTTCTTGTTCATGATGTAGGCCTGCTGCAGCACCGAGAGCAGGTTGTTCCAGGCCCAGTAGATCACGAGACCAGCCGGGAAGCCCGCCAGCATGAAGGTGAAGATCAGCGGCATCCAGTCGAAGATCATCTTCTGGGTCGGATCCGGCGGCGTCGGGTTCAGCTTCATCTGGAACCACATCGTGATGCCCATGATGATCGGCCAGATGCCGAGCGCGAGATAGTGGCCGAGAACCGGGATTGCCGTCGGATCGAATGGCAGCAGGCCGAACAGGTTGAACAGGTTGGTCGGATCATGCGCCGAGAGGTCCTTGATCCAGCCAAAGAACGGCGCGTGGCGCATTTCGATGGTGACGAAGAGGACCTTGTAGAGCGAGAAGAACACTGGGATCTGCAACAGGACGGGAAGACAGCCGGCGACCGGGTTGATCTTCTCCTTCTTGTAGATCTCCATCATCTCCTGCTGCTGCTTCATCCGGTCGTCCGGATAGCGCTCCTTGAGCGACTGCAGCTGCGGCTGGATCGCCTTCATCTTCGCCATCGAGGCGTAGGACTTGTTGGCGAGCGGGAAGAAGATGATCTTGACCAGCACCGTCACCAGCAGAATGGCGACGCCGAAATTGCCGAACAGGTGGAAGAACCAGTCGAGCGCCAGGAACATCGGCTTGGTGATGAAGTAGAACCAGCCCCAGTCGATCAGGAGATCGAAGTGGTTGAGGCCGAGCGACTGGTTGTAGCCGCCGAGGCCGACCGCGAGCGGGAAGTTGAGGCCGACGGTGGCGGCTTCCTTGGCGCCGGCGAACAGGCGGGCATTGGCCGAGGTCGAGGCGCCCGGTGCGATGGTCTGCGCGTCCTGCAGGTAGTCGGTCTGATAGGTGCGGACGGTGCCGGCGAGGTTCGACGAGAAGCGCGCCTGCAGCTTCGCGGTGTTGTCCGGCAGCAGCGCCGAGGCCCAATATTTGTCGGTGATGCCGAGCCAGCCATTGGTGACGTTGAAGTTCACCGCCTTGGCTTCCTCGATCTTCTTGTAGCCGTATTCCTGCAGGCCCTGGTCGCCGAGATAGCCGACGAGGCCTTCATGCAGGATGTAGTAGCCTTCCACATGCGGCGTGCCGTGGCGCGAGATCAGCGCAAACGGATACAGCGTGACAGGATTGCTACCGGCATTGGCGACATCATCCTTGATCGAGAACAGGTAACGATCATCGATCGAGATGGTGCGGGTAAAGGTGAGGCCTTCGCCATTGTTGTATTTCAGCACGACCGGCGAGGACGGGGTGAGGGCGTTGGAGCCTTCCTGCGTCCATTCGGTGTTGGCGTCGGGCAGCTTTGCGGTGGTGCCGGAAGCGCCGACCCAGCCGAATTCAGCGTAGTAAGGCGCCGCGGTGCCCGAGGGCGAGAACAGCGTGATCGGCGGCGAGGTCGGATCGACGGTCATGCGGAATCTGGTGAGCGCGATGTCATCCAGACGCGCGCCCTTCAGCGAGATCGAGCCGGCGAGGCGCGGCGTGTCGATCTTCACGCGCTTGGAGGACGAGATCGCGGTTTCGCGGCTGATCGGCGCATTGGACGGCGCGGCATTGACCGGCGCGCCGCCTGGCGTCGGGGCCGTCGAGCCGGGCTGCGGCGTGCTGCTGCCCGCCTGGGGCTGCGCAGTCGGATTGGCGAGCTGGGCTTGCGTCGCCTGCTGCGCCTTCTGCTTTTCCATCTGCGGGATGTTGTAGAAATATTGCCAGCCGAGAAGCACCAGGCCGGACAGAACGACGGCGATAATGGTGTTGCGATTGTCGGTCATCGTTCAGGTCTCGTTATCCGAAATGCATATGCGGCGGCCTGTGGCCGGCTGCGCGCTGCTTGTGGCAGGCTAGAGCCGTCAGGTCACGTCGTTTTTGAGGTGTCGGTCTTTGAAGTCGGTGTTTTGGAAGATTGCCGTTCGAGGCGGTGCAGCGCCGAGCGGAGGTCGTCGAGCATGATGTTGAAATCGCGCGTGAGCGCATTGCGACGGCCGACTAGCACATAATCGCTGTGGGCGCGCATAGACAATGGATCGACGCGCTTCACCAGTTCGCGAAGCCGACGTTTGATCCGGTTCCGCTCGGGCGCGGTTCCATTCTTCTTGGTGACGGTAAAACCGACCCTGACCGGGCCGGTGTCATCACGGTGTCGCTGCTGCAGGACAAAAGCAGGAGCGTTCACGCGCGACGAAGCGGCGGCAGCGACGAAATCCGCTCGCTGCCTGAGCCGCTCCATGATGATGTCTCGGAAGGAGATCCGATCAGGCGCTGAGGCGCTTGCGGCCACGGGCGCGGCGCGCAGCAAGAACCTTGCGGCCACCGACGGTGGCGAGACGGGCACGGAAGCCGTGGCGGCGCTTGCGCACCAGTTTCGAGGGTTGATAAGTGCGCTTCACGGGTCGTACTCCGAATGAACCGGGCAATAGATCGCCGTGCTGGCAATCGATCACCAATTAAATGAGATGTGCCCTAAGACGTTGACTTCGCGAGCCGTTTCCGGCTGCAAGCGCGTTCGACCCCTCAAGGTCGATCCGGCATAGACCGGACCATCGCGGACAGTTGGCGCGGCTTATAAGCGAGCGTCCTGTTTTCGTCAATCTTGCCCGGTAACAAGTTGCGGGATTGGCTGCGCAATTATCGTGGTAATTCGAGCGTGCGATATTACCTCAGGTTTCGACAAGTTGACGCGCGAGGTGGATTGTAGTCTGGCTGCCAGAACGTTCGCTGGGCGGACATGGTGCGGCGCGTTACTTTAACGTAACATTTCCTCACTCGACCCGTATCTTCAACTCGTACATCACTATCGCGACAGACAAGACATCTGAGGCGCATCGCGTGTCATCGGCGGAACAACGGCCCCTTGAACCCCTGCTTCGGCTCGGCCCGCTGCGCAAGCTCGGCCTGTCGGGCAAGCTGTTGCTGCTGACGATTCCGTTGGTGTTGCTCGCCCAGATCCTGATCTACGTCCCCTCCATCGCCAATTTCCGCATCAATCGCCTCAACGACCGGCTGGCCGCCGCCAATACCGCGGCGCTGGTGCTCGACGCCGCGCCGCTCGGCATGGTCCCGGAATCGCTGTCGCGGCAAATCCTCAGCAGCATCGGCGCCCGCGCCGTCGCCATCAAATGGGGGCAGCAGCGCCGTCTGCTGGCCAGCGCCGATCTGCCGGCGCAGATCGATCATGACATCGACATGCGCGAGATGACCGTCTGGTCGGCGATGGTCGATGCCTTCGAGCTGATGTTCGAGCGCGGCAACCAGACCATGCGCATCATCGGCGAGGCCCCCGGTGGCGCGCAGTTCATCGAGGTGGTCGTTGATGAATTGCCGCTGCGACAGGCGATGTATCGGTTCTCCCGCAATCTGCTGTGGGTGTCGCTTGGCCTTGCAATTCTGTCCGCCGGCCTCGTCTATCTCGCTCTGCACTATCTGTTCGTCCGCCCGATGCGGCGGCTGACGGCCAATATGGTGGCTTTCCACGAAAATCCCGAAAGCCCCGCGCGCATCATCGTGCCGAGTTCGCGCGCCGACGAGATCGGCGTGGCGGAGCGCGAATTTGCCGACATGCAGCGCGATCTCGTCTCGATGCTGCATCAGAAGAGCCGGCTCGCGGCGCTTGGGCTGGCGGTGTCGAAGATCAATCACGACCTGCGCAATCTGCTGGCCTCGTCGCAATTGCTGTCGGATCAACTCGCCAGCGTGCCCGATCCGCGCGTGCAGCGCTTTGCGCCGAAACTGATGCGTTCGCTCGAGCGCGCCATCGCCTTCTGCCAGTCCACGCTCTCCTACGGCCGCGCCCAGGAGGCGCCGCCCGACCGCCGCATGATGGCTGTCGAGCAGGTGGTCGCTGAGGTGCGGGAATCGGCGGGCCTTGCTGTGGACGACGCCATCGGCTGGGTCAGCGCCATCGAGCGCGGCTTGATGATCGATGCCGATCCCGATCATCTCTTCCGCATCCTGCTCAATCTGGTCCGCAACGCCGCCCAGGCGCTGGAGGGGCAGACCGGCGACGACGTCGCGCCGCCGCAGATCCGCATCACCGGCCGTCGTGAGGGCGCCGTGGCGATTCTTGAAGTCTCCGATACCGGCCCCGGCGTGCCGCAAAAGGCCAAGGACCATCTGTTCGAGGCCTTCCAGGGCTCGTCGCGGCCGGGCGGCAGCGGGCTCGGTCTGGCCATTGCCGCCGAACTGGTGCGCGCCCATGACGGCGATATCGCGCTGGTGGAGGGCACGATCGGCGCCACGTTCCGGATCACGTTGCCGGATCGTCCGGTGGAACTGCTCAGCATCCGCAGCGAGCGGGT
This sequence comes from Pseudomonadota bacterium, assembly GCA_023451825.1. GTDB lineage: Bacteria > Pseudomonadota > Alphaproteobacteria > Rhizobiales > Xanthobacteraceae > Tardiphaga. The sequence goes on from JAEXYA010000022.1 coordinate 25,959, forward strand.
CCGCGCCTGACGGCGCCGGGATCGGCTGTGTCACGAGAGTGAAATATCCGTCCGGGGGCGCTTGCCAAGCCGTCCCCAACCCGTTAGAGATCGCGCGCTTTCGCAAACAACGCTTTCCGAAACGCATCCGACACCGGCGGCAAGCCTTTCAGGTTCTGTCCCCACGTCGCGGCACGCGCCCGTAGCTCAGCTGGATAGAGCACCAGACTACGAATCTGGGGGTCAGAGGTTCGAATCCTTTCGGGCGCGCCATTTTCTACCACTCCAGAACAAAGCCGGGCACGGCGTCGTTTTTTGCGGATACCGAGCAGCCACTTCGTATAAGCGTATGGCAACTCAAGTGCCGCGCTGGATGAGCACATATGGCGCCCAGATCTGGGGATCATCCTTTGCCGGGTTCGGTGACTTGATCCACTCAAGCTTCGTCGCCCGCAAGGCGTCCGCCGGATCGCTTAAAACTCCCGTATCCAGCCAACGCCGATAGAATTCTACCATGAATGCTCTGGCGCGCATGTCGTTCAGCGCCCAGAGCGTGACAAGGACGTTCTCAGCGCCTGCGATCTGGAAGCCACGTGACAGTCCATAAATTCCTTCATAAGCATCGACGACACCCTGCGCGGTGTCACACGCGGACATTGCTACCAAGCCTGTACCGTTTAGCCGCAGGCTCATTGCCTCCAGAGCCCACAAGATACCATCCTCTCCATCGGCGCTGGGCGCTCCCTTTAGCGTGAGATTGGCTCCGGCAAGAGCTAATCCCGAAAGCAACATGGGTCCGCTAGATGCCTGCGGTGCGGCAAGAAAGAAGCCGTGCGTTGCGAAGTGAAGCACAGCCGGCGCAGCATCCAAGGATTTGATTGTCTGCTCGCGCGTTCCGGCCTTCGAGAGCACAAGCACCGGCTGAGCCGTCGCACGCTTCCATATGTCGGTCACGTCGGCCACTTCCTTACCGGTCTCTGGAAGCGCCTTGAAGGGTTTCATGTCTTTGAGGCGCGCGGCACCTCCCGCGGTTCGACTCAGATTGATTTCATCCGTGGCTTCGCCCGGCTGCGGCGAAGAAAGGTTCGCGTCAAATTCGACCGCCCCAATCGCGACCATCACGCCGTCCAGCTTGTGATTGCGCGTCGTTACGAGCGCCCTCCCGGTGGAAACAAATCGCAAGTCCTGCGCCTCGATCCAGTTTTCCTTTGTCCCAAAGGGCAGCATCTCTAGGGGAAGGAGATTTAGTGCCCCATCCGGCGCCACATAGACCCTTTTTAGGCGGCGCAAGCTATCTTCGAAGGGCGTGACGGCGATAGCGGCAAGCTCGCGCAATGCTTCCTTTCGAGCGTCTGACTTCTCGAAATTAGTTGCGATGCTGACCTTCTGTTCGATCGTCGAATGCGGTCCGAGATCACGAACGATCGGTTTGTCATCCTTGGTCAGGAGAACCCCAAGAAGGCGCCGCTCGCCCGGCTTTCCCGAGCGGAGATCAATCGGCCGGTACACACGAAATTCCAACAACCCTGTTTGGGATTCCAGGACCGAATTGACCTCGTTGATGCCGACCCGGCGCTGCCTCTGGATTTCGGCAAACTCTCTGCTGGCACCTGCAAGTTGGAACTCAACTTGTTCAGCTTCGCCAAGTAATCGGCTTGCAGCCTGGTGACCCAGGTGGAATGCGATCGCGACCTGATTTCGCAGCAACGCAAGCCGCTTCGCAAGTTCAAGAACCGCCGGGTCGGTCGTTCTCGCAATGAACTGGCTTAGTACGGCTTCTTGGGCACCTTGAAGCTGCTTCCACTGCAGCACAACATCAACGGCGAGCCGTATCGCAACCTCAGTACCTGTCTGAACGGCGACCGACAGAGCGACATCGGGATACGTTGATTGCCTCGCAACGAGCTGCTGGCGACTGGCAGCGTCGCCGGTGTCCATCAGCTCGGCGGTTGTCCATCGCAAGAACAATGGCGCGAGACGAGCAAGGCGCTGGCCAGCCCCATCATTGTCGCCCTTTCTCAGGAGAACCGAAACCACGCTGAGTTCGGTCGTGAGCGTATTAGGATGATCCGCTCCAAATCGGGAAGCAGCGTCCTTCGCGACCCGGTCATAAATGGGATAGGCCGCTTCAAAATCGCCAGCGCGTTGAAGTGAATAGGCAAGCATATTGGACACGGCAAGGGTCGATTGGTGCGTGGCACCGTATTTCGTCCTACTGACCGCCTCAAATTCTCTCAGAAGTTTTACGGCCTTGTCCGGCTGCCCGATCTTGAGGTAACCGGACGCGAGCAACGTCGATGACGTGATCGCGTTTGGTTCCGTTTTGCGTCCGCGTTCGCGATAATAGTTGATCACCGGCTTAAGGAGCTTGACCGTTAGCTCGGCTCGGCTGGTGTCTTGGTACAGGCCGGCTATGTTTGTCTTCGCTCCTAAAGTATACTCATCATCCGGTCCCAGGTATTTTGTACAATCGGCGAGAATGTCGTCAAAGATTGGCTCGGCATCCTTATATCGCCGCATCAAGCTGTAGTGCGTTGCGAGGCCGTTCATGACGGCGAGGCGAAGAAGATCATTTTTGGATAAGTGCTTTTCGGCTAGAGCGTAAGCTTTTTCGCGTACGGCGCCGGCCTGCGCGTAATGTCCTACCTGCGTGAGCAGCGAAGCGATATTATGGAGAGCTTCGATGTATACCTTATCGCTCTCGCGGTAGTTGTCTTTTGCGATGGCCAAAAGCGAGTTCGCGTATTCGAGACCTTTCGTAAAATCGCCAGACCGGTAATAGCGCGACGCAAGGTCGTTCAGGATGGTCACCTGTTCCCTCGGCGGCATGGCTTTGAGCTGTGCGTGGAGTTGCTCCCGTTGAGAAGGGGGCATCGTTTGAGTAGAGGCGTTCCAAGGGAGCGATGCCGTTAGAACAGCAATAACTACAACAATGGCGCGAAAGCAGCGCATGGACTGGCCTCAACTTGCAGCGCGGAAGATCTCACCGCGTGCCTACAGCACACGTCTATTTATGTCTTTGAGAGACGGATTCTCTTGGAGGATCCAATCTTTCAAGTTGTCGAATTCCGACTGGCTTAAATCCGGGTCGGTCTTGATGAGTTCGCCCGTGTTGCGATTTTTCTCCCACCTCGGACCGAACCGGAGCACACCCCCATAGAGCAGTTTAGCATAGAGCTCGGAAACGCCATCCACGCGGCTTGCAAGATAAAAGACGTAGTGTGTTTCGCGCCATGTACGTTCTTTTGTGTTGCAAAACTGATCATGAATGATCGAGGCACGGCGGTAGCCGCCCGTATAGGGGCTGCCAACAATGGTCCACAAGGGGCGGGGTATTGATGCCCCGTCCACTACGAGGCCCTTTGGCGCCGTCCATTGAAGGTTGTCGGGATCAAAGAAGCTGAGTTCGCTTAAGAGCGTGACAGTTCTCCCATCCGGATTAAACCGGGCGTCAAACTCGCCAACGAATTTGCCGAAATATTCCTGTGCCGAGGCACTGCCGCCTAGAGTGGCCGCCGCGAAGACGGCACGGCTCTGCAAAATGAAGGAACGTCGATTAAGCATGGACTTTCCTCGTGAAAATTGAAGTAGCGAAGAGATGAACTTTCTAAGTACCGACAGCAATCAAAATTCCGCTCGCGGTCGCTCCGCGAGAGACAGGCCTAAAGCATCCGCTGTCGCTACTTTGGGCCTCCTGCCGACGTTCGGTGAGGTCGCAAATGGGACAACTGAACCGCGACTACATCAACTGTTGCTGATCTACGCGCAAACAACGAGCTTAACGACGTCTGACCTACACCCTTTAAGGTAGCAGTACCTCGTCGGCAAGCATAGCGATGCAGCTCCTAGTTTTGGTTGACGCTATTCTGGACATGCAAACTAGGATCGCCTTCTTGCGATAGCGCACGCTTCAGAAATCTAGTGCAATGGCAATGACATAGCAGTGTCCAGCTTCATCCTTTCGGGCGCGCCATTCAACATCTGATATCGCTTGAAAATTCGACGCGGCGGCGCATGTTGCCGCGCGCGGCGATGTTCCAGATTGGTATTGCCCTATTCGGGCTGGATGCCCAATTCCTGAATCGTCTTGCCTGTCGCTTCGAGCTCCTTGTCGAAGAAGCGCTTGGCGCCCGCGGGAGTGACGATGTCGCCCGAGGCGACGTCGAAGCCGAGCACCGGCGCGCGTTCGCGCAGGTCTGGCGATTTCAGTGCTTCCGCGATTCCGGCGCTGAGCTTGTCCAGGATGTCGGCCGGCGTGCCCGCAGGGGCCATCATCATGAACCAGCCTTGCAGGTCTGCGCCTTTCAATGTCTCGCCGATCGCAGGCACGTCCGGCAGTGAATCGACCCGCTTGTTGCCGGCGATGGCCAGTGCGCGCAGCGTGCCGGCCTTGATGAAGGATTCCGCCACGGATGCCGACTGGATGGTGACCTGGGTGCGGCCGGTCAGGCTGTCCTGGATCGCATTGGTGATGGTGTTGTAGGGCACGAGCACAAAGCTGGTGCCGGCCTGCTTGTTGATCGTCTGGGCGATCAGACCGGAAATGTTACGCGGGCCATCGACTGCGACACTCAGCGAGCCCGGTGCGGATTTTTCCAGCGCGATCAGCTCGGCCAGCGTCTTCGCTTTCACGTCGGGATTGACCAGCAGGACATGGTTGCTTCGCGCCACCATCGCGACGGGTACGAAATCCTTCACGGGGTCGTAAGGCAGCTTCTTGAACGTGTAGGGATTGGTGACCAGCGCCGCCGACGTCGCAAACAGGAATGTGTAGCCATCGGGCGCCGCGCGCGCGACAGCCTGCGCGCCGACGAGGTTGGCAGCGCCGGGGCGGTTCTCGACCACGAATTGTTGCCCAAGTGCACGGGACAGCTTGTCGGTGATGATCCGGCAAAGCACGTCGGGGCTGTTGCCCGCCGCCTGCGGGACGACGATCGTGACCGGCTTTTGCGGCCAGGATTGCGCATAGGCAGGAAGCGAGAGGCACAGGATGCTGCCGGTCAGAAGAATGCGACGGGACAATGTGAACATGGGGTTTCCTCTGGAAATGCCGCCGGCGATTTGAGATCGCTTTTCTGGGCGCGCTGTCTGATCGAATGACATCGTCGAGTAGGACGCAGCCCGCGGGTGTCGCGCGGGCTGCGCTGCATCAGGTCTCGTCGGCCACGCCGTTGCGCAGCACGCCGAGCCGATCGATCTCGACCTCGACGGTATCGCCTGGCTTGAGCCAGAGCGGGGGCGTGCGCTTGGCACCGACGCCGCCCGGCGTGCCCGTGGCGATCACGTCGCCCGGTTCAAGGCGGGTGAAGGACGAGCAATATTCGATCTGGCGCGGGATATCGAAAATCATCTGGTCGATGGTGGCGTCCTGGACGACCTGGCCGTTGACGCGGGTCTGCAGCCGCAGCGGCGCGACGTCGCCGAGTTCGTCCGGTGTCATCATCCACGGTCCGAAGCCGCCGGTCTGCGGGAAATTCTTGCCAGGCGTGAATTGATGGGTGTGACGCTGAAAATCGCGGACGCTGCCTTCATTGTAGCAGGCGTAACCGGCGATATGGCTCCAGGCATCGGCCTGCGTGATGTAACGCCCGGGCTTGCCGATGATGATGGCGAGTTCGCCTTCAAAATCGAGATGGGTCGATACTTTCGGACGGACGATATTGGACAGATGTCCAGTCTGGCTGTTGGCGAAGCGGCCAAACACGGTGGGATTGTCGACTTCGGCGCGGCCGGTTTCCTTGCGGTGCATTTCGTAGTTCAGGCCGATGCACAGGATCTTGTCCGGGTTGGGGATCACCGGCAGCCAGGTGATATCGGCGAGCGGCGTTCGGTTGGCCTTGCTCACCGCATCCCGCACGGCCGACAACGCGTCGGCTGCAATGACGGATTTGAGATCGGGAAAGCGATCGCCAAGCACGCTGCCGATATCGAGCGCTTCATCGCCTTCGATGACGCCCCAGGTGTTGCTGTTGCCGATCTGAAAACTTGCCAATTTCATCGTGATGTCCTCGCTGGTGAAGCTGAATGGTCGTTGTGAATGTCGATGTGGCCGGCCGGCGGCTTCATCGCAGCCGCTCCGCCAGATCGGTCAGCATCGCGCTGAGACCGCCAGCGTCGCTGGCGACACCGAAAACGTAGTGGTCGGGCCGGACGATGGCCGCATGGCAGTCGTGGCGGTCGAACCATGCGGCAAGAACGCCATCCTCTTCGATGAGAGGCGCGTTCGCCGCCGGGCCGATGCGAACCGGCTTGATCGTTAGACGATCCATCATCGCTGCCAGGTCGGCGCCGATCTCCAGAGTGCTGCGTGTATCGAGCACCAGCCGCCACCCCGCGCCTGCAATGCTGTCAAGGCGACGTCGTCCGTCGGCTGTCTTGATCCAGGGTTGCGGAAACAACGTGCCGTTGGCCGGATGCAGTGGGAAGGAGAGCAAGCCCGTCTGCAGCGGCGGGACGATCTCCTGGCGGGTGATCGTGCGCGGCTGCCCGCCGCCTTCGGCGAGGATGCGTTCATCGCGTGCAGTCGCCGCATCGGGATCGCGTTCGCAGATCACGTGGCCGATGGCCTTGATGCGCGAGGTGAGCTGGCGGACATGCTCGCTACGTTCCTCGCCATAGGTGTCGAGCAACGCTGCGTCGGATTGCCCGTTGAGGATGCGGTCGAGTTTCCAGACCAGGTTGCCGACATCGCGAATGCCCTGGCACATGCCCTGACCGATGAAGGGCGGCTGCTGATGCGCGGCGTCGCCGGCAAGGAAGATGCGGTCGCGTCGCCATTCCCTGGCCACCAGCGCATGGAAGCGATAGCTCGCGGCGCGCCACAGAACGGCATCGTCCGGCGTGATCCAGCGCGCCAGCAGCTGCCAGACCTGCGCTGCCGTTTCCATCTCCCGAGGATCCTCGCCCGGCAGCAGCATGATCTCGAAGCGGCGATGATTGCCGGGCCCGATGATGAAGCTGGTCGGTCGCGACGGATCGCAGAACTGCGCGGCGGTGTCCGGCAATTTGCCGAGCGCTGCGTCATGGACTTGCAGGTCCACGACCAGCCAGGGTTCGTCGAAGACGAGGTCCTCGAAGGCGATGTCGAGCTGTTGCCGCGTGCCGCTCGATGCGCCGTCGCAGGCGATCACATAGTCGGCAGTGACGTCGCGCGTCGCGCCACGATCGTTGCGCAGATGCAACGTCACCCGATCGGCCGATTGCGTGAAACCGATCAGCTCGGTGCCGAGTTCGACCGTGACACTGTCATAGGCTGCCGCGTGCGCGCGCAGCGCGGCTTCCACCGGCGGCTGCGTGAACACCATGGTGGGCGTGTAGCCGAGCGGATAGGGCTCTGCGACCATGTCGATGCGGCGGATCAACTGGCCCTTGGCACCGAAATGTTGCGAGGCGGGGAACGGTGCGATGAACGGCAATACGCATTCCGCGGCGCCGAGATTGTCGAGCAGGCGCAGGATCTCGTGATCGATCGCGATCGCGCGCGGCTTGTCGTAAACGTCGTGCTGACGGTCGATTGCCAGCGTGCGGATACCGCGATCGCCCAGCAGGCTGGCCGCAACGGCACCTGACGGGCCGTGGCCGGCGACGATAACCTGAAAATCGTTTGCTGGCTGAGTTGAATCCGTCACGCGATGCTCCCGTCGGCATAGCCGATCGCGGTCTGTGCCGCTTTGACATGATCGGCCTTCGGCGGGGCGATGCCCCAGTGGTCGGTGCGACCGGGCGGCCAGATCCATTCCGATGGCCCGCGCACTCTGTAGCTGTCATCCACCTGCAGAACTTCCGCGGTGTATTCGATCACCGTCCCCACGGGATCGATGAAATAGGCAAACACATTGTCGCCGGGACCGTGGCGGCCGACACCCCAGGCAATGGGAAACCCGGCATCGATCATGCGGCCCGAGCCGCGCATCACGGCTTCCAGGTCCGGCATCAGGAAAGCGACATGGTTGAGTCCGTTCACGGCAGCGTCGGCAATCACGATGGCATGGTGGTCGCTGTTGCAGCGGACGAAGGCCATGATCTTGGAGCGATCGGTGAGCCGAAAGCCGAGCGCCTGCGCGTAGAACGCGGCAAGGCCATCGACATCGGTGCTGTTGATGTTCACATGGGCCAGGCGCGTCGGTCGATTGGCGGATGACGGCGCTTCGGCATGTTGGCGATCGCCGTGAACGAAGCGCAGCACGCAGCCGCCGGGCGCGCGGATGCTCATGACCGTTCCGCCATCCGGCCCCGGATTAGCAGCCGGTCCCGATAGCAGCGCTGCGCCGTGTTGCACCGATAAGGCGGCTATGGTGTGGAATTCCGCGTCCGAATGCAGCCGGAACGTGATCGCGCGCAATGCCGGGCGATCGTGTTGCCTGAGGGCGACGACATGATGATCGCTGCCGCTGGCGCGCAGATAGGTCACGCCAGCGTGGCGTGTCACGAGGTCGAGTCCCCAGACAGATGTGTAGAACTGCTCGGATTGCGCGAGATCGGGCGTGTCGAGATCGACGCTGCGCAGAGCGGTGACGGGAAAATGCGTCATTGCGGAATGGGCTCCCCAAGGTCGAGGAAACGTCTGGCGTTGCCGTGAAGGATGAGATCGCGGGTGGCGTCGTCGGCGATCGCCGATGCTGCGCGCGCTGTCGGAATGCGATCGTGGAAGGCGAACGGATAGTCGGTGCCGAGCATGATCTGCGTCGCGCCGAATTTGGCGATCAGATGCAGCAGTGTCGGATCGTCATAGACGAGCGCGTCGTAATAGAATTGGCGGGCCTGCCGGATCGGCGTGTCCTCCATGCTCTCCTGCAGCGCGGGGAACACCCGATAGCCCTCCTGCAGACGCGGCAGCAGCGAGGCGAGCGTGCCGCCGCCATGGCTGAACGCGATCCGCAAACGCGGGTGCCGCAGCAGGAGATTGGAGGTGATCGCCGATGCGGCGGCAAGGCCGACATCGGTGGGATAGGCCAACACCTGCTGCAACTGGGCCGGACCGACCAGGCGGTCCATGCCGGCGGGCCGCAGCGCGTGCACGAACACCGCCATGTCGAGTTTTTCGACCTCGGCGAAAAACGCGGCGAAATCGGGTGACCCGATGGGCTTGCCGTTGATATTGCTACCGATCTCTACGCCGGCAAAACCGAGTTCGCGCTTCAGCCGATGCAGTTCGGTTAGCGCGCGATCCATGTCCTGCAACGGCAGCGCGCCGAGGCCGACAAGCCGGCCGTCGGAATGCGCGATCATTTCGGCCATCTGGTCGTTGATGTAGCGCAGCAGGTCGTAGGCCGGTTCGGGCGCCATCCAATAGGACAGCAATTCCGGCATCGGTGAAATCGCCTGAATGCCGAGACCCATTTCGGCCATGTCAGCGACGCGCTTGGCGACATCCCAGCAGCGGTCCGACACGGTGCGATAGACGCGGCCGGCCATCATCACATGCTTGTGGCAGGGTTTGGCATCCGCCATGGACGGCCAGTCGGTCGGTACGGCCGTGCCCATGTAGGACGGAAACGACGACGGCACGACATGCGCATGCATGTCGATGCCGCAACTGCATCGGGCGATCGCGCTCATACGCGCCAGAACAATGCCGGGAGCAGTCGGACGGCCGCGCACAGGCCCGAAATCTCCAGCGTTTGTAAGCCCTTGCCCAACATCGTCGCGCCTCCCGGCCGGCCATCTCGAAGGGCCTTGAAGGAACTTTTTTATATATAGAAATCGGGAATCACAACAATAATTTATAGATTATTCCAGATTCAGAAAAAGCGTATACAAACCGTGGCTGCGGATACGCGATTCTAGGAATGAAGCGAGGGGCACATGACAGCACTGGATTCGGCATCGCCGCCTTCGTCATCGACCCAGACCAGCACGGTCTATGACCGGCTGCGCGAAGACCTGTTGACCGGGCGGCTGGAGCCGAGCCGGAAATTGCAGATGCGGTTTCTGACCGACCGCTATCAAACCGGTCAGACGCCGCTGCGCGAAGCGCTCAATCGGCTCACTGCTGACGGCCTGGTTGAATGCCGTGAGCAGCGCGGTTTCTATGTTGCAGATATCAGCCGCAACGAATTGGCCGAACTCACCAAGACGCGATGCTGGGTCGAGGGGCTCGCTTTGCGTGAATCGATGGCCGCGGCTACGCCGCAATGGGAAGAGCAGCTATTGCTCGCGCAGCATCGCCTTGGACGAACGCCGCGCTCGCTGAATGCCGAGCAGTTCGAGGACAATCCGGAATGGGAGCGGCTGCATCGCATCTATCACCGCACCTTGGTGGGAAATTGCGGTTCGCAGTCCCTGATCGCGTTCTGCGGACAATTGGCCGATCAGCTTTATCGCTATCGACGCCTGTCGATCCGCAAGGCGTTTCCATCGCGCCACGTCACCGACGAGCATCAGGCGATCATGGACGCGGTTCTGAGCGGAAACGCGGATCGCGCGGTGGAGCTACTCCAGAAACATTACACACAGACCGCCGAAGTTATTCTCGAGGACCAGCGCACATTTCCCGAACTGACGACTGAGCCATCGCGAAAGCCCTAGAATGGCGCCACATGGCGTCAGGCGGTGTTCGACGGATGCCGGCCTGCGCCAAGGCGCCGCGGACGGTGATTGAACCCGTCAGAAGCGGCAGGCGACCGACCATAAAGGCAAATCGGTACCTCACTCCTTGAAAGTACCGATTTGGTGCTTTATGGTATCCGTATGTCACCCCGATACAGCTCAGCTCTGTCGATGACCTTGACCCCGTCCCCTGAGGACCGGGCGAAGCTGCTGGCGACCTTGGTCGCCTATCGCGAAGCGCTGCTGCTGCTCGATCAGACCAAAGGCGCCAATCTCGTTTCGCTGCATGAAGCGGCCTATGAGACCATCCGGGAAAAGACGGGTCTTCCCGCGCGGCTCGTGACGCTCGCTTTGCGCGATCACGGGCGACGCAAGGGGGCGGATCATGTCAGCGCCATCCCGCTCGATGCAAAACTGTTCGCGATCAAGGGGCCGGACAGCGTCAGCATCTCGACGGTGCAGCGGCGTGTCATCCTGCCCTACACAATGAACGGCTATCACCTCGGCTGGAACGATTTCGCCGAGGCCCGTCTCGTCTTCCACACCGATCACATCGAACTCTGCGCCGGCATCCACGCCGGCGTGGCGTCTCATCAGGAGAGATCAATGTCGAATGAAGGAATCCTCGCGCGCCTCGGGCGTGTGATTGCGGGCGTCGTCAACAATGCAGTCGATACGGCAGAGGCGTCGAATCCGACGGCGGTGGCGCAGCAGGCGCTGCGCGAGATCGACAAGATTTCCGATGAAGCGCGTGCCGCGCTCAGTGTCGCTGTGGCGGCAGGGCATCGGCTGAAGGCCAAGGCGGATGATCTCGATGCAGAAATTCGCGACCTCGATGAGAAGATCAAGGTCGGGCTCACAAGCGGCCGTGAGGATCTCGCCCGCGCGGCCACGGGCGTGCAGATCGATCTCGAAGCGCAGCGCGAGGCGCTCGCCAAGGCGGTCGCGGAAAATGCTGGCGACATCGCCGAGGCACAGGCAGCGCTGCGCTCCATCGCGTCGGCGCGCGATGACGCCAAGAAGCGGCTGGATGATGCGCAGCGTGCACAGAAGGCTGTGCAAGGCTCGGATGCGACGCCATCGGAGCGCAATGACCGTCGGCTGGCGGACGCGTTGAGCGCGGTGGAGCGTGTCACCGGCGTGCCGGTCAAGCCGACAACCGGCGCGGCCGAGGTGGAAGAACTCGGCCAGATTCAGCGGCAGAATGCGATCGAGGCTCGTTTGAAGGCGTTTCGCGAAGGCCAGCGCTGATGCCGGCCATCGTTCAGCCCGGCACTGAACCGTTCTGGCTGGCGCTCATGGTGGTCGCCGGCCTCGGCGTGGTCGAGGTCCTGTCGCTGCTGCTCGGCGCATCGGTCTCCGGCCTGCTCGATGACGGCCTCGGCTTTCACAGCCCGGGCCATGCCGATGCCGGCGTGCTTGGTGGCTGGATGTCCTGGCTGAATGCCGGCGGCGTGCCGGTGCTCGTGCTGGTGGTCGTGTTCTTTTCGGCCTTCGCTGCCATCGGCTTTGCGCTGCAGTCCGTGGCCTCGAACATCCTGATGCCGTTGCCGCTGATCATGGCTGTGCCGGCGTCCATCGCGCTCGCATTGCCGGTGACGCGCTGGTCGAGCCGCGGTCTCGCGCGGATCATCCCGCGCGACGAAAGCAATGCCGTCAGCCAGTCCGAACTCGTCGGTCTCCTCGGCACCGTCACGCTGGGGCCGCTCGATCAAGGCAATCCCGGCAATGTCCGCGTGCGCGATCGTTACGGCAATATCCATCTCCTGCGCGCCACGGCCGCTCCCGGCCATGTGATCCAGACAGGCGCGCTCGTTGTCATCGCCGATGGGGCCGATGGCCTCTTTCAGGCAATTCCGGCGCCGCCCGAACTGGCGCTCAATCACGGAGGCTAAACAGCCATGGATTTCTTCTCGCTCGGAATGACTGCCGGCACCATCATCGTCGGCCTTGTCGTCGTCAGCGTCATCATGATGTCGCTCTATACCCGCGCGACGCGGGACAAGGCCTATGTGCGCACCGGCCTCGGCGGCAAGAAGGTCGTGCTCGACGGTGGCTCGGTGATCCTGCCGATCTTCCACTCCTATTCCTGGGTGTCGCTCTCCACGCTGCGCCTGGAAGTGAAGCGCGCCGAAAACGAGTCGATGATTACGAAGGACCGTATGCGCGCGGATATCACCGCGGAATTCTATGTCCGCGTGAAACCGGATGCGGAAAACATCGCGCTGGCGGCACAGACGCTGGGCGATCGCACGAATGATGCGGACGCGCTGAAGACGCTGGTGGAAGCGAAATTCGTCGATGGCCTGCGCTCGGTCGCGGCCACCATGTCGCTGCGCGACCTGCAGGAGCAGCGTGCGGAATTCGTCAAGTCGGTGCAGGCGGCCGTTGCGCATGACCTGCAGTCGAACGGCCTCGAACTGGAATCGGTGTCGCTGACCCGGCTCGATCAGACCGACATCAAGCACTTCAATCCGAATAACAGTTTTGACGCGGAAGGCCTCACCGCGCTCACCAAGATCACCGAGGAGCGCAAGCGCGAGCGCAACCAGATCGTGCGTGACAACGAAGTCGAGATTGCCACCAAGGATCGCGAAGCCAGCCTGCGTCGCCTGACCATCGAGCGCGAGCAGCGCGATGCCGAGCTGTCGCAGGAACGCGATATCGCCAACAAGACCTCCGAAACCCGCGCCGAAGCCGCGCGGGCGGAGCAGGCTGCGCGCCTCAGCGAGGAAACCTCGCGTCTCGACGCCGAGCGTGGCATCGCCGAACGTGATGCGCAGACGCGGCAGGCCCGTGAGAGCGCGCGCATCGAAGCCGAGCGCGGCATTGCCGAGCGGGAGGCCGAAGCGCGCAAGGTGACGGAGAGCGCGCGGATTGAGGCCGCGATTGCGGTTGCCCAGAAGACCGAGGAAGAGCAGGCGGCTCGTGCCCGCGCCGACGAAGCCAAGGCAGCTGCAACGACCGCGGAGGAGCAGGTGATCACGGCACGCGAGGTCGAGATCGCCGAACGTGCCAAGCGCATCGCCGTGCTCGACGCGCGCAAGACTGCCGAGCGTGAAGCCACCGCCATCACCGTGAAGGCTGCAGCCGAGAAGGAAGCGGCCGCGAACCTCGCCGCCTCCGTCAAGATCCAGGCCGAAGCCGAAGCTGAAGCCGCCAAGATCCGTGCGCAGGGCGTGATCGAGCTCGGCGAGGCCGAAGCGCGCGCCGAGCGGGCCAAGAACGAGGCGCGCAATGCGCTGGCGCCGGCGATCATCGAATTCGAACTGTCGCGCGCGCGGATCGACATCATTCCGGAAGCGCTCGAACAGGCGATGAAGCCGATCGAGAAAATCTCGGATATCCGCATCTTCAATGCCGGTGGCATCGGTGGGCTCGGCGGCACGGCCGGGCATCGCAGTGACGGCAATGCGGTGTCGGACCTGTCGAGCCAGCTGCTGAACTTCACCGCGCAGAAGCCGATCCTCGATGAAATCCTGTCACAGGCCGGCTTCAAGGGAGCTGATCCGACGCAGGCGCTGCTGGCGGCGTCGGTCGGTGGTCTGAAGACGGAGCCGGCCAAGGCACCCAAGCCGCCGACGAACAGCCATGCGCCAAAAGACGTTCGTCCGCCAGCGGAAGACGGATTGCCGGGCTGACGCAGTCATCTTCAACGAAAGTGACGTCCCAAACGACAATCGGCCCGGAGCGGGAAGCTCCGGGCCGATTGCTTATCTAAACGCTGGTTCCGGTTCGGATCAGAACTGATTCATCGTGTTATGCGCGCCGCCGGCCTTGAGAGCCGCTTCACCCGCAAAATACTCCTTATGGTCGTCGCCGATGTCGGAGCCGGCCATGTTCTGATGCTTCACGCAGGCGATGCCCTGGCGGATTTCCTCGCGCTGAACATTCTTGACGTAGCCCAGCATGCCCTGTTCGCCGAAATAGGCCTTTGCGAGCGTGTCGGTGGACAGTGCCGCCGTGTGATAGGTCGGCAGCGTGATCAGGTGATGGAAGATGCCGGCGCGCTTGGCCGAATCCGCCTGGAAGGTGCGGATCAGTTCGTCGGCCTGCTTCGCCAGTTCGGTGTCGTCATACTCGGCCTTCATCAGTTCGGCGCGGTTGTACTTGCTGACATCCTTGCCGGCCGCCTTCATCTCGTCGAACACCTGCCAACGGAAGTTCAGCGTCCAGTTGAACGACGGCGAATTGTTGTAGGCCAGTTTGGCGTTCGGCACGACTTCGCGAATGCGATCGACCATGACGGCGATCTGATCGACATTCGGGCGCTCGGTTTCGATCCAGAGCAGGTCGGAGCCGTTCTGCAGCGAGGTGATGCAGTCGAGCACGACGCGGTCCTGACCGGTGCCTTCGCGGAACTGGTACAGGTTGCTCGCAAGGCGCTTCGGCTTCATGAGCTTGCCGTTGCGGGTGATGACGACATCGCCATTGCCGATGTTGGACGCATCGACTTCCTCGCAATCCAGGAAGCTGTTGTACTGGTCGCCGAGATCGCCGGGCTTGTGGCTGACGGCGATCTGCTGGGTGAGGCCTGCGCCGAGCGAGTCGGTGCGGGTGACGACGACGCCGTCTTCCACGCCGAGCTCGAGGAAGGCGTGACGGCAAGCGCGGATCTTCGCCAGGAACACTTCATGCGGCACGGTGACCTTGCCGTCCTGATGGCCGCACTGCTTCTCGTCCGAGACCTGGTTTTCGATCTGCAGCGCGCAGGCGCCGGCTTCGATCATCTTCTTGGCGAGCAGATAGGTCGCTTCCGCATTGCCGAAGCCCGCATCGATATCGGCGATGACCGGGACGACATGGGTCTGGAAGCTGTCGATCGAGGCGATCAGCTCTTCAGCCTTGGCGTTGTCGCCAGCCTTGCGGGCCGCATCGAGCGCACGGAACGTGTTGCTGAGCTCGCGCGAGTCGGCCTGACGCAGGAAGGTGTAGAGTTCTTCGATCAGCGCCGGCACCGAGGTCTTCTCGTGCATCGACTGATCCGGCAGCGGGCCGAATTCCGAACGCAGCGCCGCGATCATCCAGCCCGAGAGATAGAGATAGGTGCGGTCGGTGGTGCCAAAATGCTTCTTGACCGAGATCAGCTTCTGCTGCGCGATGAAACCATGCCAGCAGCCCAGCGACTGGGTGTACTTGGTCGAGTCCTGATCATAGCGGGCCATGTCGGCGCGCATCTGCGCGGCCGTGAAGCGGGCGATGTCGAGGCCGGTCTTGAAGCGGTTCTGCAGGCGCATGCGGGCGATCGCCTCGGCACCCACGCCATTCCAGGTCGGCTTGGTCTTCAGCAGCGCAGCCGCAGCTTCGATTTCGCTCGCATAGGAGCCGGTGCGGGTGAACTGATCGATATCGCGCGGTTGGAAATTCATGGGTCCGATCCCTTCGTGTTCGACGATGTGTCTAACGTCTGTTTGAAGCGTGGGATCGCTGGCGGCTAGACGGAACGCGGCTAACTTGTCATACTTTACAAGATGGTCTTGTAAGGCTGTAAAGTATAACAAGTGGTATTAAGGTAGCGAAATGGCGCCTTCAGGAGGTCGTTCCGTCTTCATCGGCCCGCGCCTGCGGCGGTTGCGGCGCGATCTCGGCCTGACCCAGGCCGATATGGCGGCCGATCTGGAGATTTCGGCCCCCTACGTGGCGTTGCTGGAGCGCAACCAGCGGCCGATGACGGCCGACATGCTGCTTCGTCTCGCACGCACCTACACCATCGATCTCGCCGATCTCGCCGGCGACGGCGGTGCGGATTCCACCGCACGGCTGCAGTCGATCCTGAAGGAGCCGATGTTCTCGGACATCGACATCCCCTCGCTCGAAATCAGTGATCTCGCTGTTTCCTATCCCGGCATGGCGGAAGCCTTTCTGCGCCTCTACACCGCCTATCGCGAGGAACAGCTCGCGCTCGCCGAGCGCCGTGCCCCGGCATCGGCGGGTGTGAGTTCGGAGGAGGGCGGCGGCTACGACGCCAACGATCCCGTTGCCGAAGTGCGCCGCTTCCTCGCCGCCCGCCGCAACAATTTTGCGACGCTCGATGATGCCGCCGAGCGCATCGTGCAGACGACCTCAGGCACCAGCGGCCTGATCGAACGGCTGAAGACGCGTCACAAGTTGCAGGTGCGCTACATGCCGCCGGATGTCATGCTCGGCTCTGTCCGGCGCCTCGATCTGCATCGGCGGCAATTGCTGCTGGAAGACTCGCTGGATACTGCGAGCCTGAATTTCCAGCTCGCCCAGCAGCTGGCCTATCTCGAACTCGGCAACGAGATCAGCGCCGCGCTCGACGACAGCAAATTCACCAACAAGAGCTCCGAGCTGCTCGCGCGGCGCGCGCTGGCGGGCTATGCGGCGGCAGCGATCGTGATGCCCTACGCGGCCTTTGCGCGTGCTGCGGAAACGCGCCGCTATGATCTCGAAGCACTGGCGCGCCAGTTCGGCGTGAGCTTTGAACAATGCGCTCATCGCGTCACCACGTTGCAGCGGCCGGGCGCGGAGAAGGTGCCGTTCTTCCTCATCCGCGTCGATCCTGCCGGCAATATTTCAAAGCTGCTCGATGGCGCCGGCTTTCCCTTCGCCAAGCATGGTGGCGCCTGTCCGCTCTGGTCGGTGCACAACGTCTTCCGTACGCCGCGTGAACTCGTCACGCAGTGGCTGGAATTGCCCGATGGCCAGCGCTTCTTCTCCATCGCACGCACGGTGACGGCCGGCGGCGGCTCGTTCGGCGCGCAGCGCATCGAGCGCGCCATTGCGGTTGGCTGCGCGGCCGAACACGCGAGCCAGTTGGTCTACACACGCGATGGCGCTGGTCCACGCGCGGATGCGCCGACGCCTGTGGGCGTGGCATGTCGCGTCTGCCATCGCCCACGTTGTACCGCGCGCTCGGCACTTCCCATTGGTCGTGAATTGCTGCCGGATGATTTCAGAACGCTGAGCGTGCCGTTCGGATTTTCAGCGGAGTGACGCCGCTTTGCGCTTTGCCTTGCAGGGGGAATGAGGCAGCATCGCGCTCTCCAATCACGAACAAGAGTGAGACGCTCATGAGCCCGCGCACCCGCCTCGACGAACTCCATGCCGAAATGACCGAATGGCGCCGGGATTTCCACGCGCATCCGGAAATCGGTTTCGAGGAAGAGCGCACCAGCGAGATCGTGGCGAAGCGCCTGGCAGAATGGGGCATCGAGGTGCATCGCGGTTTTGGCAAGACCGGCCTTGTCGGCGTGATCCGCGGCCGCCATCAGGCCGCCGGCTCCAACCGCGCCATCGGCCTGCGCGCCGATATGGATGCGCTGCCCATGGACGAGGGCAATGATTTCGCGCATCGCTCGCAAAATCCTGGCCGCATGCATGCCTGCGGCCATGACGGCCACACCACCATGCTGCTCGGCGCTGCCAAATATCTTGCCGAGACGCGCAATTTTTCCGGTACTGTGCATCTGATCTTCCAGCCAGCGGAAGAAGGCCTCGCCGGCGCGAAGGCGATGATGGATGACGGGCTGTTCGACCGTTTCCCTTGCGACAGCATCTACGGCATCCACAACAGCCCCGACATGCCACTCGGCACGGTGAAGGCGCTGACCGGCACCGCGCTCGCAGCGATCGATTACTTCACGCTGACGCTGCGTGGCCGCTCGGCTCACGGTGCGCATCCGCAGCAGGGCATCGATACGGTGGCGATGGCGGCGCAGGTGATCAATGCGCTGAACGCGATCCCGTCGCGCCAGATCGATGCGCTGGAATCGGCGATCATCTCGATCGGCCAGATCCATGGCGGCACGTCGAACATCGTGATCCCGGAAACGGTGGAGCTGCGCGGTTCGGTGCGGACGCTGAAGCCCGAAGTGCGCGACCGCGTCGAGGAGCTGTTCAAGCGCACGGTCAAATCGACGGCGGAAGCCTATGGCGGCAGCGTCGAGCTCGACTACAAGCGCGCTTACCCACCGACCATCAACACCGCCGATGAAGCTGCGCGCGCCGCGCAAGCGGCTGGGGCCGTGCCGGGCGTCACCGAGGTGCAGCGCGAGGGCAATCCGCTGCTCGCAGGTGAAGATTTCGCCTTCATGCTGGAAAAGAACCGTGGCGCCTATCTGATGTTCGGCCAGCGCGGCGCGGACAAGGGCGGTGTGCCCGTCCACAATCCCGGCTACGACTTCAATGACGACCTGTTGCCCATCGGTGCGAGCTATTTCGCGGCTCTGGTTGAGCAGGAACTCGCGTAAGCATTTGTCATCCCGGCGCACGCCGGGATCCATAACCCCCGTCGATGAGATAAGAGCACGCAGATGGCAACCGTTGCTGCACTCCACGACTTCCGAGGTTATGGGTCCCGGCGTTCGCCGGGACGACAGCCCAACCTGTGCATCCTACGCCGCGCCACTCGTCTCGATGGTGCGGCCAACCACGCGCAGCAAGTCGCCGCGCACGGTTTCGATATGCTGCCTGAGGAAGCCTGAGGCTTCTTCAATTCGCCCCGCGCGACACAGCGCAATCAGCTCCGCATGTTCCTTCTCTGCGATTCCCATGGCCTCGACCGTCGAGAGCTGCATCCGCGTATAGCGGTCGCTGGTCTGCAGCAGTGCCGTGACGATGCTCGCGGTGCGCGGCTGCCGCGCCCGCACATACATCGCCATATGGAATTCGGCGTTGATCTGCCCCCATTCGCTGCGATTGCCCTCAGCAATCGCGGCCTCGAAGCGCTTCTGGATACGCTCCAGCGCAGCAAAATCGTCCGCGGAAAAATGCGGCGCCGACTCCGCCAGCATCCGCGGCTCCAGCAGCACCCGCAGGTCGAACACGTCGTTGATTTCGTCGAGCGACAGCTCCGAGACGATGGCGCCCCGTTGCGGCACCATCCGCACCAGCCCCTCGGCTTCGAGCTGAAACAGCGCCTCGCGGACCGGAATCCGGCTCACCCCATAGGCCTCGCCGAGCGCGTCCTGGCGCAGTTGAGCACCGGCCGGATAGGTCCCGTCCAGGATCGCTTGTCGCAGCTGATCCGTGATCATGGCCGAAAGCGTGCGGTGCTTCAGCGGTGCACTCATTGAAATATCTAGCCTTTTTGCTCGACCGGCGGTCGATCAGGTCGTTTCTTCGCTGCTGCACAAAATTGCTTCAAGCCGTGCATTTGTGCAGACAATCGTTTGACTCGTAAAATGTATAAATTATACGATCGCGAAAATCACCTCACTTTTGTGACATGCGGGGAGCATTCATGAGTGATCAGACGATGTCGTCGGCGCAGGAGGTCGGGTTCCGCCATGTGGTGATGGCGGCCTCCCGCGGTCTGCTCGCTGTCGAGCGGTTGGCGATCATGGGCTTCATGTATCTGCTGACGGCGCTGATCCTGGTGAATGTCGTCACCCGCTATGCGCATTTCCCGCTCTACTGGATCGACGAATCCGCGGTCTATTCCGTGGTGTGGCTGACCTTCATCGGCGCGTCCGCGATGACGCGGCTGCGGCTTGATTTCGCGGTCACCATGATGACCGAGCGACTGTCGGCGTCGAGGCAGCGGCTGTTCAAGATCATCGCGACCAGCATGGTGATCATGTTCGGCATCGGCCTGATGATCACCTGCGTGCTGTGGATGGATCCGGTCGGCATCATCAGCGCGGGCTTCGACGCCAAGAAGTTTGCCGGCCAGACCTTCAACTTCCTCTACACCGAGCGCACCCAGACGCTGAACTGGCCGACCTGGGTGCTGTATCTCACGCTGCCGATTTTCGCGGTGTCGATGACCATCCATGGCATCGCGAACTTGCTCGAGGATCTCGATCTCGTTCCGCGCCTGGCGCCAAAAGGCTTCCAGTTGTCCGAACTGGACGGGGTGAACTGAGATGATCACCTCCGCAGCCTTCATGATCGTGATGCTGGTCGGCGTGCCGATCGGCCTCTGCCTCTGCCTCGCCGGCTTCGTCTACATCATGGCGTCCGGCAATCCCGTGCTGTTCCAGTCCTATCCGCTGCAACTGTTCGGCGGCGTCGACAGCTACGGCCTGATCGCCATTCCGCTCTTCATCCTGATCGGCGAGATCATGAATGGCGGCGGCATCACCCAGCGCATCGTCGATATGGCCATGGCCTTCATCGGCTCGCTGCGCGGTGGTCTCGCTTACGTCAACGTCCTCGCCAACATGTTCATCTCCTCGATTCTCGGCTCGGCCACGGCGCAGGTCGCGATCATGGCGCAGATCATGGTGCCGGAGATGGAGAAGAAGGGATACGACAAGACATTCGCCGCAGGCTTGACGGCTTATGGCGGCATGCTCGGGCCCATCATCCCGCCTTCGGTGATGTTCGTCGTCTATAGCGTGCTGGCGCAGGTCTCGGTCAGCGACATGCTGATCGCCGGCATCATTCCCGGCGTCATTCTCACGGTGATGTTCTGCCTCGTCATCGCCGTGATGGGCTATGTCTACAACTATCCGCGCGCCGAATATCAGACGCCGAAGCAGCGCGTGATGACGATCCTGCGCACCTGTCCGACGCTGCTGATTCCCATCGTCATCGTCGGCTCGATCCTGACAGGCCTCGCCAATGCCACCGAGTCCGCCGCCGTCGGCGCGGTCGCTGCGGCACTGGTCGGCCGCTACTGGACCAAGGAATTCCAGTGGTCGCAGCTGCCGCAGATGATGCTGCGCTCGGGCATCTATTCGGCCATCGTGCTGTTCCTCGTCGCCGCCGCGGCCGTGTTCTCCTGGGTGCTCATCTTCGGCAAGGTGCCGCAGGAGACCGCGGCCTGGATCCAGACGGTGGCGAAGGATCCGATCAGCTTCATGCTGCTCTGTAACATCATCCTGCTCGTCATCGGCACGGTGATCGACGGCGTGCCCGGCCTGATCATGACGGTGCCGATCCTGCTGCCCATCGCCACCGAGATCTATCACATCGATCCCCGCCAGTTCGGCGTCGTCGTCGTCATCAATCTCGTGCTCGGCCTGCTGTCGCCGCCGGTTGGTCTCTGCTTCTTCGTCGCTGCGGCCGTCACCGGCGCCAAGCCCGGCAAGATGTTCATGGTGACGCTGCCGTTCTTCTTCATCTCCTGCGTCCTTCTGATCCTGCTCTCGCTGTTTCCGTCCCTGTCTCTCGCGCTCATCAAATAACGCATCACTTAGGAGCTCTCGTCATGACCATCTCACGTCGTAGATTCCTCGCTGCATCGGCCGCGGCTTCCGTCTTCGCGCCGTCGCTGTCGCTCGCCCAGGCCAAGGAAATGCGCCTCGGCCTGATCACGCCGAACGGCCATTCCTGGAACAAGGCCGCGCTGAAACTGGCGGACAAATTGAAAGAAGAGACCAAGGGCCGTCTCACCATGACGGTCTTCCATTCCGGTCAGCTCGGCAACGAGCCGGCCATGATGCAGCAGCTGCAATCCGGCGCCCTCGATATGGGTTTCATTCAGGCCGCCGAACTCGGCTCGCGCGTGCCGCATATCGCGGCGATCAATGCGCCCTATATCGTGCGCTCCACCCCGTCGGTCGCCAAATTCGTGCGCCATCCCGTAGCGACAAAGCTGTTCGACGTGCTGCCGGCAGAAACCGGCACCATCGGCCTCGGCTGGGGTATCACCGGCATGCGCGCGGTGTTTTCGGTGCGTGACCTCAAGACCCTCGACGACATCAAGGGCATGAAGCTCCGTATCAACCCGACGCCGGTGTATCGCGACTTCTATTCGTCGCTCGGTGCTGCACCGACGCCGATCCCGACGCCGCAGGTGTTCGATGCGATGTCGAATGGCCAGGTGGATGGCCTCGAGGCCGATCTGGAATTCTCGTGGAATCAGCGTTTCGACAAGGTGTCGAAGTCGATCCTGCAGATGAATGCCGTCTTCATGCCGATGGCGGCCGTGGTGTCCGGCCGCGTCTGGCAGTCGCTGCCGGCAGCCGACAAGGAGTTGATCACCAAGGCGGTGAAGGCGACGCTCGATGCGCAGATCGACGAACTCGCCGCTGCTGAGCCGGCCTTGATCGAGAACTTCAAGGGCACGTCGGTGCCGGTGCGCCAGGTCGCGACCAAGGACACCGAAGCCGTCATCGCGGAATTCGACAAGCTCTGGCTGCCGAAAGCGCCGGTGCTGGCCGAACTCCGCAAGGTCGGCGCCACGCTGTAGCGCTCACACTTTGCCCCGGACGCGGTGCAACGCGTAGCGTTGCTCCGCAGAGCCGGGACCTTACCAACCACCGGAGCCTGTTACGGTCCCGGCTCTGCGAAGCGGCATAAGAGCGCCGCATCGCGTCCGGGACAAGAATTCCACTGCATTAAAAATCTCATCAGTCGGCACGCAGCGCGCGCCGGCACATCACGGAGTTTTGCCATGAGTCCCCGCATTTCCTGGGAAGGCGTCTTCCCGGCCGTCACCACCCAGTTTCACGATGATCTTTCTCTCGACATCGATTCCACCGCCAAGGTGATCGATGGCCTGATCCGCGATGGCGTGTCAGGCCTGATCATCTGCGGTTCGGTCGGCGAGAACACCTCGCTCGAGCGCAAGGAAAAGATCGCGATCATGGAGACGGCCAAGTCGGTCGCTAAAGGCCGCGTGCCTGTTCTGTGCGGCATCGCCGAATTCACGACGGCTTTCGCCGTCGAGACCGCGAAGGAAGCCGCACGCGTCGGCATCGATGGCGTGATGGTGATGCCGGCGCTGGTCTATTCGTCCAAGCCGCATGAGACCGCTGCGCATTTCCGCGCCGTGGCGACGGCGACGGATCTGCCGGTGATGCTCTACAACAACCCGCCGATCTACAAGAACGACGTGACGCCGGACATTCTCGCTACGCTGGCCGATGTCGAGACGGTGGTCTGCTTCAAGGACTCTTCCGGCGATACCCGCCGCTTCATCGATACCCGCAACATGGTGGGCGATCGCTTCGTGCTGTTCGCTGGCCTTGATGACGTCATCGTCGAAAGCGTCGCCATGGGCGCGGTAGGCTGGGTGTCCGGCATGTCGAATGCGTTCCCGCGCGAGGGCGAGACGCTGTTCCGCCTGGCCAAGGCCGGGCGCTATGCGGAGGCGATGAAGATCTATGAATGGTTCATGCCGCTGCTGCATCTCGATGCGCGGCCGGATCTCGTCCAGTGCATCAAGCTCTGCGAGAATATCATGGGCCGCGGCACAGCGCTGACGCGCCCGCCGCGCCTCGCGCTGCTGCCGCATGAGAAAGCGGAGGTCGAAGCCATGATGGCCAAAGCGCTGAAGACACGCCCGACCCTGCCAGACGTCGGGCTGAAGGCGGCCTGAGCGACCAGGCACCTTCATGCAAAACGGCGCGCCGGCAACAGCGCGCCGTTTTCACTTTTGCTCTTTGTCGCGCCTTTCGAACGCCTCCGCTTCATAGTCGCGGTCGCGCTTGGGCGTGGCAATATCGCCGTCGTCTTCGTCGTCGATATCAGGCGCTGGCGCCGACTTGTCGGTCGTGGTCTTCGGCGGCTCGCGCCCCGCTTGCGGATTCATCCGGCTCCCCTCGCTTTCGCGTGATGCGAGCGATTGAAGCAGATTTCGCGGGGGCGGGGCAACGGTCTCCTGTCATCCCGGCGCCGCGCACAGCTTCGCTGTGCTAGGCCCGGACGACAGGCTGCATTACGTCCGAAACCCGCCCTTGCGCTGCTCGGCGAGCCAGGCGGCCAGCGCCACCGATTTTTCGGCGGGCTTGCCAGCCGAGTTCTTGCCGGATGTCGTCTTGCCGGTCGTGCTGCGGCCGGAAGACTTGGCCGCAGCCTTCTTCTTAGGGGCGGCCTGAGGCATTGCGGCCTCACGGGCGAGGCGGAGTGCTTTCAGGCGCGCCATATTATCGAGCACGGCCTTTTCGGCGGCGTCGCGCTCGGCTTTGGTGGATTTGTTATCGTCTGCGGACATCAATTCAGCTTTGTTCTGGATTTTTGGGTGTCAGCGCCACGGGCATCAAGGGCAAGCGTCGCGCGATCGTTGCGCGGCTATATAGATGCCCGCGTTCATTCAGCCAACAGGGGATCACACCGTTGGGCCAATTCTGAGGCAGATGCCTTGCATTCGATACGAAATCGACGCGGTTGCACCCCAGCCATCGGTCTGAGACAATCGAGATCTCAATCGGACAGATTTCCCCCCATGCTGCTTACGCTCTTCAATGATGGCGCCGACAATATGCGCGGCCGCATCATCGCCATCTACGCCATCCTCATCCCTGCCAATGTGCTGGCCTGGATCTGGGCCCTGGTCGCGTTCCGCGATCAGCCCGTGCTGCTGGGAACGGCGGTTCTGGCCTATACGTTCGGCCTGCGCCACGCCTTTGACGCCGATCACATCGCGGCTATTGACAATATCACGCGCAAATTGATGCAGGCCGGCAAGCGGCCGATCTCGGTGGGTATGTTCTTCTCACTCGGCCATTCGACAGTCGTCATCGTCGCATCGATCTTCGTGGCGCTGGCGGTCTCGGCTCTGCAGGAGCGGTTCGACAATTTCAAGGAAGTCGGCGGGCTCATCGGCACCGGCGTCTCGGCTTTCTTCCTGCTGGTGGTCGGCATCGCCAATCTCTTCATCCTTGTTGCCGTCTATCGCGTGTTCCGTTCCGTGAAACGCGGCGAACGCTTCATCGAGGAAGACCTCAACGCGGTGCTGGCTCAGCGCGGCATTATCGGGCGTGCGCTGCGGCGCCTGTTCGGGGTGATCACCAAGAGCTGGCACATGTATCCGCTCGGCATCCTGTTCGGCCTCGGCTTCGATACCGCCAGCGAGATCGCTCTGCTCGGTATCGCCGCCTCGCAGAGCGCCGAAGGCATGTCGATGCTGTCGATCCTGATCTTCCCGGCGCTGTTCACCGCCGGCATGTCGTTGGTGGACGCGACGGATTCCATCCTGATGGTGCGTGCCTATGGCTGGGCTTTCGTGAAGCCGATCCGCAAGCTCTATTACAACATGATGATCACGGCGGTGTCGGTGATCGTCGCGCTGGTGATCGGTGGCATCGAGGCGCTCGGCTTGATCGGCCGCAAACTCGATCTGAGCGGCAGCTTCTGGGAAGGGATTGAAGCGCTGAACGAGAACCTGGGCGCGATGGGCTATCTCATCGTCGCGATCTTCGTCGTCAGCTGGCTTGTCTCGGTCGCGATCTATCGCATCAAGGGCTATGACGACATCGAGGTGCGCGAGGCCTCGTAAACTCTGTCGTCATTGCGAGGAGCCCTTGCGACGAAGCAATCCAGTCTTTCTTCACTTGGCTTTCTGGATTGCTTCGTCGCTACGCTCCTCGCAATGACGAACGCAATATCTACGCCGCGAGCACCGGCCCGCCGGCCTTTTTCCAGGCATCGATGCCGCCATCCAGATGCGCCGCGTGCACAATGCCGGCTTCCTTCGCTGCATGCACCGCCATCGCCGAACGCTCACCGTAAGCACAGAAGAACACGATGCGGCGGCGGCTTGCCTGGGCGACTTCGCGCAGCATGCCGCCGGGCTTGAGGCTATCCGCAATCGACGGATAGGGCGCATGCAGTGCGCCGGACAGCGTGCCGAATTTTGCGCGCTCGCCAGTCTCGCGCAGGTCCACCAGCAGCATGTCGGGATCGCCGAGATGCGCGATGGCTTCCTGCGGCGACAGCGCGAGACCTTGCTTCTGCAAATCGTCCGGCTTGAGGCCCACCTTCATATTCGCCGGGATCACGACATCCATCAGCTTCGGGTTCGGCAGGTTCAGCTTGCCCATCAGCTCGATATATTCGTCGACCGAATTCACCTGCAGCCGCGGATTGAAGCGTTTTTCTTCGCCGATCGTGGAGACCGTATCGCCTTTATAATCATGCGCCGGGAACACCATGGTCTCGTCCGGCAGCTTGAGCAGGCGATTGAACAACGAGTCATATTGTGCCCGCGCACTGCCGTTCTGGAAGTCGGTGCGGCCGGTGCCGCGAATGAGCAGCGTATCGCCGGTGAAGACGCGGTCCTTCATCATGTAGCTATAGGAGTCGTCGGTATGGCCCGGTGTGTACATCACATCGAGTGACACGCCTTCGATCATCACCTTGTCGCCGTCGCTCACGCGCATCGCCACGACATCGGCCTTGCTCTGGTCGCCCATCACCGTGACGCATTGCGTGCGCTCGCGCAGTTCGGCAAGGCCGGTGACATGGTCGGCATGCAGATGCGTATCGACGGCTTTCACCAGCCGCAGGTCGAGTTCGCGCAGCAATTGGCAGTAGCGGTCGACCTTTTCCAGTACGGGGTCGAGGATCAGCGCCTCGCCGCCCGGACGGCTGGCCAGGAGATAGCTATAGGTGCCCGATACGCTGTCGAAGAGCTGCCGAAAGATCATGTCGCCCACCGCGGTCTGGTCGAATATTCCATGTAATCGACGAGTGGGGGAATAATACCCCACTCAAGCGATATTGAGCGAATGTTTTCTGCTTCGCGTTTGATTTCGGAAGGCGCGCGGCCTAATCCTGCCGAACGGAGATTCATATGGCGGAATATGTGGTCGAGTTCGGCAAGGATGGCGGGCGGATCGAGCCCGATGGCCGTCTGGATGCTGCGGCGTTTCACCGAAATCACGCGGCGATCTGGCAAGTTCTTGCGGCATTCTTGCAGCAACACAGCGGCGACGTTGTGGAGGTCGGCAGCGGCACCGGTCAGCATGTCATGTACTTCGCCGAGCACTCTCCCGATATCACCTGGTGGCCAAGCGACCTCAATGACGCGCACCTGACCAGTATCGAGGCCTGGCGCGCACATACCGGGCGCGCGAATGTGCGCTCGCCGCTGCGGATCGACCTGACCGATCCCGGCTGGTGTCCGGAAATGACGAACGACACCGGGCCGAAGAAATTACGCGCCGTGTTCTGCGCCAATGTCGTCCACATCGCGCCCTGGCCGGTGGCGGAGGGATTGATCAACGGCGCGGCGCGTTATCTGGGGTCGGATGGGAAGCTCTTTATCTATGGTCCGTTTAAGCGGGACGGAAAACACACGGCCGTCAGCAATTCGGCTTTCGATACCAGCTTGCGCAACGGCAATCCCGAATGGGGCGTGCGGGATGTGGAGGAGCTGGAGAAGGCAGCCACAACCGTCGGGCTCAAATTGAGCGACGTCGTGGAGATGCCGGCCAATAATCTCATTCTCATATTTGAGCGCGTCACCGCATAGCGCGGCTGCGCCGGCATGTGTTGAACTGTCGCAGGCGCACCCGCATAGTCATTTCAGAACAACGGCTTGGAACGAACCAGGCCGATATCCGGGCGGACCCCATGAGCACCCCGACGACGCCAGAGAGTTACGACGATGCACGCGCGCGCGCCACGGTGTGGCGGCTTGCGGCGGCGCAGGCGCTGGGCGGCGCCAATTCGGCGGTGATTTTCGCCACCGGTGCGATCGTCGGTTCGACGCTGGCGCCGAGCGCGTCGCTCGCGACGGTGCCGCTGTCGGTTTATGTGGTCGGGCTCGCGGTGGCGACGCTGCCGGTCGGCATCATCTCGCGGCGCTATGGCCGGCGGGTGGCTTTCATCATCGGCAGCGGAGCGGGGGCGCTGTGCGGCCTGCTCGGCGCCGTTGCGATTCTGCAGGCATCGTTCGTGCTGTTCTGCGTCGCGACATTCTTCGGCGGCCTCTATGGTGCCGTCGCGCAGTCTTATCGCTTCGCGGCAGCGGATGGGGCGAGCCCGAACTATCGGCCGAAGGCGGTATCATGGGTGATGGCGGGCGGCGTGTTTGCCGGCGTGCTCGGGCCGCAGCTCGTGCAGTGGACGATGGATATCTGGTCGCCTTATCTGTTCTCGTTCAGCTTCCTGGCGCAGGCCGCCGTCGCGCTGATCGCGATGGCGCTGCTGTCCACCGTCGATGCGCCGAAGCCGGCGCCGGCGGATATGCATGGAGGCCGGCCGCTGGTCGAGATCATCAAGCAGCCGCGCTTCGTCGCCGCTGCGATCTGCGGCGTCGTCTCCTATGCGATGATGAATCTGGTCATGACCTCGGCGCCGCTGGCCATGAAGCTGTGCGGGCTCAGCCTCAGCGATTCCAATTTCGGCATTCAGTGGCACGTGGTCGCTATGTATGGGCCGAGCTTTTTCACCGGCGCGCTGATCACCCGGTTCGGCGCGCCGAAGGTGGTCGCTGTCGGTCTGATCCTCGAAGCGCTGGCGGCGATCATCGGGATGTCCGGCATCACCGCGATGCATTTCTGGGTCGGGCTGATCGTGCTCGGCATGGGCTGGAATTTCGGTTTCGTCGGCGCGTCCGCACTGGTGCTGGAAACCCATCGGCCGCAGGAGCGCAACAAGGTGCAGGCCTTCAACGATTTCCTCGTTTTCGGCCTGATGGCGGTGGGCTCGTTCTCGTCCGGCCAGTTGCTGGCGAATTACGGCTGGAACGCGGTCAATGCGGTCGTGTTTCCGCCGGTGGTGCTGGGGCTGGCGGTGCTGGCGATCGCCGGCTTTGCGAAGCGGCGTGCGCTCAAGCAGGCCGAGGCGTTTCCCGATCCGGCGATTTGAGGCGGGACGCGTAGCCTGAATGGAGCGAAGCGAAATGCAGGGACCGGCGATATGACGAAGCGCCGGTCCCCGGATTGCGCTGCGCTCCATCCGGGCTACGGCTGCGGAGTTAATCCATCTCCGCCAGTTGCCCTGCCGTCTCGAAGGCATCGCGGGGCCAGGCGATCTGCACCACCGCGCCGTGGTCCGGAAATACGCGGTTGCTGAAGGTGACCTTGGCGCCGGTGCGCTCCAGCAATGTGCGGGCGATGAAGACGCCGAGGCCGAGGCCGCGGCGGGGGCCGTCTTCGGTGTTGCGGCGGCGGGACAGATAGGGCTCGCCGATGCGCTTGAGCAAATCGGGCGGAATGCCGGGGCCGTCATCCGAGATCGACAGCACGATGGCATCCGCATTCCACCAGGCATTCACCTCGACCTGCTCGCGCGCGAAATCGACGGCGTTCTCCAGAATGTTGCCGACGCCGTAGAGGATCGCGGGATTGCGCATGCCGACCGGCTCCGGCGCATTGGATACCGCGATCCGCACTTTGATGGAGACGCCGAAATCGCGATGCGGCGACACGGATTCCTCGATCAACTGCGAGATGCGCATGCGGTCGAACGGCGCGCCGCTGGAATTCAGTTGCGTGATTTTGGAGAGGATCTCGCGGCAGCGCTGCGCCTGTTCGGCCATGGTCTGCAGGTCGCCGGCGAGTTCCGGATTCTTGTCGACGGTCTTCACCAGTTCGCGCGAGATCAGGAAGATCGTCGCCAGCGGCGTTCCCAATTCATGGGCAGCAGCGGCGGCGAGGCCGTCGATTTGTGTGAGGTGCTGTTCGCGCGTCAGCACCAGTTCGGTGGCGGCAAGGGCATCGGAGAGCTTTCGCGCTTCTTCGGTGACCTGGAAAGCATAGAGACTGGTGACGCCGATCGCGGTGATGATCGAGAACCAGACGCCGAGGAGATAGATCTGCGGCAACACCAGCGGATCGGCGGTGTCCCACGGCAACGGCAGATGGAAGAAGGCCAGTACGGTGGTGCAGGCGGAGGCGAGTGCGCCGAGGCCGATGGTGTAATTGGTCGGTAGCGCGGTGGCCGAGATCAGCACCGGCGCGAGAAACAGGAACGAGAACGGGTTCTGCAAGCCACCGGTGAAATAGAGCAGGGCCGCGAGCTCGATGATGTTGAGCGCCAGCAGGCCTGCGGCGCTGATCGCTTCCAGGCGATGCACCGGATTGAACACGGTCTGCAGCACCAGGTTCAGCGCCGCGGACAGGCCGATGATGGTCACGCAAGGGATGATCGCCATGTCATATTCGAGGCCCTGCACCACCACAAAAATGGCGGCGAGCTGCCCGAGCGCGGCCAGCCAGCGCAGGCGCAGGATCGTATCAAGCCGCACATAGCGGCGCGGATGGCGAAAGTCGGAAGCGGAAACGTCGGTCATATCAGGGTTTTAGCGGGTTGGTGGTGCGACGACAAACGGCGACCCGTGCGGCAAAGTCGCCTGTTGTTTCAACTGTCGTCCCGGCGAACGCCGGGACCCATAGCCTCCGACGTGATGAGGCAAAGAGTCTCTCGGCCTCGCGTTCCAGCTATGCACTCGGAGGTTATGGATCCCGGCGTTCGCCGGGATGACAGGGGAGTTGCGTTCCCTCCCATCATGCCGCACACAACGGCGGCAATGATCGTCGATGACCTCACGCAAAGCACCCAGTCGCCGCGCAGTCCGGATGCTCCGGCCGTGATCGAGGTCGCGCATCTGGTCAAGGTCTACAAGACCAACCGCGCCGTGGACGACATCTCTTTCTCCATCGCGCGCGGCAGCATCACCGGGCTGCTCGGCGGCAATGGTGCGGGGAAGACCACCACCATCGCCATGATCATGGGCCTTGTGCTGCCGACCTCGGGCAAGGTGGCGGTGCTCGGCCATGCGATGCCGGCGCAGGCCGCCGATGTCCTCGGCCGGATGAATTTCGAAAGCCCTTACGTCGACATGCCGATGCGGCTGACCGTGAGGCAGAACCTGACCGTGTTCGGCAAGCTCTATGCCGTGCGGCACCTGCGCGAGCGCATCGCGCAACTGGCTGCCGATCTTGATCTCACCGATTTCATCGACCGCGCCAGCGGCAAGCTTTCGGCCGGCCAGAAGACCCGCGTGGCGTTGGCAAAAGCGCTGATCAACGAGCCGGAGCTGCTGCTGCTCGACGAGCCCACCGCTTCGCTCGATCCCGATACGGCCGACTGGATTCGCGGCCATCTGGAAAGATACTGCCGCAGTCACAATGCGACCATCCTACTCGCCTCGCACAATATGCTGGAGGTCGAGCGGCTGTGCGATCGCGTCATCATCATGAAGAAGGGCCGCATCGAGGACGATGACAGCCCGGGCGGCATCCTGCAGCGTTATAACCGCACCACGCTGGAAGACGTGTTCCTCGATGTCGCGCGCGGCCGTGACCGGGAGGCCGCGCAATGAGCATCATGGAGCACACACGCGGCCTCGCCATGCATCGCATCAATGCGATGGTGCTGCGCTATTGGTATCTGCTGCGCTCGTCCTGGCCGCGGATGCTGGAGCTGATCTACTGGCCGGCGCTGCAGATCATCACCTGGGGCTTTCTGCAGAGCTATATCTCGCAGAATGCCGGCTTCTTCGCGCAGGCGGGCGGCACGCTGATCGGCGCGGTGATCCTGTGGGACATCCTGTTCCGCGGTCAGCTCGGCTTTTCCATCTCCTTCCTGGAGGAGATGTGGGCGCGCAACCTCGGCAATCTCATGATGAGCCCGCTCAAGCCCATCGAATTCCTGATGGCGCTGATGATCATGAGTCTGGTGCGGCTCGCCATCGGCATCATCCCGATGGTCATCCTTGCGGCGGTGTTCTTCCACTTCAATCTGCTGAATTTCGGCCTGCCGCTGATCGTGTTCTTCTGCAATCTGATTTTTACCAGCTGGTCGCTCGGCATCTTTGTGTCGGGGCTCGTGCTGCGTAACGGGCTGGGCGCAGAGAGCATCGTCTGGACATTGATGTTCGGATTGATGCCGCTGGTGTGCGTTTATTATCCGGTGTCGGTGCTGCCAGGCTGGCTGCAGCCGATCGCCTGGTGCCTGCCGCCGACTTACGTGTTCGAGGGCATGCGGGCGCTGCTGTTCGATCAGGTGTTTCGCGGCGACCTGATGCTCGGCGCGCTGGCGATCAACGCAGTGCTGTTCGTGGTCTCGTTCGCGTCGTTTTTGCTGCTGCTGAACAGTGCGAAGCGGGCGGGATCGTTGATTTCGGGCGGGGAGTGAACTTGTAGGGTGGGCAAAGCGCAGCGTGCCCACCTT
>JAEXYA010000030.1 GCA_023451825.1 Pseudomonadota bacterium
GCCGCGGAGCGGCGCAGTGGGGTCCGACGGACGAATTCGTCCGTCGTAGGTGGCGAGAAGCGAGCGTCCAGCGAGCTTCGAGACGGGTGGGGTCTCTCCCCACGTGACGTCGTGTCCCCTCTCCCGCTTGCGGGGGAGGGTTAGGGTGGGGGTGCCCACGTGACGTCCGAGCGTGGGGCGCCCCACCCCAGCCCTCCCCCGCAAGAGCGGGAGAGGGAGCGCGACGTCCGCGCGTCATTGCCGATCAACCTGTCAAACAGCCCCGTCATTCCCGAAAACCCGTGCGATCGCATTCTCGCGGCGCTGACGCGCCCGAGCTATGCGCATTCCTTCCACCCTCTCCGAAAAGAGGGCGCACGGAACGCCGGGTGCCCGATGCACCCATGGCCCAAGCGCTTGATGCGGTACTCCGCATGGGAATGCGCCCAGGAGTCCGGAGACACAGGGCAAGTGCCCAGCGTTCCGCGCGCGATGGTGCTTCCGGTTGCTTCGTGCTCTCCCGGGTGCTGATTGGTCACCCCAGGGTTGAGATTGTTTCTCGGGCCGGTTGGCCGGAGAACCCTCGACCTTTCGCACCTCATCAGGTGCTGGACGGCACGACTTGGCCGGCGTTCGCGGCGTGGTCCGCCAGTGCCTCGGGATACGCAACTCACAGCGTCTTGCGACACCGCCCTGTTACGCGCCCTCGGCGCCTTAGACGCCTTGAACGTCACCGCATCCCACCTCGCAGATCGTGACGATCGCGAACCACCCCTCTCAGTGAGGCGGGACGGAGGGGAGGATAATCCTTCGCCCGAATTCGTCAAGAACAAAATAGGAACATCTTCGCGTTTTCTCGTCCTTCCCGACGGCGCCGCGGCGCGGCTTGGGGAGGGACAGCATCTGCGTCACGCGACGAAACAAAACTCCTGTGCCGCGAAACAAATCTCTGCACGGACGCCATCGAATGGAAACTTGCCGGGCCTACAACCTGGCCTCAACAGGGCGCCGCGCAAGACGGCAGGAGGCCGTTATGAACAACCACTCGATCCACAGCGCAGACCGCAGCACGCATCTGAAGATCGTCGTCGTCGCACTTGTCGCCGGCTTCATCGTCACCGGCCTCGGGATATTCTCCCGCGGCGATAGCGATGTGCACACCGCGCGCGTGATCAAGGCCGGGCAACCGACGGCGTTCACGAGCTCGAATACATCGGCGGTGCGCTGACGCGTAGGATGGGTAGAGCGTAGCGAAACCCATCAGCACAGGCGCCGGAACATGCGGTGATGGGTTTCGCTCCGGCGCGATGCGCCTGCGCTCTACCCATCCTACGGACTCCGGCTGCATCGCTGCCATCGCCCAAGCGATCTCGACACTCTCTGATCCCTGCCCTATCCCATCACGGGCGCAACGCCGCGCCGGATGAGCAGGTAGAGCATTGACCAAGACCACCGACGCCGAAGCCATCGTCCGCTCCTATGCGGGCAAATCGATGCCGGGCGAACATCAGCGGACCTTCGTCACCCCCGAGATGAATTTCGCCACCCGCACCGTCAAGGCGGGCGCACCGGTGCGACCGCTGACGCGTAGCAATCGCGCGCTGCCGGATTTTCCGATTTCCTGGAATGGCGCGACCTACGACATTTACGATTACGTCTCCCGCAACCGCGTCGCCGGATTGCTGGTGATGAAGAATGACGAGGTGATGCTGGAGCATTACGACCTCGGCATCACCGAACAGACGCGTTGGCTGTCGATGTCGATGGCAAAATCCTTCAGCACCACGCTGATCGGTGCCGCGGTCCAGGACGGCCATATCAAGAGCGTCGATGAACCGCTGACCACCTATCTGCCGGAATTCAACGGCACCGCCTTCGATGGCGTGACCGTGAAGACGCTGATGCAAATGACATCCGGCGTGAAATGGAGCGACGACCAGACCGACGCGCAATCCGAACGCCGCAAGATGCTGGAAATCCAGATCGCGCAGCAGCATGGCGCCGTCATGCGCTACATGGCGGAGCGCCCGCGCGCCGCCGCGCCCGGCACGCAGTTCTGCTACTCCACCGGCGACACCCATGTGGTCGGCGCGCTGGTGAAGGCGGCCACCGGCAAGTGGCTGAGCGATTATCTGTCTGAGAAGATCTGGTCCAAGCTCGGCATGGAGCAGGACGGCGCGTGGTGGCTGGAAGCGCCGGGCGGACTCGAAGTCGCCGGCAGCGGCTTCTTTGCGACATTGCGCGACTATGCGCGCTTCGGGCGCTTCATTCTCGATGACGGCGTCATCGATGGCGAACGTATCCTGCCGGAAGGCTGGATGCGCGAGGCCGGCTCGGCCCGCATGATCAGCGGCAAGCGCGTCGATTACGGTTACATGTGGTGGATCGTGCCGGGGGCCGATGGCTCGCTCGATGACGGCGCCTTCACCGCGCGCGGCATTTTCGGGCAGCTGATGTATATCAATCCGAAGCAGCGCGTGATCTGCGTGGTGCTGGGCTCACGCTCGAAGCCGCCGACCATGATCAATCCGGCGGTGAGCGATAACGCGTTCTTCAATGCGCTGGTGGGGGCGGTAAAATAATCGCCGTCGCGTAGGATGGGTAGAGCGTAGGCGCGCAGCGCCGGAGCGAAACCCATCACCGCGGGCTCGATGCTTGTGGTGATGGGTTTCGCTTCGCTCTACCCATCCTACGGTTCGAGCGTTATTCGAAATCCCCCGCCTGCAACTCGATCGCCTGCCCATGCGGCGTGCGGTCCGCCGCATGATCCCACGCATCGCGATAGCGATGCAGATCGCTCCGCGTGGTCACGCCTTTTTCCGCGATCAGGTTTTCCAGCGTCGCCAGCCAGTGCCGGTAATAGGTTTCGCCAGTATCGGGATCGCCCGCCGCCTGGGCGCGCTTGATCTCGGCGGACAAGGCCGCCGCCCATTCCGCCCAGGTGAACACACCGCGCTCATGCAGCGTCACCGTGATGGCAAAGGCCTGCGCTTCCCAGGGGGCGTTGAACACCGGGCCATCACTGTCGCGCGGGATGTTCGGAATGGAGGCGACGGCGACGATGGCCGCCGCGCGATCATCGGACATCACAACGGCTCCAGATAGGAATCCCAGGCATCCACCGACACACTGGCATCGGGATCGCCGTCATCGCCCCACAGCTCGCGACCGTCGAAGCGGACCGTATAGAGCCATTGCGGCGCTTCGCCCTGGCCCATGGCATTGCTGTCCGGAAACACATGGGCGCCGTGCAGCAAGGCGATGGTGCCGACATGACCGCGGACATAACGCGGCAACCGCGTATGCGTGGCAGGCGCCATCACCTTGGCGCGGACGCGATCGCCGACCGCGAAGCGCGCCGGCACATCAGTCGGGCGTTCGGTGGGACCGCCACGGCGCAGCATGGCATCGACTTCGTCGGGCTTCAGCACCGGCACGTTCTTACGCGGCAGCAGCGCCTGGCCGCTGTCGAGCTCTTCCCGCGAGACCAGGCCGCGCTCTTCCATCAAGGTCTCGAGGCCGCCGAGCCAGACTTCGTAATAAGTGCGATTGAGATAATCGCGCGGCGAGCGATTCTCGCGGGCATAGCGCGAGGCATCGATATTCCACTGGCCGGGCCGCGCCATCGCCAGCGTGATGCCGAGCATGCGGCGCTCCCACTCGCCGTGAAACACCGGCTCGTTCTGTTCGGGCTCGACTTTGCCAAAACCCTGATGGCCACCCATGTCATGCGCGCCGTCCATCACGCCACCTCCGCCGGCTGCCGGGCGACACCGGTGCCGATCATGCTGTCGCGGCTGACGAGATCGGCGAGTTGCTCCTCGCTCCAGCCTTCGGTGCCCTTCGGGCGCATGGGGACGACGAGATAGCGGATCTCGGCGGTGGAATCCCACACCTTGATCTTGGTTTCCTTCGGCAGCGACACACCGAAATCATCCAGCACGCCGCGCGGATCACGCACCGCCTTGGAGCGATAGGGCGCGGCCTTGTACCAGACCGGCGGCAGGCCGAGCACCGGCCATGGATAGCAGGAGCACAAGGTGCACACGACCATGTTATGGGTGTCGGGCGTGTTCACCACGGCGACGATATGCTCGCCCTGGCGGCCTTCATAGCCGAGCTCGGCGATGGCGGGCGTCGCGTCCTTCAACAGGCGGTCGTAATATGCGGGATCGCTCCACGCTTTTGCGATCACGCGGGCGCCGTTGCGCGGGCCGACCTTGGTTTCATAGGTCTGGATCAATTCGTCGAGGGCGGCGGGATCGACATAGCCCTTCTCGACCAGGATGCTCTCCAACGCGCGCACGCGCAGCTCGGTCTCGGACAATTCCGAATGATCGTGATCATGATCATGACCGTGGTCATCGTGATCGTGGCTGCTCATGGCGCCGTCTCCCTTTTGGTGGAGAATGCACCACAGTTGCCGCGATCAGGCAACATGCGGCGCCCTGCCGAAACTGCAGGCGCGCTGCCCACTCTACAATCTTGCGGGCACGTGCGATTTGCTGCATTCGACCGGCGTCAATGACGACAAGAGGCCTTATATGTCCAAGCCCAGCCTGATCCTCACCGGTGGCCGCATTTTCTGTGGCCTGAACGAGGGCTTTGCCGAAGCGATCGCGCTAGACGGTGACCGCGTGCTTGCCACCGGCAGCGCCGCGCAGATCGGCGAGATGGCCGGCCCGGACACCAAGGTCATCGAACTCGCCGGCCGCACAGCCATCCCCGGCCTCAATGACGCGCATATGCATCTGCTGCCGCTCGGGCTGACGATGACGGAGATCAACCTCCGCCCGGAGACCGGTGCCAATTCCATCGGCGAGATCCTGCGTCGCGTCGCTGAGAAAGCGAAGACCGCAAAGCCCGGCGAATGGATCAACGGCCGCGGCTATGACCACAACGAACTCGCCGAAGGCCGCCACCCAACCGCCGAAGAACTCGACACGGTGGCGCCGAACAATCCGGTCTATCTCAAGCGGACCTGCGGCCATGTGGCGGTGATCAATACGCAAGCAATGCGCGCAGCCGGGATCGGCCACAACACGCCGGAGCCCGATGGCGGCATGATCGAACGGCGCGACAACAAGCTCACCGGCCTGATCGCCGAGCGCGCGCTGCGCCTCATCGTGGACGCCGCGCCAAAGCCGAGCGCGGAGCGGCTGCGCGATGCCATCGACCGCGCCTCCCGCTTCATGCTGTCGCAGGGTTTTACGGCCGTGATGGATGCGGCCGTCGGCATGGCCGCGGGCTTGGACGAAATCGATGCCTATGAGGATCTGGCCAAAAACGACACGCTGCCGATCCGCACCTGGGTCTGCATTTACGGCAACACGGACGGTATCGGCGACAAGGCCTATGATGCCGGCTATCGCTTCGGCCGCGAGGTCGGCAAGCTTCGTTATGGCGCCATGAAGGTGTTCGGCGACGGCTCGGCGGGCGGCCTCACCGCGGCGATGAGCGAGCCTTATCTGGTCGGCGATCCCGCCAATCGCGGTATCTTCTGTTACACCGACAAGGAGATGCACGACTTCCTGTCGCATTATCACAATCGCGGCTACCAGCTCGCCATCCATGCCATCGGCGATGCGGCGATCGAGCAGGTGCTGTCCGGCATCGAGAAGGCCTCCACCGAAGCCAATCCGATCCTCGGCCGCCGCCACCGCATCGAGCATTGCGGCTTCCTCTCGGACGGCCAGATCGCACGCATGGCGGCATCAGGTATCGATCCGGTGCCGCAGCCGGTCTTCATGTATGAATTCGGCGATCTCTACATCACCAATGTCGGCCAGGCGCGGACCGACGTTGCTTACCCGATGCGAAAATGGATCGAGGCGGGC
Organism: Pseudomonadota bacterium; assembly: GCA_023451825.1. Classification (GTDB taxonomy): domain Bacteria; phylum Pseudomonadota; class Alphaproteobacteria; order Rhizobiales; family Xanthobacteraceae; genus Tardiphaga. The sequence goes on from JAEXYA010000030.1 coordinate 5,817, forward strand.
CTGCACCCGGCCGCGAGTTCGGATGCGCCGGTCTCGACCACCGATCCGTTCAAGAACCTGTTTACGATGACGACGCGCAAGTCGAACCGGCACACGGTGCTGGGCGAAGGACAGAAACTGTCGATGGCGGAGGCCGTGCACGCCTACACTTATTACGGCGCCTATACGCAGTTCGCCGAGACCAATGTCGGCCGTTTGGTGCCGGGCCAACTCGCGGATATCGCGGTGCTGAGCCATGACGTGTTCACGGTCACACCGGAAGCGGTGGAGAAGGACGCGCGCTGCGACCTCACGATTCTCGGCGGCGAGGTGGTGTTCGATCGGCTCGGCCAGGTGGCGGTGGCGGCGGAGTAAAGCGGCCCACACACTCCGTCCCTCATGGTGAGGAGCGGCCCCTTGGCCGCGTCTCGAACCATGAGGTGGTGAGGCTCCGAGCTTGCAGCCATCCTTCGAGAGGCCGTGCAAGAGCGCGGCGCCTCAGGATGAGGACGCGTGAGAGGTTAGTTCACCGCAACCTCTGCGCAAATCGCCGCAGCACGTTCTTCACCGGCTTGGCGCGGTGATAGATCGTCGTCAGCAGCGCGCCTGCCGGCGAGCGCGACACGCTGAAATTGTCGAGCGGCACTTCCTCGACACGGAACAGCGACTTGTAGCCGCTATTGCCGACGCCGAAATCGAGCCGCAGCAGGCCGGCATCGAAACGCAGCTTGATGGTGCGGTAGAGCAGCTGCATGCCCACCGAATATTTCGCCAGGCGATCGGTGTCCGCACCGATCAGCACCGCATGGCATTGCTCCTCATAGCCGACGCCGAACAGCACCGCGACCGGCTCGTCATTGAGGCAACTGACATAGGTGATGGCCTCGCCGCTCGCGGCGCCGGCAATGGCGTAATTGCGGTAGAAATCGACGAAGACGGGATTGTCGAGCAGATCCGACTTGAAACGATCTTTGCGGGCGCGCTGCAGGAAATCGAAGGCGGCGCGGATGTCGGCTTCGGATGTCGCGATGCGGTGTTCATAGGGGCCGACATCGCGCGCGACCTGACGGTTGAGGCGTCCGAGCTCCTTGGTGAATTTGCGGTTCAGCGTCTTGCGCTGCCAGACTTCAAAATCGTCGCCGGTCTCGCTGTGATAGGCGGCGTTCTCGTTGACCGACGAAGTGACCCCATCGAACAGGCGGCGCACGTCAAAGCCATCGCGGCGGAGCTTGCGAAACAGCAGCGCGCCTGCGCCTTGCAATGTGGCAGCGAAGCGCTGGCGGACCAGCGGATTGTTTGCGAGCGCATCCAGCACGAGCGTCTCGCCGACCACCGCATTGGCGTCGCAGACACCGAAATCGGCGGGCTGGATGACGGGGATCGGGCCGAGTTTCTGCACCACCAGCGGCAACACCGCGAGCAGCGTGTGATCCACGGGATCGCGCACGGTGACCGTATGCTGGATCGCGCCCAGCGCAGGCGCGAGATCGCGATGGATCGCGGCCTGCCATAGCGGCGATTGAAACGCGGTGACATCCGACCGCGCGAACAGGTCGCGATAGTCGGCCGACAGGAAGTCGAAGCCGGGCTCGACGCCGACCACGGCGGCGTCCCCGATATTCATCCGTGTTTCGACCCGCATGTCCATGGCGATGCTCAGATCGCCACGCGGCCGTCGTCGCTTGCGGGATCAAGGCGGAAGTTACGCGCCTTGATGACGTCGCCTTCAGGCTGCTTGCCCAACTTCTTCCAGATCAGCGCCGAAGCCGCCTTCGGATAGACATGGATGCCGCGATCGTCGGTCGAGGTGTTGTTGATCCCGAGCGTCCGGCGCAGCACGCCATTGCCGTAATGCACCGCATAGGAATTCCAGATCGGCTTGGTCCAGTGCTCCATGGTGACGGAGATGTTCAGGCAATCGTGATTTTCCACCTTGTGCGGCGCATAGAGCGGCCAGGTGATCATCTCGCCCGGATGCAGATCGATGACCTGCGCGAATTCGTCGAACCAGCCGCGATAGGGCATGTCTTCGGTGGTTTCGCGCAGCAGGATTTTCTCGATGTTCTTTGGCGACATGAAGATCTCCGAGCGCGGATACAGGAACACGCGCTTCACACCCTCGATCTGCCACAGCGACTGGCCCTGGATGTCGGCGTGATACGGCACCTTGCAGTTCGGCGACGAAATGAGAATGCCGAGATTGCGCTTGAAGGTATTGAAGCCATCCATGCGATCGTCGAATTCGTCGAAGATCTTGTCGAGCAGTTCGCGATATTCCGGCGCCCAGTCCATGACGCGGCGGATGTTCATCCAGATGCGGCCCTTCTCGATGGCCGCGATGGCATCGACACCGGAGGTCTTGCCGAGTTCGCCATAGATGCGGCGGTGATCGTCACCGTCGAAGGTGACGGATTCGATGCCGAGCTCCTTGGTCGGGCAGCGCTCGATCACCTTGCCCAGCGCGTCGCGCGTGAACAGGCCGCTCTCGCGCAAGCGATGATGCAGCTTGATGGCGTGAACGCCGAATAGGTCTTTGTGATGCGGCTGCCAGTCGGCAATGATCTTGTTATCCGGGACCATCAACATGGTTTCGCTCCCTCAGTATCGGGCGCCATCATCGCGCCATGGCGGCGACCGCCGCAAAATTCGAAGATATTGAGTAGCCTTGTACCGATATTCCGGCGGCGCTGGAATCGCGCTGACATGACAAGCGATATCAAGGTTAAGCGGCACTCACCGCAGCGGCGGCATTCGACCTAATGAAACGTGACGGAGATCGTTACAATTTGAGTAAATAGGAGAACATCTTCGGCTGGATACGCGTGCCGTCGATGACTTCGAGCCGACCGAGGCGATTGAGCGTATGCAGGTTGCGTCCGGGCCAATGCGCGGACGGCGACACGTGATGGCGACGGACCTGCTCGAAACGCGTCGGCGACAGTTCGATGATTTCGGCCAGCGCGACAGCGGCGCCATAACCGCGGCTGCAATCCTGCACCGGGCGCCAGAGCTTGCCATCGCGCAGGACGAAGTGACCGGCAGGGCGCGCATTGGCGCGGTCGAGCAGCACCGGGTTCTGTGCATGTGGCAGCCATGGCCCGGTCAGCCTGTCTGCGTGATAGATCGACAGCGTGTCGGAATAGCCAGCGGAGCCGTCACGCGTGACGCCGAACATGTAGTAGCGGCCGTCATGCCGGGTGATCGTGGCATCGCTGAATTCGACGCCCGAGAGCAGCGTGGCGTGGCGCTCCCACCGATCCGGGAAGCGCGCGCAGCGATAGAGGGTGACTTCTTTTGTGGCCGAGCTTTCCGGAATCATCCAGAGCTCGCCGCCGTCTTCGATCAGAAACGGATAAGAAAGATGCCACGGCTCGTCGAGGACGGTGAAGATCTCGCCGAGCGGTCCCTGCTCATTAAACTCGATCGCCGCGATGATGCCCTTGCCCACGCGATGATCGAGCTCTTCGAAGAACACGACGGTGCGGCCCTGCCACGTCACGACGAAGGGATCGGCGGCGAAATTGTGCGGACGCTCCTTCAGGCGATGCCATGGCGCGCCGGTGAGATCATGGCTCTGCCAGACACCGGCATCATGGGTGAAGCGCCAGCCGATATGCCATTGCGGGGCGTAACACAGGAAGCGATAGACTTTTCGCAATCCGTGCTTGACCAGGCCGGACAGCACGAAGCGCGTGGCACGGCCGATATCGCGCCGCTGCGACGATGGCGCCACATGGAGCGGCGGGCGCGGCACGCCGGTGAGATTGGCGAGGACGAGGGTGACCGTGCGGATCATCAGCGAGTCCAGCGCATCGCTGAGCCCATCAGCCACTTCCGTCGACGGATGGCCGCGATCGACGATCTTGCCGCTCACCTCGTCGCGCAATTCGATGACCGGCATGTCGCCGGCAAGAAGAGCCGTGACGGCGGCAAGCTCGCCTGCTTTGCCATTGAACAATGGCCGCAGATAGGACGACGTCGCTGCGGCGCCCGCAGGCGCATCGGTGAAATCGACGACGATATCGATCGCTGGTGCAGGCGGAGACGCCGTGATCGTGCTGCGATCGACAAGGTCGGTGCCGTTCGGGCGCCCGTTCTGCAGCAGGCGTTTTTCGAGCGCGAACAACCGGTCGAGAAAACGGGGCGCCGGTGTCGCGGCATCGATCCAGCGCAATTGCACCGAATGACCAGCCGCCTGCAGCGAGCGGACCGCGGCTGCGATCCAGGCCCGTGGGCGCTTGGGATCGCAGCGCAGCTCAACAATCATGGCTGCGGCGCAAGCTGTGCGACAGGTTCGAGCACGCTGCGAATGAGCTGCTCATATTCATCGACCATGCGCGCGACCGAATAACGCGCATGCAGGCCGCGACCGGCTGCGATGAGTTCGGCGCGAAGCGGCGCATCGGTGAGCGCGCGGGAGACCGCGCCATGGAATTGGCGATCATCGGCCGCATCGACGAACAGCGCCGCTGGCTTGCCATCGACGGCGAGGACTTCGCGCAGCACGGGAAGATCATGGGCGACGACAGGCACGCCAGCGCTCGCGGCTTCAACGGCTGCGAGGCCAAACGTCTCTGCTTGCGATGGGAAAACGAAGACATCGAGTGCCGCCAGGAAATCGCCGATCCGTTCGGGCGGCAGTTCACCGGTAAAATATACTCGAGTTTCTAAATGTTTCTCAACGACGAGTTGTCGCAGCGACATTTCATCGGGCCCCTGCCCGGCAAGCACGAGATGCCAGTCCGGAGAGTCCGCTAGCGCACGGATCGCCGTGTCGAGCCGCTTGCCGGCATTCAGGCGTGCGACCGAACCGAGCAATGGAACCTGCTGCGGCAGGCCAAAGGCGGCGCGCGCCTGCGGCTTGCCGAGCGCCGTCGTCTTGAGATCGAAGCCATGCGGGATGTAGCGCAGGCGCTTGTTGTAAGCGTTCGGATAGCGCGAATAGTCCGCAAGCATGTCCTTCGAATTGACCGTGATCAAATCGAACGCACCAAGCAGGCCGAGCGCGAGATCGGCCGTGCGCACGACCGGATTCATCAGCATCCGGGCCGAGACCTGATTGGCGATGACGGGCGCGGATCCCGCAAGCCGTGCGGCGATGCCGCCGACCGTGTTGCCATAATGCTGGAAGGTGAGGATGACGTCGGGCCGCGCCGCGCGAATCTCACGCAGCAACCGCGCCGGGAATGTCAGCGCATCCGCGATGCCGCGCGGGCGATCGAGGCTGCAATAGCGTGTGTTGGGCGGCGCGTCGAAGCTCGGCGATTTCCGATAGAAAAAGAGATGGCCGACGTCATAGCCGCGCGCGCTGAGCCCGGCACCGACCAGGCGCGAAATCTCCTGCGCGCCGGCATTCTCGCCCTGGGTCTGAATGAAAAGAATGCGGCGCGGCGACATGATCAGGACACGCGCGACGTGGCATCCGCCACGGGCGCCGCGCGTTTGCGGAACAGAAACAGCACCGACGGATCGATGCCGAGCCAGCGCCGGCACAGGACATTCAGCACGATGGTGATGATGGCGAGACTGCTGGTGGCGGCCAGCGCGGCGCCCCACAGGCCGAAGAGCGGAATGAAGATCGCAAAGCCGATGAAGCGCAGCGTGATATTGGCGGCGACGATGAACGGATAGCGCCGTTCATGGCCGGCGATCATCAGCACCGACGATGCCGGCCCACCCGCTGCATAGAAGGCCGTGCCCAGCGCCAATGTGATCAGCGTCCACTTCTGCGCGACGAAATCCGGGCCGAACAGCGCAAGGATCTTGTCGGCGCCGAACAGGACCAATGTGATGCCGGTGCCGACGCAGAGCAGCATCATCTCCGCCATCGACTTCAGGACCTTATTGAGCTCCGCCGTGTTGCCGGCGAAATACAAGGCCGGAATCCGGCGGGTGGACACGTTATGCAGGGCGCCGAGGCCGACAGCGAACATATTGGCGATGCGCGATGCGACGAAATAGGCGCCGGCCGAGACCGGGTCCAGAAACCAGTAGACGATGACGACATCGAAATACTGGTTGATGGTTTCGAGAATGGCGGCGGCCCAGAAGCCCAGGGATGCCTTGATCCAGGCGCCGAACTCCCAGCTCGCTTTCGCAGCCAGCACGTCTTTCGGCAGCCGCCGCGAGATGGCCACGACCTGCACCGCAAGCGCGATGGCGATGCCGATCACCGACAGCAGGAAGAATTCGTGGATTTCGATGATCGTGCCGGTCACGATCAAGCCGAGCATGACGGCCACCACGATGCTGCGCCAGAAGAAGTCGCGCATGCCTTCGGCCAGCAGGACGCTGATGGTGGAACGCCCGATATGGCTGGACAGCGTGATCGATGACGAGAAGACGAGGAACAACCCGGTCGCCACCATCAGGCGCGGCGTCTCGTCCAGCAGCACCACACCGATGGTGCCGATGATCACCGCCAACAGCAGCGGCGTCACGGCGACGATGGAGAGCGAGAACAGGAGCGATCCCTTGGCGAGATCGGGGCGGCCGGCGACGGCATGTTCATGCAGCGAGCGCAGCACGAACATTTCCTGGCCGAGCACGGCGGCCACGCTGCTGAGCTGGCACACGCAGAGCCACATGGCCAGATGGCCGAAATCCGCCGGCGACAGGATGCGCGCCGCCAGCGTGTACATGGCGAAGGAGACGATGGCGCCGCCGAATTGCAGGCCAAATGTCAGCGCCACGCCCTGGCTGAGGTGGCGCGCGATGGCCGAGCCGAGCTGGCTTCTGGCTTTATGAATGGCAGGCAATAACATGAGCGCGGCAATATCGGTGCGAATGGAACCAGGACAGAGCTAACACGCAGCGTCCGGCCTTTCATCGGTCATCTGCGCATATGCGGCGCGCAGGAGGGACCCAATTGATCTTAACCTTGCTTCTTCAGCAGCAAGTACAAGGCAAACGGATTGGTCTTGAGATAGCGCCAGCCGAGCCGTCGCGGCTCCAGCATCATGCGCCACAGCCATTCGACGCCGACGGCTTGCATCCAGACCGGCGCCCGCTTCTTCATGCCGGAAACGAAATCGAACAACCCGCCCGACGTCTTGATCACGCCCACCGCGGTGAGCCGATGACGATGGCGGACGATGAAGCGTTGCTCGCGCGGCACGCCCATGGAAATCCACAGGATGTCCGGCTGCAAGGCGCAGATCTCGGCGCAGACCGCGATCTCTTCGGCTTCATCGCGGAAGAAGCCGTGACGTTGACCGGCCATCTTGATGCCGGGATATCTCGCCTTCACGGCGGCCACCGCAGCGGCATTCGCGGCTTCGGTGGCGCCGAGCATATACATGCTGGCACCGCGCGCCTCCGCCTCCGCAGCGACGTCGTAGAACAGATCGGATGTGGCGACGCGCTCCGGCAGGCCCTCTGCGTCATGCAGGCGGGACAGGAAGACATGCGCCATGCCATCCGCATGGATGGCATCGGCCTGCATGAACAGGTCGCGCTCGACGTGATCGACGGCGCAGCGATAGGTGACTTCGCCATTGGTGGAGGTGAGATAGGCCGGGAAGCGCCACAGCGCGCTGCGCCGGAGCGCCTCATCGACGATGACGCGTGCGGTTTCCTTGCTGTCGGCCGCCACGACCGGAAGGCCGCCGAGCACTAGCCGGCGCCAGCGATGAAAGACATTGCCGCGGCGATCAGGCGACAGGCGCCGCTCTTCAAATCCGAGCTTGGCGAGATTGGCCTGGGTATCGGTGAAGGAGGATATGCGCCGATCGGAAACGGCACGGCGATCACCAGGAACGAGCGTGACTGCGTGGCCTGCTTCGTCAGCTGCAATATGCGCGACACGCGCAGCCGTTTTGTGGTGCTGTCCAACCATAGGCGTATCCTTATACGCATATGATTACATGTGTAGTAAAACTGCACCGCGAATAGGTACACACTTAAACCCTGGTTAACCGCACAGAAGAAACCCGCAACTGCGCGAGCGATGTTAACCAGTCGTTATGCTTTGATGTTGCGGCATCCGGGTAACCGGCGATTAACCCTACTTATTTACGATCATGGCGATCGGCGATAGTCAGCGTAGCTGCCGATCGAGTTGGAGTGGGGCATGTCGGTTCAGCGTGCGGAGAGTAACGGGGCGGCCGCACGCGGCGCTTCGAACACCGGCGATAGAGATGCCGACGGCTTCGATGTGAGGGATGTCATCGGCATCCTGGGCCGGCGCAAGAGCTGGATCGCTGGTGTCACCCTCGCCTTCTGCGCACTTGCCATCACCTATGTTGCCGTTGCACGCCCATCCTACACGGCCACCTCGCAGGTCTATGTCGATCCACGCGACCGGCAAACGCCGAAAGACGACGTGGCGATGCAGAATTCCGTGCCCGGCGACGGCATGCTGCTGGTGGAGAGCCAGCTCAAGATCATCACGTCCGGCGAAGTGCTGTCGCGCGTGGTGACGGAAACGGATCTCGCCAAGGATCCGCAATTCAATGGGGCCGGCGGCCTCGGCGCCAATATCAAGGCACTGTTCGGCATCGGCGGATCGGACAATCCAGCGCTGGTCGCCATGCGCAACCTGCGCCAGAAGACGACGGCCAAGCGCAATGACCGCTCCTTCGTCATCGATATTTCGGTCTCGGCCGACACGGCCGCGCGCGCGGCGACGCTCGCCAATGCCGTGGCAAACGCCTATCTGGAAGAGCAGGCGATCGCGAATGCCGGCTTCAACCGCCGCGTTTCAGAGGCGATCACCACGCAGCTCGAGCGCATGCGCAATGCGGTCAGCCAATCGGAACAGGCCGTCACGGCTTACAAGGCCGCCAACAATCTGGTCGGCGCCCGCAATCGCCTCGTCACCGAGCAGGAGCTCGACGAGGCCAATACGCAACTCACCAACGCCCGTGCGCGTCTCACCGATGCGCAATCGCGCGTCAAACTGATCGAGCAGATCGAAGCCGGCGGCGCCTCACTCGATGCGTTGCCGGAAGCCGTGCAATCGCAGACCATGGCGCAGCTGCGTGCGCAGGCCGCGAATGCCTCGCGCGAGGAAGCGCAGCTGGCGCAGATCAACGGGCCGAGCCATCCGCTGCTGCAGGCGGCGCGCGCGCAGGTTCGCGATGCCCAGGCGGCCATCAAGAGCGAAGTAAAACTGATCGCCCAGGCCGTGCGCAATGCCGCGGCCAGCGAGCGCACCAATGTGCAGAATCTGCAGGCGCGCTTCGACACGTTGAAGACGCTGTCGCAGACCAATGAAAAAGCCATCGTGCCACTGCGCGAGCTGGAGCGGAAAGCCGATTCCGATCGCGCGATCTATGAGAACTTCCTCGCCAAGGCGAAGACCGCCAGCGAGCAGCAGGTGATCGACACCACCAATGCCCGCCTGATTTCGCGCGCCTCGCCGCCGGATCGCAAGAGCTGGCCGCCGTCGATGATCATCCTGGCGGCGGCGCTGTTCGGCGGCCTGTTCCTCGGCATCGTCGCAGCGCTCGCGCGGGATACGCTGGTTGCGCGCCCGGCGCCAACGCCAGAGCCGGAAACGCCGCCGCAGATTTCGCCGCCATCGCCGCCGCTTGCACCTGCGCCCACGCCGGTGCCGACGCCGCCGCAGTCACAGATGGCACGCGTCACTGCGGAATTGATCGCGGCACCGAAAGGCCATTCCGTGTTGCTGGTTCGTGCATCCAGCGATCCATCCCTCGGCCTGGTCGCGCTGGAGCTGGCGCGTGCGGTGGAAGAAGCCGGACGAAACGCGCTGATCATCGACGCCGACCTGCAGCGTCACCGGGTCACGTCGCGCCTGCGTTTCGATGGGCGCGCGGGTTTTCGCGAACTGCTCGCCCATGTGGCCAGCATGCGTGACGCCGCGCATCGGCTGGGCAAGACCCATATCCATATCGTGCCTGCAGGCCTCGTCAGCCTGCGCGCACCCGACAGACAGATGCGCGAGGCGGCCGCAGCCGCACTCCGCGATGCGCGGCAATTCGATCGCGTCATCATCGATGGCGGCGAACTCGGCACCACGTCATCGGAATATGGCCTCTATGCCATGGTCGATGAAGTGATCCTGCTGGAGTCCAGCCACAGCACCAATACCGACGATGTGCAGGTGGTCGCCGACCTGCTGCAGCACCGCCGCATCAAGGCGCGCACGGTGCAGATCGATCCTGCACCGGACGCCGTTGCCGCTTAGACCCGATTAACGCGTCTCGGTCTTCTCCGCACGCGCGGGAGCACTGGTGACCAGTGCGAAAGCGGCAACGCCGAGAGCGGCAGCAATGTAGGGAAGAATGGTAAGAGCCAAAGTCGCCTCCTGTCGAAATTGATTTTCGATCGTGCGACCACCATCGCCCCCGCGGCCTTCTCCGGGCCTAACGGGCGTGGTTGCCGACAAATGAACGGCGGCGATGGTTGAGAGAAGGCAAACGGCGCCGAACGCGCTGACAGGTGCGTAAAAGCGCCTATTTGCGGGCTTCCTCGTGGGAACTGGTCGGCAGATCGAAATTCGTTTCCAGTTTATTCAGGATAGCGGCGAGCTGCTTGCGCTCCTGAGCCGACAGGCAGGAAAGGATTTCGCCCTCTTTTGCGAGCAGCCTTGGCCATAGCTGGTCGAACAGTTTGCGCCCCGCACGCGACAATTTGAGCTCGAACGCGCGCCGGTCGTCGCTGCTTCCGATCCGCTCCAGCAGGCCACGCGCCAGCAGATTGGTGACGGCGCGGCTGATGGTCGATTTATGGGTGCGGGTGGATTCGACGATGAATTGCGCGCTGCAGGACGCATTTCCAAAACCCAGCGTCGCCAGAACCCGCCATTCCGGGATGTCGAGGCCGTAGCGCACACGATATTCGTCCGACAACGCCGCGCTGACTTCGGCGGAAAGCCGATTGAGCCGAAACGGCACGAAGCGAAACAGATCGAATTCGGTCATCTCACCGGCACCCGCAAAAGACCCGTATTGCATCTTGACGACCACCGGGTGGCGGCGCTTAGATGGTTGCACGTGAAACTATCATAGAGAGATGGTACGGCATCGGCCAGTCCGATGTTGATACATGCTCCGATCCGGGAACCCAGGGACAAGGATGGCGCAGCAGGCTCGCCAATTTTCCTATCGCCGCCACGCCGATCAGGCGCGCCCTGCGCATGAGGCCGCGCGCTATCCTGTCGTGGTTGTCGGCGCCGGACCGGTCGGGCTGTCGCTCGCCATCGATCTCGCTTTGCGTGGCCAGAACGTCGTGCTGCTCGACGATGCCGACCGCATCGGCGAAGGCTCGCGTGCGATCTGCTTTTCCAAGCGCTCGCTCGAATATTGGGATCGTCTCGGCGTGTCCGGCCGGATGCTCGAGAAAGGCGTCGTCTGGAATGTCGGCAAGATTTTTTCGGGCCCGGAGCTGCTGTATCAATTCAACCTGCTCCCCGAAGACGGGCACAAGATGCCGGCCTTCATCAACCTGCAGCAATATTACGCCGAATCCTTTCTGGCGGATCGGCTGCAGGATCTGCCCGGGATCGACCTGCGCTGGCGCAACAAGGTCATAGGCCTCGCGCAGCGCAACGATCATGTCGAGCTCACCGTCGATACACCGGATGGGCCTTACGCATTGCGTGCCGATTACGTCGTGGCCTGCGACGGCGCCCGCTCGACGCTGCGCGACATGGTCGGCGCGACTTTCGACGGCGAAGTGTTCGAGGACCAGTTCCTGATCGCCGACGTGAAGATGACCGCGGAATTTCCGACCGAGCGTTGGTTCTGGTTCGATCCGCCGTTCCATGCCGGCCAGTCGGCGCTGCTGCACCGCCAGCCCGACGATGTCTGGCGCATCGACCTGCAGCTCGGCCGCGACGCAGATGCAATCGCAGAGCGACAGCCCGAGAAGGTGCGCCCGCGGATCGCGCGCATGCTCGGCCATGACGATTTCGACTTCGAATGGATTTCGGTCTACAAATTCCAGTGCCGCCGCATGCAGCGTTTCGTGCACGAGCGCGTGATTTTTGCGGGCGATGCCGCGCACCAGGTTTCGCCTTTCGGCGCGCGGGGCGCCAATTCCGGGCTGGAGGATGCGGAAAATCTCGCCTGGAAACTGGCGCTGATCCTGCGCGGCGATGCACCAGCCTCGCTGCTCGCCAGCTACGATATCGAGCGCGGCCATGCGGCGGATGACAATATCCGCGCCTCCACCCATGCCACCGATTTCATGGCGCCACCATCACCGCAGGAGCAGCGCCTGCGTCAGGCCGTTCTCGCCCTCGCCAAGGAAACGGATTTTGCCAAGCGCATGATCAATGGCGGGCGGCTCTCGGTGCCGTCGGTCTATCCGTCACCGCTGTCCACGGTGGATGACGACACCTGGCACAACGGTCCCTGTCCGGGCACCCATATGCCCGACGTCCCGCTGGCCAGCGACGATGGCGCCAGCATGTTCCTGTCGGAATGCTTCGGAGCGGCTGGGCGTGGCTTCACCGTGTTGCACACGGATGCCAGCGCGATCGAGCTGCCGGATGGTGTTGCGCGGCTTGCGATCGGCGACGATGCGCAGCTGCGCGACACCAGCGGCCTGTTCAAACAGCGCTACGCGGCAGAGCCGGGCACCGCCTATCTGCTGCGCCCGGATGGCTATGTGGCCGCCCGTTTCCACAATCCGACAGCACAGGCGATCGCCGCAGCCTTCGCGCGCGCCAGCGGCCGGGCGTGAGGATTGATCATGGCCCTGTCGACGCAATCCAACTTTCCTAATCCCGACATCGCTTATCGCAGCATCGTCGAGGCGCATCGCGGCCTCAGCGACGCGCAAAGCGCGGCGCTCGACACCGCGCTGGTGCTGATCCTCGCCAATCACATCGGTGACATCGAGGTGCTGAAGGATGCGCTGGCGCTGGCGAAGCGCCGGCTGCCGGACACGACAAAATGAGGTCGTCATTGCGAGGAGCGAAGCGACGAAGCAATCCAGGAGCCACGTAAAGAAAGAACTGGATTGCTTCGCCCAAACGAATTGCAATGCAATTCGTCAGGGCTCGCAATGACGGCGTAAAATCGAAAGGACACGTAGAATGGCAAAAGGTTTCGCATCCACCACCGACATGGGCGAGAAGAAGATCACCTTCTCGGAGATCGGCCCCGACCTCTATGCCTTCACCGCTGAAGGCGATCCGAATTCGGCAGTCATTGTCGGCGATGACGGCTGCATCGTGTTCGACGCGCAGGCAACGCCGGCACTGGCCAGCAAGGTGATCGAGCGCGTCCGCACCGTCACCGACAAGCCGATCAAATATGTGGTGTTGTCGCATTATCACGCGGTGCGCGTGCTCGGCGCCTCGGCGTTCCAGGCGCAGGGAGTCGTCGCCTCGCAGGAGACCTATCGTCTGGTCGCAGAACGCGGGCAGCAGGACTGGGATTCCGAATTCGGCCGTTTCCCGCGTCTGTTTCAGGGCTCCGATAGCATTCCCGGCCTCACCTGGCCGACGCTGACATTCGAAGGCGAGATGTCGATCTATCTCGGCAAGCGCGAAGTGCGCCTGATGCAGCTCGGTGCCGGCCACACCTCCGGCGACATCGTCGCCTGGGTGCCGGATGCGGAAGTGATGTTCTCCGGCGACCTCATCGAATATCACTCCGCCTGCTATTGCGGCGATGCGTGGCTACGCGAATGGCCGAGCACACTGGACGAAATCCGCAGCTTCAATCCGAAAGCCATTGCACCCGGCCGCGGCGATGCGCTGAAGGGCCTCGACACCACCCGCGAAGCCATCGCCATGACGCGCGATTTCGTGACATCGCTCTATGGCGCCGCGGAACTATCCGTCGCCAAGGGCCGCAGCCTCAAGGAGAGCATGGCCGCGACCCGCGAGGTCATGGACAAGAAGTTCGGGAGCTTCGCCATCTACGAACACTGCCTGCCCTTCAATGTCTCGCGCGCCTATGACGAAGCATCCGGCATCGACGATCCCGTGATCTGGACCGACAAGCGCGACCGCGAAATGTGGGCCGCTTTGCAGGACTGACGCATCATTTCGTCATTGCGAGGAGCGTAGCGACGAAGCAATCCAGGAGTCGTGCGAAGGAAGACTGGATTGCTTCGTCGCAAGGGCTCCTCGCAATGACGGCACAAAGAGGAGAGCACGATGAACATCAATACCGCTCCTGAGCAACTCAACCGCGCGTCGGCGCAAGTCACTCCGGGCTATATGTCCGGCTTCGGCAACTCCTTCGAGACCGAGGCGTTGCCCGGCGCATTGCCCATCGGCCGCAATTCGCCGCAGCGCTGCGCCTATGGCCTCTATGCAGAGCAGTTGTCCGGCTCGCCCTTCACGGCGCCGCGCGGCACCAATGAGCGCTCCTGGCTTTATCGCATCCGCCCGTCGGTGAAGCATTCCGGCCGCTTCACCAAAGTCGATCGCCAGCACTGGCGCACGGCGCCCTGCCACGAAAACGACTTGCCCATCGCGCAACTGCGCTGGGATCCGCTGCCGATGCCAAGCGAGACAATGACTTTCGTTGATGGCATCCACACCATGACGACGGCCGGCGATGCCGGTGCCCAGGCGGGCATGGCCGCGCATGTCTATCTGATCACCGCATCGATGGTGGACCAGAATTTCTACAATGCCGATGGCGAGCTGATGTTCGTGCTGCAGCAGGGCCGGCTGCTGATCGTCACCGAATTCGGGCGCATCGATGCCGAGCCCGGCGAGATCGTGGTGATCCCGCGCGGCGTCAAGTTTCGCGTCGAATTGCCGGATGGCCCCGCACGCGGCTATCTCTGCGAAAACTATGGCGGCGCCTTCACGCTGCCGGAGCGCGGCCCGATCGGCGCGAATTGCCTCGCCAATGCGCGCGACTTCCTCACGCCTGTCGCCTCCTATGAGGACAAGGACACGGCGACCGAACTCTATGTGAAATGGGGCGGCGAACTTTATGTCACCAAGCTCAATCACTCGCCGATCGATGTGGTGGCGTGGCACGGCAATTACGCGCCCTACAAATATGATCTGCGCACCTTCTCGCCGATCGGCGCCATCGGCTTCGATCATCCGGATCCATCGATCTTCACGGTGCTCACCTCGCCTTCGGAAACGGCGGGCACGGCGAATATCGATTTTGTGATCTTCCCCGAGCGCTGGATGGTGGGGGAAAACACCTTCCGGCCACCGTGGTATCACATGAACATCATGTCGGAATTCATGGGGCTGATCTACGGCGTCTACGATGCCAAGCCGCAGGGGTTCGTCCCCGGCGGCATCAGCCTGCACAATATGATGCTGCCGCATGGGCCGGACCGCGAGGCCTTCGATCACGCCAGCAATGGTGAGCTGAAGCCGGTGAAGCTCACCGGCACCATGGCTTTCATGTTCGAGACGCGCTTCCCGCAACGGGTCACCGAATATGCAGCCAGGACGCCGGCCCTGCAGAGCGATTATGCCGATTGCTGGACCGGGCTCGAGAAGCGTTTCGATCCGAGCAAGCCATAGACCATGACCGTGCATCCCAACGATCCCGCGCTGCGTTCCTTTATCGATATCGATCCGGCGTCAGACTTCCCGATCCAGAACCTGCCTTATGGTGTGTTCTCGACGACGGGCACATCGCCACGCGTCGGCGTCGCCATCGGCGACTTCGTGCTGGATCTCGCCGCCATCGACGCCGCAGGCCTGCTCGATCTCGGTGACGGCAAAGGCGTTTTCGCACAATCGTCGATCAATGCCTTCATGGCGCTCGGACCAAAGGTCTGGGCATCGACGCGGGCGCTCATCAGCGCACTGCTGCGCCATGACAATGCGGAGTTGCGCGACAATCCAGACCTGCGCCAGCGCGCGCTGGTGTCGCGCAAGGACGTGACGCTGCATCTGCCGCTCGTGGTGGCCGGCTTCGCCGACTTCTATTCGTCGAAGGAACACGCCACCAATGTCGGCGTCATGTTTCGCGGCAAGGACAATGCGCTGCAACCGAACTGGCTGCATATGCCGATCGGCTATAATGGTCGCGCTTCGACCGTGGTGGTCAGCGGCACCGACGTGCCGCGCCCGCGCGGCCAGTTGAAACCGCCGAATGTCGATGCACCGTCTTTCGGCCCGTGCCAGCGCCTCGATTTCGAGCTCGAACTGGGCGTCGTGATCGGCCAGGCTTCACCGATGGGCGGCATGCTCACTGAAGCGCAGGCGGAAGACAGCATCTTCGGATTCACGCTGCTCAACGACTGGAGCGCCCGCGACATCCAGCAATGGGAGTATGTCCCGCTCGGCCCGTTCCTCGGCAAGAGCTTTGCGACATCGATCAGCCCATGGATCGTGGCGCGCGAAGCGCTGGAGCCGTTTCGCGTCCACGGCCCCGCTCAGGAGCCGGCACCACTGCCCTATCTGCAGCAACGCGGTGCCAACAACTACGACCTGCATCTCGAAGTCGATCTGCTCGGCGCCGGCACGTCGCAGCCGGTGCGGATTTCGACCACGAACTCAAAGCTGATGTATTGGTCTTCGGTGCAGCAGCTTGTGCATCAGGCCTCCAATGGCTGCGCCATCAATGTCGGTGACCTGCTCGGCTCCGGCACCATCAGCGGCCCCGACAAACATCAGCGCGGCAGCATGCTGGAAATCTCCTGGAACGGCTCGGAGCCGGTGGCGATGCCGGACGGCAGCAAGCGCGCATTCCTGGAGGATGGCGACAGCCTGGTGATGCGCGGCTGGTGCCAGGGCGATGGCTATCGCGTCGGTTTCGGCGCCGTTCAGGGGAGGATCGCGCCGGCACGTTGATGGCAAAAGAGACAGCGCAGGGTTATCCGCTCCCGAATTCGCGAACACTGCTCAATGCGTCTTGGTGTCGTTCCACTTTTCGAGGTCGGGCTTCTCCTTCGGATCGAACTGATCCTTTTCCGGAGGCCCTTTCCAGGGTTGCTCGGTCTGCTTCGGTGATCCCCAATCGGTCCGTTGGCGGGGATCGTCCTTCGGCGTTTCCTTGCTCATGTCATCTCCTATGAAAGCTGCGGTGCGTTCAGGATCTTGTCGATGGTGATCGGGAAGTCGCGCACGCGCTTGCCGGTTGCGTGATAGATCGCATTGGCGACGGCCGCGGCCGTGCCGACGATGCCGATCTCACCAAGGCCCTTGACGCCGATCGGACTGACCTTGTCGTCCTTTTCATCCACGAAAATCACCTCGATATCCGCGATGTCCGCATGGGCCGGGATATGATACTCGCCCAAATTGGCATTCATGATCTTGCCGAGGCGGTGATCGGTCATGCTCTCTTCGTGCAGCGCCATGCCGATCCCCATCACCACGCCGCCAAGGATCTGGCTGCGTGCGGTTTTCGGATTCAGGATCTTTCCGGCCGCCGCCGCACAGACGACGCGGGTGACGCGAACCACGCCGAGAGCCTCGTCCACATGCACTTCCGCAAACACCGCAGAATGGGTGTAGCTGATATATTTCATCATCTGGATCAGGCTCGGGCTGACCTTGCCCTGCTCGGTCAGCTCGCGCAGCTCGGCGGCATGCATGATCTCGGCGATGGCCAATCCACGCGCCGGATCATCCTTGCGGAAAATCCGACGATCGCGCAGTTCGACGTCCTCAAAATTCGCATCGGCCAAGGGCGAATTGGCCATCTTGGTCGCGAGTTTGAACAGCGATTGCTTGAGTGCGTCGCAAGCCGCCTGCACCGCGGAGCCATTGGATGCAGCGGTCCATGAGCCGCCCTCCACCGGCGACATCGGCAAAGCCGAGTCGCCAATCCGCGCCGTCACATCGTCAAGCGGCAACCCGAATGCATCGGCACCGATCTGAGTGAGGATCGTCCAGGTGCCGGTGCCGATATCGGAGGCAGCGGTCGCCACCTCCAGGGTGCCATCATCCCTCAGCGTCGCGCTGGCTTGCGCCTTCTGCAGGAATGCATCCCACATGCCGGTGGACACGCCCCATCCGACCAGTTCGCGGCCGTTCTTCATGGCGCGCGGCGTCGTGGCGCGGCGATCCCAGCCGAATGCATCGGCACCCGCGCGATAGCATTCCATCAGCGCTTTGGACGTGAACTCCTTGTTGGTGTTCTCGTCCTTGTCGGCAAAATTGATCCGCCGCAGCTCCAACGGATCAATGCCGAGCTCATAGGACAACTCGTCCAATGCGCATTCCAGCGCGGTCACGCCGATGGCGGCACCGGGTGCACGCATGTCGCATGGCGTCGCCGTGTCCAGCTTGGCCAGCTGATAGGTCAGCTTGACGTTGTCGCAGTGATACATCATGCCGGACCAGTTCACGACGGCTTCCTGATAGTCCTCGTAATGCGAGGTCGCGGCCACCGCGTCATGCATGATCGACTGCAGGCGCCCGTCACGATCGGCGGCCAGCGACACCATCTGATAAGTGTCCGGCCGATAGCCGATATGAAACATCTGGGCACGCGTCAGCGTCACGCGGACGGATCGCTTCAGTTCAAGGCTGGCCATGACGGCAAAGAACAATTGCTGCTGCGGCCGCAAGCCCGAGCCGAATGCGCCACCCACATAGTGATTGACCAGCCGGACATCGTCGCTACCTAGGCCGAAAACCGACGTCACATAGCCCTGCGCATTCTGCGAACCCTGCGTCTTGTCATAGATCGTAAGCTTGCCGTCGCCTTCAAAGACGCAGGTCGACCCGAACATCTCCATCGGATTGTGATGCTCGGGATTGACGCGATAATCGCGACTGATCTTTACCGGCGCATCCGCAAACGCCTGTTCGGCATTGCCGCGCGGATCAGGCGGCGGCGGAATGCCGCTGCGCTTCTTCGGCGGCACATAAGCCTCGTTGCGCTTGCGCTCCAATTCGGTGCAATGCGGATCGACATCATAGGCCACGCGGATCAACGCGGCCGCATCACGCGCGGCTTCGAACGTATCCGCCACCACCAGCGCCACCGGCTGCCCATCGAACAGGATGCGATCGGAATGCAGCGGGCGGAACGGATGACCGGGCGGCGCCACCTCGTCGCGCCATTTCCGGTCCAGCCAGGCCGCCTTGCCACGATTCTCATGCGTGAAGATTTCCACCACGCCCGGCACTTGTCGCGCGGCGGCAAGATCGATCGACACGATACGGCCGGCGGCAATGGTGCTGTCGACGATATAACCATGGAGCAGATCGTCGGCGGGATACTCGGCGGCGTATTTCGCCTGGCCCGTCACCTTCAGCCGGCCATCGACGCGGCTGGTCGGACGTCCCACATGCAATTGTTCGATCGACGACATCACAAATATCCCTACTGAATCGATTTATCGGCCTGATCCTGCGGCGTGCCCGCAGCCGCCTGCTCAAGCGCACGGATGATCGCGCGGCCCGCGAGATCGATCTTGAAATCGTTCTCGCCCTGGCCCTTGGCATCGCGCAGGATGCGTTTGGCGACCGTTTCGAAGACACCGGGCTCCGCCGGCTGTCCGCGCAGCAACTGCTCCGCTTCGCCATCACGCCACGGCTTGTGCGCGACGCCGCCCAGCGCAATGCGCGCGTCCCTGATGGTGCCGTCTTCGATCCGAAGCCCGGCAGCGACGGAGACCAGCGCGAACGCATAGGACAGCCGATCCCGGATTTTCAGATAGGTGTGATGGCTGCCAAATCCCGGTTCGGGAATCGTCACCGCCGTGATCAACTCGCCGAACGTCATGGTGTTGTCGCGGTCCGGCTCGTTGCCGGGAAGGCGATGGAAGTCCGCAAATGGAATGGTGCGACGCCCTTGCGGCCCTTCGACCTCGACACTGGCATCCAGCGCCGCCAGCGCAACGCACATGTCGGATGGATGCACCGCGATGCAGTCATCGCTGGCGCCGAGAATGGCATGGATGCGGTTCACGCCGCCGATGGCCGAACAGCCGCTGCCCGGCGCGCGCTTGTTGCAGGCGGTCGAGGGGTCGTAGAAATAATAGCAGCGCGTCCGCTGCAGAAGATTGCCACCGGTCGTCGCCGCATTGCGCAGTTGCGGCGATGCGCCGGCGAGAATGGCGCTCGACAGCAGCGGCCAGCGTTCGCGAATATCCGGATGCCACGCCAGTTCGGAATTGCTGACCAAGGCACCGATGCGCAACGAGCCGTCGGCGACCTCGATCGATTTCAGCGGCAGCCGGTTGATATCGACAACGCGCTCGGGCGCCGCGACATTGTATTTCATCAGATCGACGAGATTGGTGCCACCGGCGAGGGCGCGTGCGCCAGGACTGTTGAGCGCTGCGATGGCATCGGCGATCGTATC
Source organism: Pseudomonadota bacterium (assembly GCA_023451825.1). Taxonomy (GTDB): domain Bacteria; phylum Pseudomonadota; class Alphaproteobacteria; order Rhizobiales; family Xanthobacteraceae; genus Tardiphaga. The sequence continues at coordinate 25,970 of JAEXYA010000030.1, forward strand.
GGGTCTGACATAATCGTATCGGTTCATTCCGCAGCCTCCTTCATGGCAAGCCGCGGCTGCAGCACGTCATCGATGGCATCGGCGATATTTGTATAGGCGCCGCAACGGCACAGATTGCCGCTCATGTGCTCGCGAATGTCGGCCCGCGTATGGGTGTGGCCTTCGTTGAGGAGACCGGCTGCAGAGCAGATCTGCCCCGGCGTGCAATAGCCGCATTGGAACGCGTCACGTTCGATGAAAGCAGATTGCAGCGGATGCAGTTCATCGCCCTGCGCCAGTCCTTCGATCGTGGTGATCTCGGCGCCGTCGCGGGAGACCGCGAGTGCGAGACACGAATTGATGCGCTGGCCATCCACCAAGATGGTGCAGGCGCCGCACTGGCCCTGGTCGCAGCCTTTTTTCGTGCCGGTGAGCCCAAGCTGCTCGCGCAGCAGATCGAGCAATGTCACCCAGGGCGCAACGTCGAGTTGGTGGTCCTTGCCATTGATGGTCAGGGAAATCGGAATTGTCTGATGTTGTGAAATCTGGTCCACGGGCGCCTCTCTGCGTTCGCCCCTAGAACCGTTTTAATCGCGCCCTGTTCCGTTGCAGTCATATGAGCTGCAACAGTCAGCACACTCGCTGCCGTTCAGATGAACGGCTTGCCGCCCGTCACTGCGATCGTGGCGCCGGAAACATAGCTCGATCGCGGATCTGCCAGCATCACATAGGCGGTCGCCAGTTCGGCAGGTTGCCCCGGCCGCTTCATCGGCGTCTGCTCGCCAAAGCTCTTGATCGCATCATCGGGCATCGTGGAGGGGATCAACGGTGTCCAGATCGGCCCCGGCGCCACCGCATTGGCGCGGATGCCCTTTGGCGCCAGCATCTGCGCGAGCCCGCCCGTGAAATTCTGGATCGCGCCCTTGGTGGTGGCATAGGCGAGCAACATCGGATTGGGCATGTCGGAATTTACCGACGCCGTGTTGATGATCGTGCCGGTTCCAGGCTTCATATGCGGGACCGCCGCTTTGACCAGATAGAACATCGCATGGATGTTGGTCCGGAATGTCAGGTCCCACTCGTCGTCGGAGATGTCGGCGATATCCTTGAAGGTCGCCTGATGCGCAGCATTGTTGACCAGGATATCGATGCCACCGAGCTCGCTGACTGCGGTCTCGATGATGCGGCGGCACTGCGCGGGATCGGTGATATCGCCCGGCACAAGCACAGCCTTGCGACCTGCGGCTTCGATCAGGGACTTCACTTCCGCGGCCTCGTCCGCCTCATTGAGATAGGAGACGAGCACGTCGGCGCCCTCGCGCGCATAGGCGATCGCGACGGCGCGTCCGATGCCGCTGTCCGCACCGGTGATCACGGCCTTGAGGCCTTTCAGGCGCCCTGCTCCTTCATAGCTGTCCTCGCCATGATCGGGCCTCGGCGTCATCGCATCGGTCTTGCCGGGCATCGGTTGACGCTGTTGGACAAAAGGTGGCGAAGGGTAGTTCCGCATTCTCAATCTCCCGAAGAGTCGGGCGTAGAATGAATGGAGATGCGCGTTGTTCCGAAATGGCGCCCTCGACGCTCCGATCAGTCGTTGGACTTGCGCGGCATCGCCATGCCTCGTCGGATGATGTAATCGGCGTCGGCTTTGCATTGGTCGCAGCGGAAGCGGCGGATCTCTTCGCCTTCGAGCTGAAGAATAGCGACGAGGCGGCGACGGCCGGCACATTTAGGGCATGAAACAAGACTTTCGGACATTTCCTCTCACCGATACTGACGCCAATATGTTCGCAGTATCGGAGGAACGAGATCCGCGTCTGTTCGCCAGCGAGCAGAGGTCACGATTGCCGCGCCATGGTCGCACGATATCCACCGAATGGTGGCACACGCCGCTTCAAGATCGGAGGAACTGATCGCTATCCGCCAAGCTGTCGGCAATGCGAATCCGTGCCGCATTCGGCCCCTTTCGCTCAAGCCACCGTAGCCCGATCGCCAGCTGACGCAGGCCATTGCGGTCGGGCGATCCCACCGGCAAGGCGCGTGCCCGGCCGAGAGCATCGGCTGCCTGGGCACGAAGCGTTGAATTTGCCTCAATGATTGACATCGATCTATCCCTTCACGACCGAGATCAGCGCGCGGCCTCCTGCTCAAGCGCGCGGATGGCAGCTTTCAGCTGTCTGGTGCCTGCCAAGGCAATGCCGTGCCGCCGGGCGACCTTGGCCACCGACGTCGTCCGTCGGTTCAACGCGGCTGCAGCGCGCATCAAGGATGCGCCCTGATCGGAGAGTGTCCGGAGCCGGACGATGTCATCATCCGTCCAGCTTCGATTGGTGACGTGACCGGCCATGCCGCTCCTCCCTATTGGCAGAGGCTAGACCTGCCCTGCATTCTCTGTCTGACCGCTAGCTGACATAGCGACGATGATTCGATGCGGCAGTTGCGAAGAACTGCCTTTCATGATGATCGCAGTTGCTGCGGCACGAAATTCCGTGCCGAAACGGCACATAGTTCGGCGCCGGCTTCGTCGTGGATGGCGATCCGCTTGGGCACCGGCGCATCCGCATCCCGGATCGCGGCGGCAAGCAGTTCGCGCATGCCCTCTGCCGCCTCAGCGGCAGCGGCAGCGACGCCATCGAAGACTGCGCCCTCGTCGTCGCGGATCGGCTCGCGATCGAAGTGTTCGGTATGCAGGAAGTAGCGAGGCATCACGGTCTCCGAGCAGCGCGTTCGGCGGACCTACGTGCGAAATATCGACTGGTTTCACGACGTCGCCTCGGAGATCAGATTGTAGTGTTCGGCCAGGTCCTGGTGGCACTCGCAGCTCGCTTCCCGAATGCTTGCGCGGTCTTTGATCCGGATCTTTCCGCGGTGATATTCGATCAAACCGGACCGCTGCAATTCCTGTGCGATGGCGCTCACGCTGGTGCGACGGACGCCCATCATCTGCGCCAGAAACTCCTGGGTGAGCGGCAGATCATCACCGGCAAGCGCCTGCATCCGCGCGAGCCATTTACACGTGCGCTCGCGGATTTGATGCACGGCGTTGCAGGCCGCCGTCTGCTGCGCTTGCGCCAGGATGAACAGCTCGTATCCCACCAGCACCTTCCTCAATCCTGGAAGCTGCAAGATGAGATCGCGCAGCCGCGTGACCTCGATGGTGGATGCATCTCCGGGGACCTGCACGGTCACGCGGTTCAGCGACATCCGATCGTTCAATGCCGGCCCGGCGCCGAAGCATCCATCGCGCCCGATGATTCCTGTTTCGATCGCCCCGCCGCCCGGCAATTCCACGACGAGCGAAAGAACCCCTTCATGGGGAAAGATCACGCGATGGATCGTTTCATGCGTTTCGACGAGCGTCTGGCCGCGTTCCATCAATGAAACGGACAGATGCGGCTCGATTGCCGAAAAGTCTTGATCCGACAGCCGCGCCAGAAGAACGTTAGGATGCGTTCGCATGCGCAGTTCCGTGCCATTCGAGGAGGCGGGAGCGCAATTGGCGTTCTCAACACCGATGAATACCGAGGGCCTCGCGGTGATACCGACAGTCTATGCCCCTCCGGCCATGGTGACGAGCCGCTTATTTTCTTTTTTGATCGAACTTTCACCCCATGGCGTGAATTCGAACATGGCGAATCTCGATCGACCGGAACAATTCGCCTATCGCTCGCGATGACGCAGCCATCGATAATTGCGCGCGACATTGGCGTGGCATTCGCAGGCAACCGCATTGATCTTGCCGAGATCGACGATTTTCACATGACCGCGGCTCAATGTGATAGCGCCGCTGCTTTGCAAGACCCTCGCGGCATCGGTGACGCTGGTCCGACGAACGCCCATCATCTGCGACAGGCCTTCCTGCGTGATGGCGATCTGATCGCCGACCAGATCGTGCATCCGCAGCAACCAGCGGCACGTGCGAGCGAGCACGCTGTGGGCCGCGTTGCAGGCTGCCGTCTGCTGCGCTTCTGCAAGATGGAATTGTTCATAGGCCAGAAGCTGCCGTCGAAAGGCGATGTTCCGCTCGGCAAATTCGGCAAACACACGTGCATCGAACACCGTCGCTTCACCGCTGATCTGCACGACGGCGTCGTTGAATGCTCGCTTGCCGTCAAGCGACAGCGCCGCACCGAATGCACCATCGCGGCCGATCATCGCCGTTTCGATGACGCCACCGCCCGTCAACGCCACGACGCATGAAATGATGCCGCTATGTGGGAAATAGACCTTGTCGATCTCGACGCGCGTTTCGGCAATGACTTCGCCACCCGTGAGCTTGACGACGCTGCCATGAGGCAGCAACTCTTCAAAAGCGACCGCGTCCATTTGCGCCAGCAGCCAATTCTCGTGCGCCCTCATCAACCCCTCTGACCTTCAGGGGGAGCGCCTATGATGCCGTCCGGCCGAAATCGGCCGCCTCTTGCCCCTTACAATCCAGAATCGATACCTCGCGTACAGGAATCCTGTCTGCTCGCTATCTGACATTGCCAGACAAAAGCAGACTGAACCGATCAGCACCTCTGTCTGCTAGCGAACATTCGCGGGGCCCAAAACGCGACGGGCCGAAGCGCGCGCAAACTGTCATGAGCGATGTCATTTCGGCGGAGGCGACTTGCCGAGATCCTTCTCATGCATCGGGGCTTCACGTGGCTTGACCTGCCCGCTTTGCTGATCTTTTGAATCCTGCGCATGCTGCGTGTTCATTCCAATGAACGCGACGATGACGATCAAGGCAACAATGACGCCTGCGAGGACGGCAAACTTGCCGATGCCTTTTGGCGGCGGCGTGGGATTCGGATTCGGCATGAGACCTCTTCGTCACTCGGCTTTGCTTTGCGAACCCCGCGAACCGCGCCAGGTTCCCCGGCGGCAGCTGGCAACGATCGATCGGCTTCTGCAGGAGCTCGCATCGACGATCCCATGCTTTGCGGAACATTAAGACATCCGCCATAGGACAGCGTGGTCGGGAATGGCGGAAGCATGGCCAGATCATCCAGGCGCTTTGCCTCACATCTTCGCCGCTGGCGGCGCCATGGCGCGTGGGCGCGACAACAGATCGCCAGCCTGCCGCGCGCGGTGCGGATGGCAGGCCTCGTCACGATCGTTCTTGCCGCCGCCGTCGCGGTCAACCTCCTCGTTCAGGTGATCCGCAAGCCGACCGAACTGTTCTTCTTCCTCGGCCACCGGCTGAGCAAAGAGCCCACCGAGACGTGGCGACATTACGGGCCCTTGTTTCGCACATTCGCGACGCGATCGATCTCGCCGGAATTGCTGGCCGCGCTCGCTCAGGTCGAAAGCTCGGGCAATCCGGTGGACCGGACTTACTGGCGCTGGCGACCAAGCATAAACCCCTTCAAAATCTATCAGCCGGCATCGAGCGCCGTCGGCCTATTCCAGATGACCGATCCCGCCTATTCCGAGGTTGCACGCTACTGCATCCGGGCCAACGCCGTCGAAACCGACAGCTGCGGGTTCGGCCCCTATATCCGCGTCATTCCCAGCCATGCGGTCGAATTGGCGTCGATCTATCTGGATCGAAACGTCACCGCGGTGCTCAACCGGGCCGGCAATGTAGCGGTGACCGAGCGGCAACGTCAGGATCTGGCTGCGGTCATCCACCTTTGCGGCGGCGGTCCCGCAACGGCGTATGCCCGCAGACGTTTTCAGATGGCGACAACCGAGCGCTGCGGGGATCATGGCGTCGCGGCATATCTGGCCAAGGTCAATGCCATGAAACGCAAGTTTCAACGCCTGGCGTCCGCCGGGACGGACTAGCGCGCAGGCGCTACGGTTGCGCGATCGCCAAGGTGCCGAGTCCGGCACCCGGAAGGGCCGAAGCCACGCATATGCGCGAACCGCCGTGGCCGAAAAGGCTGTTCGGCTCGGGATGTCGGGCGTTTTCGATTGTTCAGGAGGCTACTGGCGGAGAGAGAGGGATTCGAGAACTTCGGCGCCGTAAACACTATCATTCAAGTTGTTTCGGTCACTGAAGGGGTTCTGCAGCATCCGGGTGCTACATAGGAATGCTCCACATGGACCTTCGCGTGCCCTCTCCCGTCAAACGATCTAACAGCAAATTCTGGTGGCTCCGCAAGCGCGTACCCGACCGGTTCCGCATTTTCGTCGGCCGCGCCGAGATATGGCGCAGTCTCGAAGTCACTGACCGCCGCCGCGCCGGCGTGCTGGCCGCGAGCATCTCGATCGAGCTCGAGGCCGAATGGGAGGCCGAGCTGAAGGCGCGGTCCGCCGCCGTTCCGGAGGCCGGCGGCGAGCGGACGACCCTGACCCACAAGCAAGCGCATGCCCTGGCCGGCGATGCCTACCGGGAATACTTGGCCGATCATTCGGAGGAGCCAGGCACCATTCCCGAACGTCAGCGCGCCCTCGAAATCCACGACCGGAAGGGGCGTCCACCCGTCCTTCACAAGCGCTTCAAGCTGCACGCCTATTGGGGGCCCATCCTAGCGTTCCTGGACCGACGGGGTCTGCGGCTGGAGCCTGAGAGCCTGGAGAAATTTGCATCGGCGTTCTTCGCGGCACGAGGATCTGCGGAGAATGACCTGCTGGAGATCGCCGGTGGCGACTTCGGGGCAATCAGCGCTACCCGCTTCCCGGCACCGCTTCCGCCCAAGATCGACGCCGTCCAGGCGTTCAAGGACTACGCCGCCGCGGCGGGCCTCAAGGCATCGACGATCAAGCGCTGGCGGCCGGTCTTCGATGCGCTGACCCCTCACCTCGGTCACTCCGACCTCGGCCGCCTGACCAAGCTCGAGGTGATCGCCTGGAAGGACGCCCTCCTTACAGGCAAGCCGGCGAGAGCTCCCCGAACGGTGCGTGACGTCTACCTTGCGGCGGTGAAAGCAACTTGCCAATACCTCGTCGATGAACTGAAGCTCAAAGAAAACCCGGTCGCGGGCGTGGTGGTTCGGAACGTCAAGATCGACAAGGACGACGACACCAAGGGCTTCGACCAAAAGGATGCCGAGACGATCCTCGGTGCATGCCTCGGTCCGGCGCCGAAGAAGATGTCGATCGAGATGGCCAAAGCCCACCGATGGGTGCCCTGGATCTGCGCGTATACCGGCGCCCGCGTCAACGAATTGACCTCACTCCTGCCGAGCGACTTCATCGTCAAGGATGGCCTGCCCTGCATCTCGATCCGCGCTGAACTGTCCAAAACGTCGAAACCACGGATCGTTCCGCTGCACGATCATCTCGTGGACGAAGGGCTTCTGGACTACGTTGCGACGCGCCGGGAGATAGACAAGCCGCTGTTCTACGATCCCGCCCGTGGCCGCGGGGCGCAGCGCGCCAACCCCCATTGGACCAAGGTCGGCAATAAGTTGGCGAGGTGGGTGCTGAAAGAACTCGACGTCGATCACGAGGTCGCGCCCAACCACGGGTGGCGTCACCGCTTCAAGGCGTTGGCGCGCGACGTCGAGATGCATCCGGAAATCGCCGACTTTATCACGGGTCACGGTTCCGGATCTGTCAGCAAGAAGTACGGATCGCGCTGGGTCACGACCTTCAAAAAGCAGATCGACAAGATACCGCGATACGTCGTCACGCCGAGCATGAAGCCCCTCGGCTCCAGAACCGAGAAGCGTCCCGCGAAATCGACTTCCCGATCAAAGGAGGCCGCGTAATGAGCAACATCATCGAGGCCCGTTTCTTCTATTCCGGCGAATTCCAGAATCCACACGGCAGAAAGTGGTACCCCGTTTTCCTTGCCGACTCGGAATTCATCCAGATCGATGAAGTCGACCTCGCCAAAGCGCCCGTCGCCTACCGAATTACGACCGGCCATCCATCGGCCCCTTACTTCGATGTCCGTCTGCACGCCGGGGCGCTGTGGTGGCCCCTGTATGACGACAGCGGACCATTAACCACCGGTACTTTCTTCGCTTTAGCCAAGAACGATTGGGAGAGTGCGGCTGCGGTGCTGGATCCGCTGGGACGGACATACGACGGCGTCAGGCAGACGTTTGAGCAATATTTCGATGGCAGAGGCGTCAAGGACTTCCGATGCGATCGTGAGATCCAAGCTCTTCAAGTTCGGTCCGATGCCGCGCGTCTCATGTCCTTCGGAGGCGCCCTGTACGTTGATGCCGGGGAGCCGGTGTGGTTCGCTATATTTAATAATGAGACGCGCGGAAGTTTCGACCTCGTCGCAGGCCCGAGTTCGCTAGATCGGCGCGACCGAAATGGGTGCAGGATGCCGTGTGCCGACAGAGGGACGCGTATTACGGCTGCCCGGCTCGGACGAGCCTACGGGCTTGATGAACTTGAGCAACTTTTGCCTCGGCTCGACGCAAGCGAAGTTCGTAGAGAGGCGCAGATCCATTCAACCGGCATATTCCAAGCGGGGTCAGCCGCGGTGATGTGTGCAACGGCATGGGCACACTATCTCTGGGAGGTTGCTTGGCGATACCCGGATCTCAGGAAACTGATATCTGCGGTCGCTCAAGCGAAGAGCAACCGGCCGCCGCCAGCAAATCTGCCTTACCGCGAGATGCTTCAGCAATTTGTCGAGGAAGCAGTGAACATCGAGTCTTGGCGGTTGCCAGGCAGCCTTTCGGAGGCCGAGTTGATCCTTGCGAGACTTGCAAGCGTTGAAAACTCATGTGACCCGACTATGGATGCAGCCATCGGCGCGCTTTAGCGAAGGCATACTATCATCGAATATTGACGTTGTGATTGAAGATTGTCCGCATCGCGCCATCAGCAGGCGATCTCGGATATCCATGCTCTCGGAACGAGGCCGCTCGTCGATCATTGAGGCCTCAAAAGGAAGGCATCAATGGCAGACGACATGCACACCGACGGCCGCGATACTCGGAGCGGCGCCTATGACGCAGTGACGCCCGTCAAGAAGGAGGCGACTGACCACGCAGCGCATCCCAATGCGGATGGGCATGTGGATATCCCCGAAGGACTGCTGCGCGATCGGCAGGGACCGCTGAACACTCGCACCGGCCGTCGGCCAGCGGATTGAACCATGAATTCAAAAAGCCGAATGACGAAGGCAACGAGCCGGCTCCGCTGATGCTCATTGCAGTTGCAGTGGTGCCGCTGCTGGCAATCGCAGGATGGTTTCTCGGAGCGTTTGGTTGACGCATTCTTGGGTCGCGCGACTATGGAGGACTACCAAGACAAGATGATCGATGCGCCGCAGTGTTCGAAATGCGGCACGCGAATAACTCTGCTTCGGATATCACCGAGGCCGGCCGGTTATGAAGTCAGAGTGTTTGAGTGTCCGCGCTGCGAACGCATCATCGAACACCTGAACCGATCAAGTACCGGGGAGTCAGGTCCCGCCCCAGGGCTGGGGGGCTGAGTAAGGACGGGACCGTCCCCGCGGCCGACGGTCTCGCCGATCGCCGGCGCGTAGACCAAACCGCACGTTATTGCCTCGTTCCGTCAAACTTCTTCAGCGCCCGCTGCGGCGTCTTCTTCGTCGATCTCACGCAAATGTCGCACAAAATCGGCAAGGGCTGATTGGTCAATCGGAAACGGTAATGCCGCGTTGATCTTACCGGCGTCCCCGACTGGTTTCTGCAACTTGCTGATAATCCAACGGAACATCTGCACCTCTGACTGAAGATGCATAATCGTCTGCATCGTTCCGGATAAATAAATGCAGCCTATGGTCGATAACGTACTGTTGCCGCAATACATCGCATGCAAGGGTGGTGTTGTCACCGAACGGATCGTAGTTTTCACCGGTGATGAGAACGCCTGATTGCGCTCCCGCCCTCCTTCAGCATGGAAAGGAATGTGCGCATGGCACCGCGTATATTTTCAGCAAATCGAGATACGCGAGACATCTCGATAGATCGAGCGAAACTGCTGCGCGCGGAAGCGCAGCGACTGCCGCCTGGCGTCGAACGCGACCGCCTGCTGAAACAGGCGCGGCAGATCGAGGCTGAAGTCCATGCTGGCCGCTGGGCGAACTCTCCCGGCCTCCAACCTCCAAAATAGTGAAGACCATCATTCCACACGTCACCAGCCGTAGCTGGATTGATGCCCACATCGCGCGCCTCACGAAATTTTCGGACGAAGGCGCCTCTGTGAACCGTGCTGCTGCAGCGCTCAATCGGAAGACTGGAGCGGTGAAGAAGGTGTGCCGCGCTCACGGCTTCACGTTGATTGGTACTCGCCAGGCAAAAGCGGCGATCCGCAAGCTTGAAGCTGTCGGCGGATGATGCTGGAACTGGGACGCGTCCTCTTTGCGCTGACGGCGACAATAACCCTAATCGCATTATCGTTCTTCACCATTAGATACCTGGCCACGCTCTGACCAGCGGCCCTGCAGGAACGAAACAATCCCGGGCGCCTTGAATCCGCCGTTCAGGCTGCGGACCTGCGTCATGCCTTGAGGATGGGCCCCATCCGTGGTGCCGGCCGGCGGTCACGACACCGACTATCTTGTTGTCGATGGCCACGGTCCCGGCAGTTGCGTTTGGCGGGAAGCCGATATCAGCGGCACAGACTTGGGGACCGTCATCATCGGCCTCATGCGCGGCGAGTATTTCGACCCCCTCTGCGTCGTAGCCTTCAACACCACTGAGAACTGGTCGCGGTATGTGACGGCCGACGTCGCACGGGAATCCAAGAGCGCAGCGATCTGGCCTATGAAGACGTACCGGCGTGGCTGGAAGATTTCGTCCATCGCCATGTGCATCCGGAGCGCCAGTTGCCTTTGAGCCTGAAGCCATGAGCGAGCATCAGTCCTTCAATCGCGCCCGAAATCGACACTGCTGCACCTGGTCCAGACACGCTGCTCGATCTCGTCGGCCACCTTGGCGCCGCCATGATCCAATCCGACAAGATTACGGACCCGGTGGTGCTTGACCATTTGCAGTCGGCGCACCGGCTCGCGCTTTATCTGTACTCTTCGTCGGGACCCGTCGATACCGCGCGAACAGTCATGCGTAACTCGGAGACGCTGCTTCTGCTGTGCTCGACATCGACGCGATCCTGTCGCCCGATCTCGAGCAACGCCGACGGAACCGTCATGGTCGTTCTCGAACGGCTCAATCGGAACGACGCGCCCACAGCAGCCGAGCGAGTTCAGGCTGGCTTTGGGCGGCTGCAGGTGATCAAGTAGCCGGGTCGGCGAGGTCTCTCATCCCTTGCTGGCCAGCCCGGCGCGCCAACCCTCCAGCATTCCCCGGCGCGTCGGGCATCAATTGTCGTTAGAAACCGGGCGATGCTCCGCCATGAACTCATCGTTCTCGGCGAGCAATCCATTGCAGGGCCTGCTTCAAAAGCTCCGTGCGTTAGTTAGCGCCACGAGAGCTGGTGCGGCTTGCAAACCAATCATTCGCTCTTGCTGCGGCTCAACAACCGAGCTCCAAGTTCCGCTTTGCACGCTGAGCAAGATTGCCGGACGCAGAAACGCGAATTTTGGTCGCCTGCACGCGAATGGCCGCCTCGGTCCGCTTAAGTTGCTTGGCAATCTTTACGACCGACATCCCGTCTTTCAGGAGTGCGACCATCTTCGCAAATTCGGCTTCTGTCCATTTTCGACGCGGCCGCAGAGTGGGTTTCATCGTCATCCGGCCGGTTTAGCAAACGCTTCGGTCGAACGACAAGCCTCCGGAATCGAGGCTGTATGAAAGTCTAAACAGCACGGCGCGGAAGGTGTCGCCAATCAGCGATATCGACCACCTGTGCGAGCGGCTTTGCGGCGGAGGGCATTCCGGAGGCCACAAGGACTATGGCTTGTGCAATAGGAGGCGAGACCAACTTGTCAGCGATAGGCACTGATGGTGTGCTGTCCATCCGCTGCAGGGCTGTTCGACCGACGGCTGTAATCTGCCAGCCTGCCCCATCCCGGACCACGTAGCCCTCGGTAAAAATGTCGAGACCGGGTGCATTCGCCGCCAGCCGCTTGACGCGCTGAGACCATTCCTCGCCGGCCCCGGCGAGCACCTTCAGATCGGCATTCATCGCCGCGAGCGTTGCCCGGCCGTTTGGGTGGCCCGACAACACCAACATGATCTGAATTTGCAACGACACGCCTACACTTTCACGCCGCCGGACGACTGATCCTGACAGATCTGTGACGATTATCTGCCTCGGCATGCAATTGTCCACCGTTATCCGCCTCAGCCCACAGGCGAGGAATGCCCGACCAATCTGTCGCGGTGGAAAATCGCAATCTGCCAGCCGGAGACGGGTCGAGTCTGCACTCAGCTAGGCTCAGCGTTGCCTAGCTCAGGCTCGAGCCGCCTATGCGGCTTTGCTCTTCTTTGTCGTAGCGGGCTTTTTTGCAGCACGAGGCTTCTTGGAGACTTTTGCCACAGCGGCGAGTTGAGCGAGAGATGCTTCCAGCAGTTGATGCTGCGCGGTCAGCCAGAAATTGTCCGACTGTCCATCCGGTCGGCCCGCGTCATTCCACAGGTGGTATGCGCGCTCTCGGATCGAGTTCTGAATGTCCTGCATCTACGACTCCTGTTGCTCTGCAGCGTGTGTGGCTGATCGTGGTAAACGCGGTCCTAACGCGCGCTGATCCGGTCTTTTGGGCTTACATTAATCGGATACGCGAGACTTCAGGTTCTGCATCCTCTCGAGCCTCTCTGGATAGATAGCCGAAGCAGCGCGGTACGCCGCGCCGGTCAGGCTGATCAGTCATGGCGATTAGGGAGCAATGGCCGTTTTCGCTCCGAGTCTCTTCGTGACCGAAAACCTGGTGATCGCCGGCTTGGCCATCATGACCTTCGTCCTAGTGGCGAAAAGGTAAACGTTCGTCGCCGAGACCAAGCCCGCGTAATGTGCCGCGACGGGTCCAACTCCTAGGACACACCGCGACCGTGGACGATCTGTCCAATCGCCAATCGTAATGACGAAAACTACATCAGGTTTATCGGCTGATGCCCCAGTCGATCCGGCAAAGGAGAGCGACGTGTCATCAGCATCAGAGAGACAGAGTCTCAGCATTGGACATATGCTGCTGTTGGTTATCCTCTTTACGTTTCTCCTCTTCGCTGTGGTTTGGGCGAGCATGGCCTGGACATCCGAGGACGTGACGATGTCGATCCACGGCTGGATCGCGCTCGGGCTCGGCACATTCTTTTCATTACTAATCGGCTGCGGTTTGATGGCCCTGATGTTTTACAGCAGCCGCAGCGGTCATGATATCATTGCCACACCAAACGTCCGGCGCGACGCTGAATTTGACTAAACGCTATCTCTTTTCGTTGGGATCGAAGTAATCGCGTCGTCGCACTTATGTCACGACGAAGTTCCCGCGATTCCACGCGCGGTCTACAACCTCAGTGGGTCGCACGGCCTCCGGACAGGTCGACTTCATGCTGTCGAAGACCAACCAAGGATGGTTCTTCAATCTTTTCAGCCACTCCGGCTGGAACTTACAACCTACTGACAAACCAACGAAACATGAGCATCTCCTCTGAAAGAAGTGCAGTCGATCGATTGGACCCGAAAACATTCCGGAAAAGATTGCTCGAATCTGGCGGCATTTGGGTGTGGCTGTTGTTATCACCGCGCGGATCGTGACCAACATCGGTGATGAGAACGCATAATGCGCTCCCGCCCTCCTCCAATCGGAAGGGAATGTGCGCATGACTCCGCGTATATTTTCAGCACAGCGAAGCACGCAAGAGATCCTCGTCGATCGGGCGACGCTGCTGCGCGCCGAAGCGCAGCGGATGCCCTTGGGCGTCGAGCGCGATCGACTGATGAAGCAAGCCCGCCAGATCGAGGCTGAAGCTAACGCCCAAGGCTGGGCGAGCTCGCCGGGCCTGCAACCCCCGGCCCGAAGGAGCCGATCATGCCCCACGTCACGAGCCGTAGCTGGACGGATGCCGATATCGCGCGCTTGAGGAGGTTCTCCGACGAAGGTGCATCCGTGAACCGTGCCGCTGCAGCCTTGAACCGCAAAACCGAAGCGGTGAAGAAGGTCTGCCGCGTTCATGGGTTCACGCTGGTCGGTACACGCCAGGCAAAGGCGGCCATCCGGAACCTGGAAGCTGCTGCCGGATGATGCTCGAATTCGGGCGCATTCTGTTCGCGCTAACGGCGACGCTCGCCCTGATCGCCCTATCCTATGTCACCCTCAGATACCTCGCCGCGACTCTATAACTGCGCGGCGGAACCAATCATCCGGGCGTCTCTTGTATCCGCCGTTCAGTTGCGGAGTAGCGTCATGCGTTTAGGATGGAGCCCATCCGTGGTGCCGGCCGGCGTCCACGATACCGTATACCTCGTCGTCGACTGCCACGGTCCGGGCGGGTGCGTGTGGCGGGAGGCCGATATCAGCGGCACCGACCTAGAGACCGTCATCACCGACCTGATGCACGGCGAGTATTCCGATCCTCTCTGCGTCGTAGCTTTCAACACCACCGAGAACTGGTCGCGAGATGTGACGGCCGATGTCGCGCGCGAGATCCAAGAGCGCAGCGATCTGGCCTATGAGGACGTGCCAGCCTGGCTGGAAGATTTCGTACATCGCCATGTGCATCCGGAGCGCCAGTTGCCCCTGGGGCTAAAGCCATGAGCGGTATCAGTCCTTCGATCGCGCCGGAATTCGACGCTGCAGCACTCGGCCCCGACGCCCTGCTCGATCTCGTCGGACACCTCGGCGCTGCCCTTATCCAATCTGACAAGATCACCGACCCTACCGTCCTCGATCATCTGCAGTCCGCTCATCGCCTCGCGCTCGATCTCTATTCCTCGTCCGGCGGGAGCCGACGATACCGCAATATCGAAGCGTGAGGCGCCGATGCCTTCGCAAACATAAAAGCACCTGACGGCGGCATTCGCGCGAATTATCCCGGCTTCGTGAAGCCGGCGCTGGCATCCTGCGGGCGGCCGCTGGGTGCATGAGATCAAGTTCGACGGCTACCGGGTAGTAGGTCCACATTCAACGAAGCCATAAAGGTCTTCACGCGGAATGGCCACGACTGGACCGATCGCTTCAAAAAAATCGCGACCGACGCTTGTGAGCTGAAGACCAAGTCGGCGATCATCGACGGCGAGGTTGTCTTCGCTGGCTGCCGAAACTGAATATCGCGCGAAGTCGGCCGAGGGCAAACTGCGCCACCCAATTTTCCGAAGGCTTTCGGAAGGATCTGTGATACGCGATCCGAAACGCTGGCCGCGGCCACGCTCGATATCGAAGCTTTCTCTCGGCATATCTGGAGCCCAGTCCCCGTGATGCTGGAGAGACCATAACCGCCATAATCGAGCGCCTCGATCGCGACGATGTGCCTATGGCGGCGGAGCGCATCCGCGATGGCTTTGGACGATACCGAGTGCTCAAATAAAGACCCGGCGCGTCGCCCAACTCGCGCTGGCGGCCCGGCGCGCCGTCCCACATCACTCACTGCGCGTCGGGCTCGTTGTCGTTCGCCAAGGGACGGTGAATTGAGATGAACTCGTCGTTCTCGGCGAGCGCGATCCACTGCAGAGCCTGTTTGATCAACTCGGTCTGCTCCTGGATGTCGCTTGTATCGTCTGCAGCGCGGGCCAGATCGGCTGCCCGCTTCCTGTAACGCCACGATTGCCTCGTGGGCTTGTGTTGCGCGTCCATCTTCCCTCGCAGGGTCGTCCGCACATACTCCAGATATTTCCGGCCATAGATAGGCATGTCCGACATGGCAGGCATGGGTGCTCAAGGGGCCAATATCAACCGTAAGTAACTTTGATCGGCTAGGCTGGTTTCATCATTAAGTGCGACTAGAGGCCTGACGGTTCATCTCGCCAGCCATCTTACCCCCACGCGGCCGGTCCACTGGATCGCCCAGCTTTGCCTTTGCTTAGTTGTGGCGACCTGCGCTTTGTCCGATGTTGCCGCATCATGAGGTCTGGCGGGATCGAATGGAACCTTTCGCCTTCGCAAGCGTCATGGACGGCACTCCATCGGTCCATGTGGCCCCCTCTGGTCACTGCCCTTCCAATATGATTTCGTTTTCCATCGCTCGCAGCGCTCTGGCCGCCTTCCTGGCTTCCCAGTGTGTCCGGCGGTGTCCGGAGGTCGATTTGCGCGACGTCTTGAGAGCCAAACAATCGGAAAACGCGCGCGGCTGGATGATCGAACACCAACGCACGCCCGGAGTGTGGTTCGAGCTATCCGGCCTATACATGTCGGAGGAAGCGGCCTCCGCATGGATCGCGGAAAGAGGGCAGAAGTATCTTGCCTCGGAACGTCATCGCCGGACCGCGGTAATACGCCGGAATAACGTGCATCTGTCCGGCCGGGGCGGCACAGCCATGGTCTTCGCCCATGGTTTCGGATGTGACCAACAGATGTGGCGCTTCGTGGCGCCGCAATTTGAAGAGGATTTCAAAGTCGTTCTGTTCGACCACGTCGGTTGTGGAAGGTCCGACTCTAAGTCTTACAGCAGCGAGAAGTATGCGTCCCTGTCCGGCTATGCGTCAGACCTAACAGAGATCGGAGACGTCTTGGGGCTGAGAGACGCTGTACTGGTGGCACACTCCGTCAGCGCTATGATCGCCGTGCTCGCCTCCGTCGCCGCTCCAAAAATGTTCGCTCGCCTCGTCCTGATCGGGCCGTCCGCCCGGTACATCGACGACGTCGGTTACGTCGGAGGATTTTCGGAGGATCGCATCGGTGAGATGCTCCAATTCCTCGAAAACCACTATGTCGACTGGTCGGCCGCGATGGCTCCAGCCATCATGGGAAATCAGGAACGCCCTCACCTTGCGCAGGAGTTGAACGACAGCTTCTGCCGCATGGACCCGGTCATCGCTCGGGAGTTCGCGCGTGTCACGTTCAGGTATGACAGCCGCGCCGACCTGCCTCTGGTCACCCGCCCGTCGTTGATCCTGCAATGCTCGGAAGATGCGATCGCACCCGTGGAGGCCGGAGCCTACGTGCATGGCGCCATTCCGGGAAGCACGCTGGCCGTTCTTAAAGCCACCGGCCATTGCCCGCATCTCAGCGCGCCTGGCGAAGTCGTTTCCGCCATCAAGGCCTTCGCCTGAAACCTTTCCACGACAGCGCCATTGAGAGGCAGCACACGCCGGGTGTCAACCGGCCATAACGGGGATGATGGACGCGGCGGTTTTGCCGGTTTCTCGTCGCGACAGCAACGCATCGGTACGCGTGGCAATCTAACCTGTTCTCGGCGTGTGCCCCATTTCGGC
>JAEXYA010000068.1 GCA_023451825.1 Pseudomonadota bacterium
GGGCCCCTTCTCTGTGTCTGCAAATGGTTCGCAGCGTTACTTCGGCTGCGGCACGATGCGGATATAGGGCTTCGGCTCCTTCCAGCCGTCCGGATAGATCGTCTTCGCCTCGTCATTGGTGACGGAGCCGGCGATGATGACTTCCTGGCCATGCTGCCAATCGGCCGGGGTGGCGACGCGATGCTTCGCGGTCATCTGCAGGCTGTCGATGACGCGCAGGATTTCCTGGAAGTTACGGCCGGTGGTCATGGGATAGACGAGGATCAGTTTGATCTTCTTGTCCGGCCCGATGATGAACACGTTGCGCACGGTCGCATTGTCGGCGGCAGTGCGGCTGTCGGCGTCGCCCGCCACGTCGGCCGGCAGCATGTTGTAGAGCTTCGAGACCTTCAACTCGGTATCGCCGATCATCGGAAATTTCGGCTCGGCGCCCTGGGTCTCGTTGATGTCGGCAACCCACAGCGAATGCTTGCGCACGGGATCGACGGACAGGCCGATCAGCTTCACGTTCCGCTTGTCGAATTCCGGCTGCAGATGGGCGAGGGCGCCAAGCTCGGTGGTGCAGACCGGCGTGAAATCCTTGGGATGGGAGAACAACAGTGCCCAGCTGTCGCCGATCCAGTCGTGAAATTTGATGGCGCCTTGGGTGGTCTCGGCTTCGAAGTCCGGAGCGATGGAGTTGATCTGGAGAGCCATGGGTCGATCTCTTTCCTTTTTGGGGATAGCGCGCTGCAAATGGAAGCGCGCGGAATATAGGTAACCTGTCACGCCAAGGGAACCGGTGCACGAAAAGGACAAGATCGTTCTCTTGCTCCTGCACTGGAGAGCATCGCGTTTCACGCAAGTGCTCTGCGGCATGATGCCCAGGGCAACATCAAGTGATTGGATGCCGCGAAGTTGCCGCTCGCCCGGCGCAATGCCGCCGGAGGAGGTCGTCACTTCTGATCGAACCAAGTGACGCCTTCGCGCGACTGAACTGCAACGGTTGGGGATAAGAATCGTGCCGATCCCGTCCCTTAACCGCTCGTTAATTCGCTCGTGGGATTTGCTGAGTATCCCAAAAAGCACTGCAAATAGAAGAGTTTGAAATGTCCATCGCTGCCGTTGCCGAGGTATTCGGCGCCTTCGAGCCGTCCTCCATCGCCGACCGCCGCGCTGCGGCACAGGCCCTTGCCGTCGTCCGCGACGGCGTCATCACCGGCGAAGGCCCGACCGCCGGAGGACGTATTCACTTCTCCCGCGCGCTCGATGCCGATGATGCCGCCTGGTGCGCGCGCATCCTGGGTGCGTCGGCTCTTGCCAGCCAGCCGGTGAGCCGCGACGAGGCCGAGGCGCTGTTCGCCATCAACGAAGCCGCGCGCGAGCGCAGCGACGATGGACGTTTCGATGATCTGTTCGCCAAGGCCGTGGTGCATCACGCAGCCTCCGCGTCGGGCCTGCCAGTGCCGTCACGCGATATCGCGCTGTCGCCGGATGTTTCGATCGACAGCTGGGCACCGACCAAGGCCGTCGGCGTCAATGTTGAGGTGCTGGAATGGATCGCATCGCAGATGCGCGCCAAGCGCGTCAGCAATCCCACCATCATGACGCTGCTTGCCGCTGTCGTCGGCGCAGCGACACTGCCACTGGCGCAGCTGCCGGCGGTGTTCGATATCGGCATGTAAGCCGGGCGACCAGATTGGATATGGAAACGGCGGAGAAGTGCTCCGCCGTTTTTCGTTTGTGCGGTGCAGTTGCGGGCATCCGCCTTTAATCCCGGCTCGCGAACATAAGCTGACCTTTTCTCATGCAAGATCGGGAGCTTATCGCATGCGGCCCCGAGCAGATTGAGGTTGCTCGAGCCGCCATTTTGGGCGAAATCCGTGGGCGTGGAGAGAACGATCGGCCCAACGGAAAGATTGCGGTGACGCAGCGCCCGGTGACATCGGCATTCGAGGTTTCGCGGCCCGGCGGGCTGCGCGCCCGTGCGCGTCACGCGCGTCCCCGGGTTTGTGACGGCGCTCGCTCCATGCCACATTGCGCTGCCGGTCGGTCCGGCCCCATCCCGCCTCAAGGTTGCAAGCAAGACAGCTCATGTTCAAAAAAATCCTGATCGCCAATCGCGGCGAGATCGCCTGCCGCGTCATCAAGACCGCCCGCAAGATGGGGATCAAGACGGTTGCCGTCTATTCCGAAGCCGATCGTGATGCATTGCATGTCGAGATGGCCGATGAGGCGGTGTTCATCGGGCCGCCGGCTGCGGCCGAGAGCTATCTGCTGATCGAGAAGATCGTCGAGGCCTGCAAGGCGACCGGCGCTGAAGCCGTGCATCCCGGCTACGGCTTCCTGTCCGAGCGCGAGGCGTTTCCGCGCGCGCTGGAAGCGGCCGGCATCGTCTTCATCGGCCCGAATCCCGGCGCCATCGCGGCGATGGGCGACAAGATTGAATCCAAGAAGGCGGCGGCGGCAGCCAAGGTTTCCACCGTGCCCGGCCATCTCGGCGTCATCGAGGATGACAAGCATGCGGTGAAGATCGCCGACGAGATCGGCTATCCCGTGATGATCAAGGCCTCGGCCGGCGGTGGCGGCAAGGGCATGCGCATCGCGCATTCGACCGCCGAAGTCGCCGAAGGTTTCAATCTCGCCAAGGCCGAAGCCAAGGCGTCTTTCGGTGATGATCGGGTCTTCATCGAAAAGTTCATCGTCGATCCCCGGCACATCGAAATTCAGGTGCTCGGCGACAAGCATGGCAATGTGATCTATCTCGGCGAGCGCGAATGTTCGATCCAGCGCCGTAACCAGAAGGTCATCGAGGAAGCGCCGTCGCCGCTGCTCGATGAAGCCACCCGCCGCAAGATGGGTGAGCAGGCCGTGGCTCTGGCCAAGGCCGTGAATTACGACTCGGCCGGCACCGTCGAATTCGTCGCCGGGCAGGACAAGAGCTTCTACTTCCTGGAAATGAACACCCGCCTGCAGGTCGAGCATCCCGTGACCGAACTCGTCACCGGCGTGGATCTCGTCGAGCAGATGATCCGCGTGGCAGCCGGCGAAAAGCTGGCGCTGGCGCAGAAGGATGTGACGCTCACCGGCTGGGCCGTCGAGTCCCGCGTCTATGCGGAAGATCCGTTCCGCAACTTCCTGCCGTCCATCGGTCGTCTCGTAAAGTATCGCCCGCCGGCTGAGAGCCATGTCGAGGGCGGCGTCACCGTGCGCAACGATACCGGCGTGCAGGAGGGCGGCGAGATCTCGATCTATTACGATCCGATGATCGCCAAGCTTGTGACGCATGCGCCGTCGCGCGCCGCGGCCATCGACGCGCAGGCCAATGCGCTCGACGCTTTCTATGTGGATGGCATCCGCCACAACATTCCGTTCCTGTCGGCGCTGATGGTTCATCCGCGCTGGCGCAGCGGCAATATCTCCACCGGCTTCATCGCCGAGGAGTTTCCGAACGGTTTTGCAGCGAGAGCACCGGAGGGCGATGTCGCCCGCCGTATCGCGGCGGTCGCTGCTGCTGTGGACGCCGTCTATGGCGAGCGCAAGCGTCAAATCTCCGGCCAGATGATCGGCCGTCCGGTGGTGCGCGCCGGTCGTCGTGCGGTCTGGCTCGAGCGTGAGGAAGTGCTGCTCGACATCGCACGTGATGGCGACACCGTGACGGTGGCCTTCGTCGATGCCGAGGGCAAAGCCGGGTCGGCGCACAAGGTCGTATCAAGCTGGAAGCCCGGCGTGCCGGTGTGGGATGGCAGCATCGATGGCCATCACGTCGCCATGCAGGTGCGTCCGCAGGCCTCTGGTATCCGCATCGCGCATCAGGGCTTTGAAGTTGCGGTGAACGTTTACACGGAGGCAGAAGCGGCAGCCGCGCGCCTGATGCCGATCGGCGTCAAGGCGGATACCGGCAAGAAGCTGCTGTGCCCGATGCCGGGTTTGGTCGTGTCGATTGCCGTGACTGAAGGCCAGGAAGTCAAAGCCGGCGAGACCCTCGCCGTGGTGGAGGCGATGAAGATGCAGAACGTGCTGCGTGCCGAACGCGACGGCACCGTCAAGAAGATCCATGCCGCTGCTGGCGCGACGCTGGCGGTGGATGCGCTCATTCTTGAATTCGCGTGACCACGTTCCGGCAACGCCGTTACGGATTGCGGGCCATCCTGGCCGGCGATCGCTGCGTGCGTCCGGGATCGGTCTATGATGCGATCTCGGTGCGTATCGCGGAAGACCTCGGCTTCGAGGTCGGCATGTTCGGAGGCTCGGCGGCATCGCTCGCCATTCTCGGCGATCCCGATATCGCGCTGATCACGCTGTCCGAACTCACCGAACAGATGCGGCGGATGTCGCGCGCAGGCAATCTGGCGGTGCTGGTGGATGCCGATCACGGCTACGGCAACGCGCTCAATGTCCGCCGTACGGTGGAGGAATTGGAGACCGCCGGCGCCGGCGGTCTCACCATCGAGGATACGCTGCTGCCCGCGGCTTTCGGCGAGGCCAAGGCGCAGGTGATCTCGGCGGAGGAGGGGCTCGGCAAGGTGAAGGCCGCGCTGAGCGCACGCCAGGACCCGGCGCTTGTGATAGTCGGCCGCACCGGTGCGGCATCGATCACGTCGGTTGACGATGCGATTGCGCGCGCGAAATCCTATGAGGCTGCTGGCGTCGATGCGATCATGTTCACCGGCCTCAAGAACCGCGCCGAGTTGCAGGCAGCGAGCGCGGCGACGACATTGCCCATCGTGCTCGGCACGCCCAGCGACGACATGATCGACTGGGATTTCCTGAGCGCCCAGCGCGTCCGCATTTGCATTCAGGGCCATGCGCCGATCTCTGCGGCCATGGCTGCGGTGCATGCGACGCTGAAGGCCGTGCGCGAGGGCGCAGGGCCCAAGGAGTTGAAGAACCTTGCGTCGGCTGAATTGATGGAAAGCGTCACGCGCGGTGCGATCGTGAAGCAGCGCGGCGTGGATTATCTCGGGCTGAAGAAATAATGCCGAGCATCATCCGCCATGTGATGGTCATGGGGCGGGTACAGGGCGTCGGCTACCGCGCCTGGACCGGCGATCAGGCGATCCTGCTGGGCTTGCAGGGCTGGGTGCGTAATCGCCGCGATGGCAGCGTCGAGGCGGTGTTTGCCGGGCCGCGGGATGCCGTGATGCAGATGATCGAGATGTGCCATCGCGGTCCCACGCCTGCACATGTGAAAAGCGTGGTCGTCAGCGACGCGCTACCGGACATGCTCAAGCTGCGTTCAGGTGGCGAGACGTTTTCGCAATTGCCGACGCTGTGACTTGTAGGGTGGGCAAAGCGAAGCGTGCCCACCTTCACGCGCACAACACTTGAAGGTGGGCACGGCGCAAAAGCGCCTTTGCCCACCCTACGGACGTCACGCCGTCTCCAGCCCCGTGCTCTGCATCTCGCCGAACACCTCGCCAAACGCCTGGCGCAGCGCCACGTCCACATCGGTCATGGTTACCGGCAAACCGAGATCAACAAGGCTCGTCACGCCATAGCGCGGATCCACCACGCCGCATGGCACGATCGCGTTGAAGTGGCTGAGATCCGGTTCGACATTGATGGCGATACCGTGAAACGAGACCCATCGTTTCAGCCGCACGCCGATGGCCGCGATCTTGTCCTCGTATCCCGCGCCCTTGTCGGGCCTGTTCACCCAGACGCCGACACGATCTTCCCGCCGCTCGCCCTTCACATTGAAGGCGGCGAGGGTGCGGATGATCGTGTCTTCCAGCGCGGCCACATAGGCACGCACATCCGGTCGTCGCGCTTTCAGGTCCAGCATGACATAGGCCACGCGCTGGCCGGGCCCGTGATAGGTGATCTGGCCGCCACGGCCGGTCTCGAAAACCGGAAATCGCGCATCAAGCAGGTCGTCATCCTTGCCGGACGTGCCGGACGTATAGAGCGGCGGATGCTCCAGCAGCCACACCAGTTCCGGCGCCTCGCCATTGGCGATCGCCGCCACCCGCGCTTCCATGACGGCGATGGCATCGGGATAGGGAATCGGTGCGTCCTCGATCCGCCATTCCACGGCGGGGCCAGCCGCGCCGCGCGAAAATGGTGTCAAATCGAGGTGTTGGCGGTCATTAATCATTCGCTAACCATAGGCGTGCTGTTCTCTGCGCAGTCCTGACGCGCAGGCGCGCAGGGTCCTTTATCTGTGACTGTGGGGCCGACGTGCCAACCCTCGACAATATTTCCGTAGATATCATGGTCGTGCTCGGCACCACCACTATGCCGGTCCATCAGGTGATGCGCCTCAGCCGCGGCGCGATCATCGAGCTCGATGCGACCGAGCAGGACGAGGTCAAGATTCTCGCCAACAATCTGCCCGTGGCCTCCGGCGCTGTCATGGTCGATCGCAACCGCATCGCGGTCGAGGTCAAGCAGATGCTGCCGCGTTCGCCGGAGCGCCGATAGATTCTCTTGTTGGCGCATGATCTTGCCCGAAAACCGGTATCCACTCTTCGGGATCATGCGCGCGATCCATCGCAGATAATTTTCCCCACAGGGGCGGGGGAACGCGGTTCAGGCCTTGTGCCCCCATCATAGGTTTGTTACATCGGCGCCGGTTGATCCGGCCGAGCGATTTGCAGGCCGGTCTTTTCCAGCGCTCGTGGCGGAATTGGTAGACGCGCTGCCTTGAGGTGGCAGTCCGTAACAGGGTGAAGGTTCGAGTCCTTTCGAGCGCACCAATTCAAAAAACCCCGTAAGCTTAATGGCTTGCGGGGTTTTTTCATTGTGGAACGTCATCCCCGCGCGGCGAGCAGCAGCGCGCCCAGTGCCGCCGCCGTGCCGATCAGAAACGCCGATCCATAGCCGAACAAGCCCGCTGCATACCCGACCGCGGGGGCTGTCACGCCAATCGCCAGATCGAAGAAGGCAATGAAATTCGCGACCGCGCGGCCGCGCTGGTCGATGGGAACGCGGCGGGTTGCCTCGACGCCCATGGCGGGGAAGATCAGCGAGAAGCCGATGCCCGTTACCAGCGCACCTGCCAGTGCCATCCAGGGATCGGTTCCCAACCAGATCATCATCTGGCCGATTGCTTCGATCACCAGCGAGATCACCGCGACGCGGGTGCCGCCGAACCGGTCGGGCCAATGGCTGCCGATCAGGCGCACGGCGATATAGCCGACCGAGAACACCGCCAGCGCGATGCCCGCGCCGGACCAGCCACGCGCGGCATAGGTGAGGGCGAGGAAGCTGGTGATGCCTGCGAACGGAATAGTGGAGAGAAACAGCACCGTGCCGGGGCGCCAGATCAGGCCGATGACCTTGTAGAACGGCACGCGTTCGGTGCTGCCGCTGGTGGGCATGTCCGGCAGCGTGGCGGCGATGGCGAGCGCGACCAGCGGTGACAGCGCCGCCGTGATGGCGACGCCGGCAAAGCCGAGGGCGCTGTAGATGGCGAGACCAAGCGGAGCGCCAAGGCCGAACGCGGAATACATCGCGATGCCCTGCCATGACATCACGAGGCCGGTGCGCTGCGCGCCGAGCCGCCCGATGCTCCAGTTCATGGCGCCGGTGATGAACAGGCTTTCGCCAAAGCCGAGCGCCACGCGGCCGATCAGCAGCAATCCGAGTTTCGCGATGGCGGGCACCGGCAGCACTGCTGCGGTCAGGTAAAACAGACCCGCGACCACTGCGAGCGGGAGGCCGAAGCGGATCACCGAGCGCGCGCCGCGATGGTCGCATAGCGTGCCGGCGCGATGGCGGGTCAGCACGGTCACGACGGATTGCAGGCCGATGGCGAAACCGATGATCACGGTGCCGAAGCCGAGTTGATCATGCAGATAAAGCGAGATCGGGGACAGCGGCAGGCCGACCGACAGGAAGCCGAAAAACACGATGGCAATATGCCGGATCAGGCTGTTGCGATCGGGGCGCGTCAGTGGCGCGGGCTTGGAGCGGAGAGGGGCGTTCTGATTCATGACGACGTGCTTCTTTAGCCGCGGTCACGCAAAGCGGACCACATCGGAGCACGTTGATTGACGTTAACGCTTACGACCGGGATGTCCCTGCGGGCAAGGACCTACGTCGGCCGCGGCCGGCGAGTCAAGCCACCGCCACCCGTGCGTTGCACAGAGCGGAATGCTGCGCTGCATTTACCGCTGGCACCTCCCGGCGCATCCGGCGTTTGTCCCGCGGGTTCCAACAACGAGTGCTTCATGGATCTGATCGACACATTCGAACGCCTGTTCGGCTGGGTTCCCGCATGGATGGCGGGGCTCGGGTTGATCGTGTTGGCGATCATCGTCGCGCTTGTCGTGCATAAGACGATGATGCTGCTGGCGCGGCGGGCCGTGGGGCAACGTTCTTTCGGTGTCACTTTTCTCAACCGCACCACCGGTCCATCCCGGCTGGCGCTGTGCCTGCTCGCCGTGGCGCTGGTCCTGCCGGTGGCGCCGTTTGACGAGGGCGCGCGGCAGCGATTGGCGCAGTTCTTCGTGGTGGCGACCATCGCGCTGGTCGGCTGGCTGTCGATGCGCGCCGTCGATCTCGCTGCGACCCGCTATCTCGAGCGCCACGAGCTCGACATCGACGAAAACTATCGCGCCCGGAAGCATGTGACGCAGGTGCGGGTGTTCAAGCGCGTGCTCGACATCCTCATCACCATCATCGCTGTCTCTACTGCGCTGATGACATTCGAATCCGTCCGGCAATATGGCGTCAGCCTGTTCGCCTCGGCCGGCGCCGCCGGTCTCATCGTCGGTCTTGCCGCGCGGCCGCTGCTCAGCAATCTCATTGCCGGCGTGCAGATCGCCATCACCCAGCCGATCCGTATCGAGGATGCCGTCATCATCGAGAACGAGTGGGGCTGGATCGAGGACATCGCCTCGACCTATGTGGTGGTGCGTCTGTGGGACTGGCGGCGCCTGGTGGTGCCGCTGTCCTATTTCATCGAAAAGCCGTTCCAGAACTGGACGCGCGATGCGGCCTCGCTGATTGGCGCCATCAAGCTGCATGTGGATTACGGCGCCGACATTCCCCGCATCCGCAAGCATCTCGAACAGGCCGTGAAGGAAACGGAATTGTGGGATGGCGCGGTGGTCAATCTTCAGGTGGTCGAAAGCCATCCCCTGACGATCGAACTCCGCGCACTGGTCAGCGCACGTAACGCTCCACAATCCTGGGACCTCCGCTGCGAGATAAGGGAGAAGCTGCTGGCCTTCCTGCAGGAGCAGATGCCGGAGGCATTGCCGCATCAGCGCGCTTATCTCGAAATGAATCAGGAGGACGCCGTCACCCTGGTGCCGGCGCAGACCGGCCGGCGCGCGGAAGGGGCGAGCCGCTCGTCTTTCGGGCGGCCCGCCGTGCCCCGATGATCGCCTTCGATGAAGGAATTCGTCCGATCGGTTGCAGTTGTCATTCCGGTTTAGTGCTCCCGTAACGATCTACCGTTAGCAGTGCCGCCGCGACCCCGGCCCGCGATGATCGCACGGCGTATCAGTCGCCCGGAGCCTCCATGAAATATCTGAGCTACATCTACCGCGCCGCTGCCAATTTCGCTTTTCTGGCGCTGGTTTATTTCAGCCTGAATTTCATCGGGACCTATCAGCAGCGCGCCATCATCGCGGGCCTTGTGCTGGCCTACGCAGGCATGCGGGCGATTTCGGCGCTGCGCAGCTTCGTGTTCTTCAAGGCGATCCAGAAGCTGGAGCTCGAGACCCGCCGTCTCGGCGGCCTTGCCGGCGAAGGGCCGTCGGCCGTCGCCAGCCGCAAGGCTTTGGTCGGCGATGTCGTGCAGCAGCGTCAAGCCGGCGAGATGAAGGCCTATATCGACCTGTTCTTCCTCGCCATCATCGCGGTGCTGTGCGTAGCGAAGATCGTGACCGACTAAACGCGGAGCCGTAGGATGGGTTGAGCGCAGCGAAAACCCATCAGCGGAGCCTGCCGCAGGGTAAAGCGATGGGTTTTCGCGAAGACGCTCAACCCATCCTACGCAGACTGCTTATCTCGGTGCCGCCGCGGCCGTCGGCGAAAGCCCCGGCGGGATCGCGCCCGGAATGGTCCGGCTTGCTTCACCACGATCGATCAGTCGCGCGATGCCGTCATTCTCGGCGTGGTGCGGCAGCCGCACCAGCGCCTTGATCGGCTTGTTATGCCGTTCGGCGATATCGAACAATGACCCGCCCGGCACCGGCAGCGCATCGATCGCGGTCATCGCCGGAATGTGTGCGACACGCGGCCATGGCGCCTGTTCAGGCAGCGGTGTCGTGCCGCGGGGCCGGCGAGCGCGATCGAATTTTTCCGTCAGCGACAGCATCTGGTCGGACGGCGTGATCTGCGGCACCGGCAGCATGTCGACACGCGCAAAGGCGAAACGCGGCACCTTGTGCCAATGGGTGATGGCGACGGTTTCGGAGACCGGATGCAGCTGCCAGTCCTGCGGGCTTGTCGGCGTCTTCGGCTTGTCCGGCGTTGCCGCTTCCACATGCACGATGCGATAGCCGCCGGCCTTGAGGTCACGGAGAATGCCGGGCAGGGCCGCCACGGTGCGCGGCTGGATGTCGTGCAGCAACAGGATGCCTTTGCCCTTGGCCTTCAGGCGCGACAGCGCAAGATTGTGCACGGTCTGCGGCGAGACATGGCGCCAATCATCGGCCGGGAAATCGGCGCTCCAGGTCTGGATGCCGCGCGAGGCCAGATAGTCCTCGACGATGCCGGCACGCAGCAGGCCCGGAATGCGGAAGAACGGCGACAATTGCGTCTCGTCACCGAGCGCCGCCTTGGTGTTGGCAATGCCTTGCTCGATTTCCTGTTGCGCCTGTTCGATCGGCATCCGGTTCATGCTGAGCGGATGATTTTCGCTATGGGTGCCGACGCTATGACCCTGCCGGATCAGCTTGCGGACGCCGTCCGGAAATTCCTTGGCCATGCGGCCGACCACGAAGAACGTCGCCTTCACGCATTCGGAAGCGAGGATATCCAGGATATGGTTCGAGTATTTCGGAATCGGGCCGTCATCGAAGGTCAGCACGACTTCCTTGTCGCGCAGCGGCAGCGTATGGGCATATTGCATCGTGCCAATGCGCGGATATTCGCGGGGATCGACGACAATGGTGCGCGAGGTGCCGAGCGCGTCGGGATTGTTGCAGGTGTCGGCATATGCGGGAGCGGTGGATAGCAGCGCCAGACCTGCAAACATGCCGAGAACCGGCACCCGTCGTGCCCGCCTGCCGGTCTTCATTACTTCCATCACGCGATCCGTCATTCCGAATTTTGGCATCCGGAAAACTACCGGCGTGGCCGTAAACACATTGTTAAGTATGTCGGCTCACCCGCCGGATCGTTCGATCCGAGCTTATTGCGAGGCAGGGCGGGGGCTCGCGGTCGGCGGTACGATATGCACGACCTTGTAATTGTTGTCCCTGAGATAGCGCAGGAAATCGGGCAGCATCGCGGCGGTCTGGCCCTTGGTGTCGTGGAACAGGATAATGCCCTTGCCGGCCGCCTTGACCCGGCTGGTGATCAGGTCGAGCTGCTGCTGCGGCGTCATCGGGTTCCAGTCGCTCGCCCAGAAGTCAGCCCCGAACACCGCGATCCGGCGGGATTGCAGCATATCGAGCAAAGCCGGGGTCGATTCGAAATAAGGGAAGCGGAAGAACGGCGTCGACGGCACCGTGGTCGCCCGGCCGTTGAGCGCCATCTCATCTGCCGAGATGCCGCGGTCGATCTGCTCGACGGCCTTTTCATGGCTGACCTTCTTGAGGTCCGCATGCGCAAAGGTGTGATGCGCGATCGTATGCCCCTCGGCAGCCATCCGCTTCACCAACTGGGGATGGGCGGCCGCGCTCTGGCCGATCATGAAGAAGGTGGCGCGGACGCATTCCTTGGCCAGCGCGGCCAGGATTTTCGAGGTGGTCGGCGGATTCGGCCCATCGTCGAAAGTCAGCACGACTTCACGATCCTGCAGCGGCAGCGTCTCGGGAAAACTCTGGGTGCCGACGCGCGGATAGGTCTTCGGATCGACCGTCAGCACGCGTGCCGTGCCGAGCGCATGGGGGGTAGGGCATGTGTCGGCGCGGGCTGCGATGGTCGAGGCAATCAGCGCAACGATGGCAAGCTTGAACACGATCAATTCACTTTCCTGCCGGCGATGTCGCGGGCCCGATAATTCCGATTGCATCCGTTCGCCGGCGCTGGCACTTGCGAGATCAGAACGCATGCTTTCGGTTGGATAGCGCATTTTCGCCGGAACTGCGCTATCCGCATTCCTCATAGGTCAGGCGAGGTCCGACATGACTGACGACGTCGAACTCGCCATGGCACCTGTCCCCGAAAATGCCTCGATCCTCGACCGCATGCCGATGCGCGACGGCGAGGGGAACATTCGTCCCGAATTTGTCGAGGCGATCTCGAAGGCGGTCCAGTCGGCCGATGCCGCGTTCCTCTGCGAGGTCGTCGGCGAACTGCACGAGGCCGATCTCGGCGACCTCGTCGAAGCACTCGACGCCGATGAACGCGTGCAGCTGATCGAGCTGACCAAAGCCGATTTCGACTTCTCCGCACTGAACGAAGTCGATGATGCCGTCCGCGAGGAATTGCTCGAGGAGTTGGAGCCGCAGACCGTCGCCGAAGGCGTCCGCGAACTGGATTCCGACGATGCCGTCGAACTGCTCGAAGGCGTCGATGAGGACGTGCAGGACGAGATTCTCGACAAGCTGCCGCTGTCCGAGCGCGTGGCCATCGAGCGCAGCCTGACCTATCCGGAAGAATCCGCCGGCCGCCGGATGCAGACGGAGTTCATCGCCGTCCCGCCGGACTGGAATGTCGGCCAGGCCATCGACTATATGCGCGAGACGCCCGACCTGCCGGACCGTTTCTACGAGATCTATTCGGTGGATGCCGAGCAGCGCTGGCAAGGCGCGGTGTCGCTCGACACGCTGCTGCGCGCGCGCCGTCCGGTGCCGCTGGCCGAACTGATCGACGAGGACCGGCGGCGCGTCTCGGTGCTCGACGACCAGAGCGACGTGGCGCGCATGTTCGGCAAATACAATCTGGTCTCGGCGCCGGTGGTCGATCCCGACAATCGCCTGGTCGGCGTCATCACCATCGACGACGTCGTCGACGTCATCGAGGAGGAGGCCGACGAAGAGGTCAAGGCGCTGGGCGGTGTCGCGGCCGATGAAGAACTGTCGGACGACTTCCTCACCATCGCTCGCGGCCGCTTCATGTGGCTGCTAATCAATCTGGCCACCGCATTTTTGGCGTCGTCGGTGCTCGGCCTGTTCGAGGGGCAGCTCGAACAGATGGTAGCGCTGGCCGTGCTGGCGCCGATCGTGGCGAGCCAGGGCGGCAATGCCGCGACCCAGACCATGACCGTGGCCGTCCGCGCGCTGGCGACGCGGCAGCTCAATCCCAACAATGCCTGGCGCATCATCACCCGCGAAGCGCTGGTCGGCCTGATGAACGGCATCGCCTTTGCGCTGATCACCGGCATCGCGGCGTTCCTGTGGTTCAAGACGCCGGGCCTCGGCATCGTCATCGCGCTGGCGATGATCACCAATCTCGTCGCCGGTGCCCTCGGCGGCATCCTTATCCCCATGGCGCTGGACCGGGTGAAGGCCGACCCTGCCGTTGCGTCAGGTACATTCGTGACCACGGTCACGGATGTGGTCGGCTTCTTCTCCTTCCTCGGCATCGCAACGCTGTGGTTTGGGCTGAAATAGGATTGCCGTAGGGCGCCATTGGCGTCTTTTTCTGGACCCAGGGGCGCCAATGGCGTATGCCATGGGGATGCCGGCTCCTCGCATCACCGTGGCCGAGACCCCGCTATTCCTGCGCCAGGCCGCTGAAGTCTGGAGCGAGGACGAACATGTCGAATTCGTCGATTTCATCGCGGCAAACCCGGACGCGGGCGATGTGATCCCGGAGACCGGCGGCGTTCGCAAGGTACGGTGGGGACGCAGCGGGATTGGCAAGCGGGGCGGTGCACGCGTGGTCTACTTCTATTACGACGGCGATCGCCCACTGTATCTGCTGCTCGTCTATGCGAAGGCGCGCAGGGAAGATCTTTCACCGGCAGAGAAGCAGGCCGTGCGCAAGTTCGCTGCTATATTGAAGCGATAAAGGGACTTCGGATCATGGGCAAATTCGCTGACGAATTGATGGAGAGCATGCAGCAGGCCGCTAGTCATGCAGCCGGCCGCAAGGTTCGCGGCATGCGCGTCACCAAGGTCAAAGTTCCTGATGTGAAGGCTATCCGTCGCTCTCTCAAGATGTCTCAGGATCACTTCGCTGCCGCATTCCGCATCCCGCTCGCCACACTGAAAAACTGGGAGCAGGGGCGTCGTCACCCAGACGCACCAGCCGCCGCCTATCTCCTGGCCATCAAGCGTCGTCCGAAAGAGGTCATGGAAGCCGTGTCCTGATCCGTCTTCATCGCTCCTTAACGGTATTGCCCGACCATCGCGGCTGCGAAGAGGTCGAACATGCGCTTGCGATTGAAGGCTGACGGACGGATCGTGGAATTGCGGGACGGGGACGAAGTGCCCCTGGCGCCGCTGATGCCTGTTACTCCGGAGCCGATCGAGACCCGCGCAACCGAGCCGGAAGTGCGCGATCTGCGCCGCCGCGCCCAACTGACCCAGATCGAATTTGCAGCCCGTCTCGGCGTGCCCGTCGAAACCATCCGTAACTGGGAGCAGGGCAAACGCTCACCGCGCGGCCCGGCACGGGCGCTACTGGCCGTGATCGCGCACGCGCCGGAGACTGTGTTCGCCGCGCTGGCGCCTGCCGAGGTCTAAGTAAACTCTGCGGGCGCGTCATTCGTCTCCGAAAGGAGGACAACGTGCAGGTCGTGGAAGCAAATGGCGCCCGTATTCCGGCCATCGGGCTCGGCACCTGGGAATTGCGCGGCCGCACCTGCGCGCGGGTGATCGAGCAGGCGGTCAAGCTCGGCTATCGCCATATCGACACGGCCCAGGCCTATGAGAACGAGCGCGAGGTCGGCGAGGGCATTCGCGCATCGCATGTCCATCGCAACGAGATCTTCGTCACCACCAAGATCTGGACCACGCATTTCGCGCCCCACAATCTCGAACGCTCGGTCAAGGAAAGCCTTACGCGCCTGCGCATGCCCGATGTCGATCTGTTGCTGCTGCATTGGCCAAGCGCGCATGTGCCGTTGGAGGAAACGCTCGGTTCGCTGGCCCATGCGAAACGCATGGGGCTGACGCGGCATATCGGCGTTTCGAACTTTACGGTGGCACTGATCGAACAAGCCGTCGCGGCGTGCCCGGAGCCGCTCGTCTGCGATCAGGTCGAGTACCATCCATATCTCGACCAGACGAAAGTCAGCACGGCCTGCAGCGACAATGGCCTCGCGCTCGTGGCCTACAGCCCCATTGCAAAAGGCAATGTGCGCGGCGACGAAACGCTCGCTGCGATCGGCAGGGCGCATGGCAAGACCGCCGCGCAGGTCTGTTTGCGCTGGCTGGTGCAGCAGGGGGCGGTCGCGATCCCGCGCACGTCGAAGGTCGAGCGCCTCTCCGAGAATATCGATGTGTTCGACTTCGTGTTGTCGGAAGATGAGATGGCCGCCGTCGCGGCGCTTGGTCGCCCTGATGGTCGCCTGACCGATTACGGCTTTGCGCCGAAATGGGACTGATGCCGTCGTCATCTCGGCGAACGCGCATTTGCCTCATTGATCCCGCAGACGGGATCGGCCATTCAGGGCACCCACGCCGGCCTGCGGATTGATCATGTTTTTCTATGCCTCGAACATCCTCGGCTTCTTCACCCAGCCATCGAATTTTATCGCCGCGCTCTGTGTCATCGGCCTCGTGCTGGTGCTGTTCAACCGGCATCGGCTCGGCACCTGGCTGGTGACGTTCGGCATCCTGCTGCTGCTGGTGGTCGGCTATTCGCCGCTCAGCAATGTGCTGCTGCTGACGCTGACCGAGCGCTTTCCGCAATGGCAGGATGGCGGCCGGGCGCCGGATGGCATCGTGGTGCTTGGCGGCGCCATCGATGCCGATTCCACGGTGGCGCGCAATTCTCTGGAGATCGACGCGTCGGGCGAGCGCGTAACGGCCATGCTCGAACTCGCGCGCCGCTATCCGCAGGCAAAGATCGTCTTCACGGGCGGCGCCAGCAGTCTGATCGAGCAGACGCTGTCCGAAGCACCTGTGGCCGGCGACGTGTTGCGGCGGTTTGGCGTGGCGCCGGAGCGCATCGTGCTGGAGACCGACAGCCGCACGACCGAGGAGAATGCGACCTTCACCGCGCGGCTGGTCAAGCCGAAGCCCGGCGAGCGCTGGCTGCTGGTGACCTCTGCCTGGCACATGCCGCGCTCGATCGGTGTCTTCCGCAAGGCTGGCTTCGATGTCGAAGCCTATCCCGTGGATTGGCGGAGCCGTGGCTGGATCGATGCAAGCGACACGTTCTATACGGTCAGCGCCGGTCTCTCCCGCGCGGACGTCGCGATGCATGAATGGGTCGGCCTCTTGGGTTACCGTCTCGCCGGCCGCACCAACGAATTGCTGCCGGGGCCGAAGAAATAGTCAAGCGGCAGGGATCAGCGTAATCCGGCCGGCTTCGCCGCGCTTGCGGCGCGGACGGATGGTGATCTCGATATCCTGATCGAAAGCGGTCAGCATGCGCATCAGTTTCTCGACAGAGGCCAGTTGCAACTGACCACGCAGCAGTTTCGAGAGATCGGGCTGCGACATCGCGGTCATTTTTGCGGCTGCCGTCTGCGTCATCTCACGCTCGGCGATCAACCGCTTCAATTCGAACACGAGCGAAGCCTTTAGATGAAGCTCTTCGGCGTCTGGCAGGCCGAGATCCGCGAACACATTGCCAGAGCCTTGCGTAAGGGCGGGCGAATCTTTCTTGCTCGTCATCCGCGATCCCTATTCTGCTTGTGTTATGTCTCTTCGTCCTTCGGCAGCCCTAGCCTATAGACGCCGCGGAAATCTTCGGGATCTTCCACGGGCTTGCCCTTGCGATAGATCACCAGCCGGCCAGCCAGCATCAGCTTCACCGCTGCGTGACGGATCGGCGTCAGATGCGCGTGCCAGTCGCCTTCGGGCTCGATCAGATGGGCGATCTCCGGTGCGCTCAGGGTTTTGGCGGGATCGCGGCCGAGAATGGCCAGGATGCGCTCGTCGAGCGGCTGGGATTTTGGCTTCGCTGCCTTGGGCGGGGCGGCGGCGGATTTCTTCGGAGCTTTGGATTCGGATTTGGCCATGCCCTGCCATGACTGATCGCCCATCCGGACGCAAGCTGTGACATGGCAGCGATAGCGCTCCGGGTTGGGGGCCGCTAATATTGCACCTCCGGCGTATCGTCTGTCTTCGAGTCCAAATCTACAAGGTCATGGAACCTCGCACCCTCATTCGCGCAGCGATCGCCGTTTCGGTGCTTGGCCATCTGGCCCTGGCCGCAGGCGTCTATCTCGCCGATGCCAAGCCGATGGAGCCGCATGAGGAGCACGTCACAGTCGATCTGGTGACCCCACAGGAACTTGCCGAAGCCGAAAAGAAGGCCGAGGAGACCAAGCCGGAGCCGGACCCCGACAAGAAGCCGGAGCCCGAATTTCGTCTGCCCGACCTGACCACGCGGCCTACATTGGAGGAGCAACAGACCTCGGCGGCCGCGGCGACCAAGCCGCAATCCTCACCACAGAAATCCGAGCCGGAGAAAGCCGCCCAGCCGCAAAAGGCGGCATCGGCACCAGAGCCGCAGCCGGCCCGGCAACAACAGCCCCAGCAACCGCCGACCCAGTCGCCATTGTCCGCCGCATCGCCTCCAGCGGCCCAGCCGCCGCCATCGCAGCAACAGGCCGCCTTGCAACCCGCCCCAGCGCCGCAATCACCGCCGCCTGCGGCGGAGCAGGTGCCGCCACAGCCCGATCCGGACATCACGGTGAAATACGGCGTCATGCTCGGACTGCCCGGCTTCGGCGGCGCGCCGACGAGCGAGCAGGCCGATATCGCCAAGACCGACATCGCGGCGTTTCACCGCCACCTCAAGACCTGCCTGAAATTGCCGCCCAATGTCGCGCGCAATGACGATGCGATGGTGAAGCTGCGCGCCCAACTCACGCCGGATGGACGGCTTGTTGCCGAGCCGACGGTGATCGAGGTGCGGCGGCCGGCCAAGGCGGCGTTGCTCCTGCAGGCGGCCAAGCAGGGGCTGGAAGCCTGCCAGCCTTATTCGATGCTGCCGGCCGACAAATACAACGAGTGGCGCGTGCTCGACCTGCCGTTCACGCCGCAGGATTTCGGGACTTAGCCTTCTCTTCGGCGAGCGTCTTCTTCACCGCCTCGATATCCTCGCCCATGGCGCGCCAGGCATTGGAGGCGAATTGCCGTCGCCAGGTGACGATCACCACGGCTGCGGTGGAGACGATGAAGACCCACGGGCTGACGAACCAGCCGAGATAACCGAGCGCGAAGAAGAAGGCGCGCTGGCCGCGGTTGAAATGGCGCGCGGCGGCGCCGAACATCTGCGTCGTGCGCACTACATGCGCTTCGGCCTCCGGCGTATGGCGGTCCGCGGCAAAGGGCATCGCGCCGAACAGGATCGCCACATAGTTGAACAGCCGGTAGGCCCAGGCGAATTTGAAGAACGCATAGACGAAGATCAGGATCAGGCCGAAG
Source organism: Pseudomonadota bacterium (assembly GCA_023451825.1). Taxonomy (GTDB): domain Bacteria; phylum Pseudomonadota; class Alphaproteobacteria; order Rhizobiales; family Xanthobacteraceae; genus Tardiphaga. The sequence goes on from JAEXYA010000068.1 coordinate 18,600, forward strand.
CACTTCACCTCCCACAAGCCCGCCGATGAATTGAAGCCGATCGGCAGATTGGCCATGATCGGCATCACCTCATTGGTGGCGCGCAGCAGCGCCAGCGCGCCACCGATGGCGATCAGCGTGGTGGAGGCGAACCAGGCGGTGCCGTTCTGCAGCGAGGTCAGGATATGCGTATCGACGATGCGCGCCTCGCGCGCCAGCATCCGGCGCATCCACACTTCGCGATAGGCATGCATGCGTGCGGACAGGCTGTTGCGGCCATAAGAGCTGTGCTCGAGCGTGATCGCATAAGCGGCCCATTCGAGAATGAAGAAGCCCAGCGCAAAAGCGTCGATCCAGGTATAGTTCGGCATGCAGCACCCAATGTCTCAAGGAGCGGTTCTGCCACTTCGGATCGCAGGCGGCAACGGGGAGCTGCGCCCAACTTGATTGCAGCGTGGCCACGCACATGGCATTTTGCACGCCTTGCAAGGAGCGGGTGATGGCTTTGAAACTGGTGATCGGTAACAAGAACTATTCGTCATGGTCGATGCGCCCGTGGGTTGCCTTGAAAGGCGCCGGCATCCCGTTCGAGGAAATCTTCATCCCGCTCTATACGGACGCTGCCGACAAGCAGCGCATTCTCGACGTCACGCCGTCCGGCAAGGTGCCGGCATTGATCGACGGCGACGTCACCGTGTGGGATTCGCTCGCCATCATCGAATATGCGAATGAGCGTTTTCCCGATGCGAAACTATGGCCGCAGGACGTCGCGCATCGCGCCCATGCGCGCTCGGTCTCGGCCGAGATGCATTCCGGCTTCATGCCGCTGCGCAACGAATGCGGCATGAACCTGCACCAGCCGGTGAAGGCCAAGGCGCTGTCGGATGACGCCAAGGCCAACATCGCCCGCATCCAGGAAATCTGGTCGGACTGCCGCAAGCGCTATGGCGCGGCCGGCCCGTATCTGTTCGGCACTTTCAGCGCGGTGGATGCGATGTTCGCGCCGGTGGTGCATCGCTTCCGCATCTACGCCATCGACGTGTCAGCAGAAGCGCGCGCTTACATGGACACCATGCAGGCCAATCCGGCGTTCCGCCAATGGACGGACGAGGGGCTTGCCGAAACCCTGCTGATCCCGCGCTTCGAGCAAGAGTGATCGCGCCGGCTGCGATCCGCTCTTGTTCTGCCGGATATCGTCGCCATAACAACAGCATATTGCGGGTGCATGGCAGCCGCATTGTTTAAGAGTGCGTGGGGACTTCCTGAATGAATGCGGCCTGGGCGAACTCGCTCGATCATTTCCTGCGTGGGGCTTCGTGGCCGATCTGGCTGGCGCTTGCGGTTGCCGCGCTGTTCGGCCTTGTCTTGCTCGTGACCTTGCTGCGTGCCGAGAAGTCGGTCGCCAATGCCGTGCTGAGCCTGATCGCATTGCTGGCCATCGGTGTCGCTGCATCGGTGTTGTTGCGCGAGGCCGACCATGTGGACAAGCCTGCTGCTGCCGCGCCTGCGCCGCAGGTCACCGCAGCCTTGCCCGTACTGTCTTGCCTCGATGAGCTCGCAGGCGAGATGGTGCTCGCGGCCTGCGAGAAATCGCTCTACGCATCGCCGGACACGGTTGCCGCTGCAGTCACTGCGAGCGCTGCTCTGGTGGACCGGTTGACCTCCTATGGTGATGTCGGCAGCGCCAACAGATTGGCACCGCCCGATCTCGCGTCTCTGCGCAATGCGGTGGAGCGCGATCGCTACGGGCTCATTGCTTATGTCTTGCAATCGCGCGATCGGTGTACGCCCGAGGCCTGCTTTGCCTATCCGTCCGTTCCCGATCACCGGCGGATCGCCTCCAATATGGAGGAGCGTGTCTATGAGACAATGGTGACGAAATATGCGCCGGCATGGAACGCGCCGCCGGCCGCCGCTGCTGCGCCGTCGCCGGTTCCAGGCGTCGCGTCGCTGTCCGGCCTGCCGCCGTCGCTGCCCACGGGCAAGCCGACCAATGCCGAATTCCCGTCATCGTCGTCGATACCGCCGATCTCGATCATGACCGATACGCCGGTCCGCGCGCCTGCTGCGGATGCCAAGGCGGCCCCGCGCGCCGCGCCGAAGAAGCAGGCGGCGCCGAAAGAGGCCCCCGCAGCGCCCCGTCCACAGGCGGCTGCGCCGGCGGCGCCCATCCAGCTTGCGCCGGGTGCACCGCAGGCGGATAACTGAGGGCATGCCCCTTCATATCGTCAAACTCGCCGTCGGCTGCGAGTCCATCGCCGATTTCAAGAGCTATCTCGCCGAGCGCATGCGCGCCGCCAAAGCGCGTGGCGAGAAGCAGCAGCATATCCACATCACCCGCATGGTGCCGAAGCGCGATGCCGAGATCCTCGACGGCGGTTCGCTCTATTGGGTGATCCGCGGCGAGATCGCGTTGCGCGAGAAGATTCTGGCCATCGAGCCGTTCCGCGACGGCGAGGGCATCAATCGCTGCCGGCTGATCATGGAGCCGAAGCCGGTGACGGTGGCGCCGCGTCCGCTGCGCCCGTTCCAGGGCTGGCGCTATCTCACCGACAAGGACGCGCCGCCGGATCTCGGCAAGGCCGCCGCCAGCATCGAGGCCATGCCCGAGCCGATGCGTCGCGAGCTGCGCGAATTGGGGCTGCTGTAACACGGCCGTAATCCGCCGCGCAGTTTCAGCTTTGGATGCGGCCGGCGGATTACGCTCGGCTCATCCGCCCTACGGCTGGGCGCATGCATGGCGGCCAATACCTCGCCATGACAACGCAGTATTGCTAAGAAGAGGCCTTCGACACCCGCTTGCGAAAGCCTGACATGCCGTCCTCGTCTCTCCGCCTTGGCGTCAATATCGATCACGTCGCAACCCTGCGTAATGCGCGCGGCGGCAAGCACCCGGATCCCGTGCGTGCGGCGCTCGAAGCCATTGCTGCCGGCGCCGACGGCATCACCGCGCATCTGCGCGAAGATCGCCGCCATATCCGCGATGCCGATATGGAGCGGTTGAAGGCCGAGATTTCAAAACCGCTGAATTTCGAAATGGCGGCGACGCCGGACATGGTGCGCATCGCGCTCGGCGTGCAGCCGCATGCGGTGTGCCTGGTGCCCGAACGACGCGAAGAACTCACCACCGAAGGCGGCCTCGATGTGGTGGGCCAGCGGGAGTCGCTTGAGCCGACGATTGCGCGCTTCAACGATGCGGGCGTACGCGTCTCGCTGTTCATCGCTGCGGACCCGAAGCAGATCGAGATGGCCGCGAAGCTGAAAGCGCCGGTCATCGAGGTCCACACCGGCGCATGGTGCGATGCCATCACCGACGGTGAATTGATCAAGGCCGAAAGCGAATGGCAGCGCATCGTTGCTGGCGTGAAACTGGCGAAATCCGCCGGCCTCGAAGTCCATGCCGGCCACGGCCTCGATTATGCGACTGCGGAGACGATCGCGGCGCTGCCGGAAATCATGGAGCTGAATATCGGCTACTACATGATCGGTGAATCTCTTTTCGTCGGCCTCTCCGAAACCGTGAAGCGCATGCGCGCCGCCATGGACAAGGGCGTTGCGAAGCGAGGCAGCGCATGATCATCGGCATCGGCTCCGACCTGATCGACATCACCCGCGTCGCCAAAGTGATCGAACGTCACGGCGACCGCTTTCTCGACCGCGTCTTCACCGAAGCCGAACGGGCAAGGGCTCAGCGCCGCGCCAAGAGCGAGAAGATGGTGGTCGCGACCTATGCCAAACGCTTCGCTGCCAAGGAAGCGATGTCCAAGGCCCTCGGCACCGGCATCCGCCAGGGCGTCTGGTGGCGCGACATGGGCGTGATCAACCTGCCGGGCGGCAAACCGTCCATGAAACTGACCGGCGGCGCACTGGCGCGTTTGCAGGCACTGACCCCGGCAGGGCACGAGCCTCAGATCGACCTCTCGATCACCGACGACTGGCCGTTGGCGCAAGCTTTCGTGATCATCTCGGCGGTGGCGAAGCCTTAGATTTGCGGTATTTGCGTGCGCAATTTAGGCGTGTAAGGATGGCGCCCCTGGGGATCGGGCGCGCTGATGAACAGAACCGTCTTGAATGAGCGGACAAAGCTGTTCGCAAATTTTGCCAACACGACCGCTGCGGCGTTTCTGTCGGCGGGCGTTATTGGCCCCGGTCTGGCGTTCTTTTATGGAATATTGCCTTCGGGCACTGGTCTGCTTTCAATCCTGACCGGATCGGTTGTTTGCATATTGTTCAGTGCGGGCATACATCTCACAGGTAGGGCAATCCTCGGAAGGATCCAGGAATGACCGATCTCCAGCTTTTTGCGGCGTTGTGGCCGTTCTTTGTTTTGGGGCTATTTATCCTGTTTGGGCGGATTTTGCTCCAGCGCGACCTCGCTGCTTATGAACATGCCCAGAATGCCGCGCGGCAGATGCGGGGCAAAGAGGCCGCCGAATAGCGATTAGGCCCTTAGCCGGACAGCTATACCATCCCAAAGCTACCGTCTCGCATCGGCCCCGCGGGGCAATTCATTGCACCGCTACCGACAACGGTTTAAACCTGCGCAGAGATCGATCCGCCGCAAATTCCAGCCTCCGCAAGCCAAAGCTGTCGTAGGATTTTGCTGTAACAAATTGAGATTATTGCATTTTAGCTGCCAGGCCCCAGTCTTGGCGCACTATGCTAAGGACATCTGCGCCCCATGGCGCGGGAATCGGGAAAGCGATGAGCGTGACTTCGGGGACCAAGACTGAAAGCGGCTTCGGCGAGACCGTCCGCGTCGTCATCAACGCGCTGCTCATCGCGCTGGTGATCCGGACCTTCCTGTTTCAGCCGTTCAATATCCCCTCGGGCTCGATGAAGGCCACGCTGCTGGTCGGCGACTACCTGTTCGTGTCCAAATATTCCTACGGTTACAGCCATTACTCGATCCCGCTGTCGCCGAACATCTTCTCCGGCCGCATCTTCGGCTCCGATCCCGCCCGCGGCGACGTGGTCGTGTTCCGCCTGCCCAAGGATGACACCACCGACTACATCAAGCGCGTCATCGGCATGCCCGGCGACACCGTGCAGATGAAGGAGGGGCTCCTCCACATCAACGGCAAGCCGGTGCAGCGCGAGCGGCTGAGCGATTTCGTCGGCGAAGATCCGTGCGGCTCCGATGCCACGGCGCGGGTGAAGCGCTGGAAGGAAACGCTGCCGAACAATGTGAGCTATGAAACGCTCGATTGCGTCGATAACGGCTTCTACGACAACACCATCGAATACAAGGTGCCGGCTGGCCACTTCTTCATGATGGGCGACAACCGCGACAACTCCACCGACAGCCGCGTGCAGTCGGCCGTCGGTTACGTGCCGTCGGAAAATCTGATCGGCCGCGCGCAGATGATCTTCTTCTCGATCGCCGAAGGCGAGCAGGCCTGGCAGATCTGGCGTTGGCCGGTGGCCGTGCGCTGGAGCCGCATTTTCTCCATCGTGCGATGACGGACGATCACACCAAAACCATCGAGACCGCGGCAGCGCCGGACACCGACGATCACAGCCCGATGCCCGAAGCGCCGAAGGAGACCGCGGCCCAGCGCAAGAAACGCGCGCGTGCCGAGGCCAAGGCTGCGGCCGCTGAAATCGAGACGCGGATCGGTCATGCCTTCAAGGATCCGCAGCTGCTCGAGACGGCGTTCACGCATGTGTCGGCGCTGAAGTCGCAGCGCAGCCGTAGCGAGAGCTATCAGCGCCTGGAATTTCTCGGCGACCACGTGCTTGGCCTCGTGATCTCCGACATGCTGTATCGCGCCTTTCCGAATGGCGACGAAGGCGAATTGTCCAAGCGGCTGGCCGACCTCGTGCGCAAGGAAGCCTGCGCCGATGTTGCGCGACTGCTTGGTTTCCAGGACGGCATCAAGCTTGGCTCGGTCGGCGCCGGCGTCGGCCAGCGCTTGCGCAAGTCGGTACTCGGCGACATCTGTGAAGCGGTGATCGGCGCGATCTTCCTCGATGGCGGCTATCCCGCCGCGGAAGCCTTCGTGCAGCGCAACTGGACGGAGCGCATGCGCAAGCCGGTGCGCCCGCTGCGCGATCCGAAGACCGTGTTGCAGGAATGGGCGCAGGGCCGCGGCTTGCCGACGCCGGCCTATCGTGAAGTCGGCCGTTCCGGTCCACATCACGATCCGCATTTCAAAATCGCGGTGGATGTGAGCGGGCTCGCATCCGCTGAAGGCGAGGGCGGCAGCAAGCGCGCCGCCGAGAAGGCCGCGGCCACTGCCATGCTAGAGCGCGAAGGCGTGAAATCTTGAAGGATGATGACTTGAACGACGACGTTGACCACACTGCCGAAGGCGGCCCGCAGGAGACACGCTGCGGCTTCGTTGCGCTGATCGGTGCGCCCAATGTCGGCAAGTCCACGCTGGTCAATGCGCTGGTCGGCTCCAAGGTCACCATCGTGTCGCGAAAAGTGCAGACCACGCGCGCGCTGATCCGCGGCATCGTCATCGAAAATCATGCGCAGATCATTCTCGTCGATACACCCGGCATCTTTGCGCCAAAACGCCGGCTCGACCGTGCGATGGTGAAGACCGCGTGGAGCGGCGCCCATGACGCCGATCTCGTCTGCGTGCTGCTGGATGCGAAGGCCGGCATCAATGAAGAAGCCGAGGCGATCTTCGATCAGTTGTCCAAGGTCAATCACCCGAAGATCCTGGTGATCAACAAGGTCGACATCGTCGCCAAAGAGCGGTTGCTGAAGCTCGCGACCGATGCCAATGCGCGCCTGAAGTTCGACGAGACTTTTATGATCTCCGCGATGACCGGCGACGGCGTCGATGACCTGCGCCGCCGGCTCGCAGCCGACGTGCCGGAAGGTCCGTATCACTATCCCGAAGACCAGATGTCGGATGCGCCGCTGCGGCATCTGGCAGCCGAAATCACCCGCGAAAAGATCTTTCGCCAGCTGCATCAGGAGCTGCCCTATCAGTCGACGGTGGAAACCGACAGCTGGCAGGAGCGCAAGGACAATTCCGTGCGCATCGAGCAGACGATCTTTGTCGAGCGCGAAAGCCAGCGCAAGATCGTGCTGGGCAAGGGCGGCGCCACCATCAAGTCGATCGGCGCCGATGCGCGCCGGGAAATCACCGAGATCGTCGGCGTGCCCGTGCATCTGTTCCTGTTCGTGAAGGTGCGCGAGAACTGGGGTGAAGATCCCAACCGCTACCGCGAAATGGGCCTCGAATTCCCGCAGGAATGATCGTGTGAGCGCAGCCGTGACCGTCCCTGCCGACCTGCCCAAGAACGTCTTCTATTTCGAAGTGCTGCTCTATGCGTCGCTGATCCTGGACTGCATCTCGATCGCCTTTCAGGATCGCACGCCGGATCTGCGTCTGTCCGAGAGTACGATTGGCGCCGCGAGTTTCGTGGCGGCCTGCATGCTGTTGTTCTTCGTCTATCTGGTCTGGCTCGCTGCCTATCGGCGCAAGAGCTGGCCACGTTGGGTGCTGGTGGTGTCGCTGAGTTTTTCGGTGCTTTCACTGTTGCAGGTGCTCGGGGTCTACGGATTGCAATTCGACAGCGCGATCGAAATCGTGTCGTGCATCTTGACTGCGCTCGGGCTGTATTGTGCGTTCACCGGCGATGCGAAGGCGTGGTTCAACGCTTGACCTCGTAGGGTGGGCAAAGCGCAGCGTGCCCACCTTGACCAGCCG
>JAEXYA010000070.1 GCA_023451825.1 Pseudomonadota bacterium
GTCCTGATATCGCCGGAAGATCGCGAGCTGCGTCCCGAGCAGCCGGCGCGCGTTGCCCGGCCAGACATGCCGCATAAAGAGGTCAATTAGCCGAAAATTCTGATCCGCCGCTTGGAACATTGGTATCGAGTGACCGTTATCTATCATAGGTAGCATGTCCGATGCGATGTATTCCAGGCGGGAGGGTTGGCGGCGAATGGGCTTTTATTGGAACCTGCTTGCCAAAGTAACTGGCGTAGCGAGGCGCAGGCTCATGAATGCCAGCAGCGCGCGAGATCTCGTGATCTTTTCCGACAGCAGCATCGTCGATCATTTCACCAAGCTCGGCTACGCCGTGACGTTTGACCAACTCGTCTTTACGATTGAGCGCGTCGAGGATTTCATCGAGGCGCGCGAGCAGGCGTGGCACCGGCCGGGTCATATTGCCGTTCACGATCCCGGCGGTCTGCTTGTCATCGAAGATGCACAACCCCGCGTGCGGCAACCGACGCGCGATATCGTCGTGGTCAGTCTGGGCGATGCGCGCGTGGTGATGGGCGTGATCAATCGCCACGGCGGCAATCGCTATGCAGAGACGATGTGACACGTGCCCTTGACGTAGCCCTGTTGCTGCCGCTCATTGACGAGCAAGCGGCGGTAATCGCCGAGCAGTCTCGGGAGGCTTCGTCGCATGATCACGCTCTATCACTGCGCCCGCGCGCGCTCGTTTCGCCCGCTATGGACGCTGGAAGAGCTGGGGCTCGATTATGAGCTGAAAATGCTGCCGTTCCCGCCGCGTGTCCATCAAAAGGAATATCTCGGTATCAATCCGCTCGGCACCATTCCACTTCTGCTGGACAGTGGAACGCGCATGACCGAGTCCGCCGCCATCGCGCAATATCTCGTGACGAAATATGGCCCGACGCCTCTGGCGGTCGGCGTCGATGAGCCGGACTACGGCGCGTTCTTGAACTGGCTGCATTTTGGCGAAGCGACGCTGACATTCCCGCAAGCCATCGTGCTGCGCTATTCGCGCTTCGAGCCGGAGGAGCGACGCAGTCCGCAAGTGGCCGAGGATTACTCGAAATGGTTCGTCGCGCGGCTGCGGGTCATCGAAGCCTTGATGGGCGCGCAGGAATTCATCTGTGCTGGCCGCTTCACGGCCGCCGATATCTCGGTTGGCTATGCGCTGCTGCTCGCGGAACGCGTGGGACTCGCTCCGCAGATCGGTCCAAATGTGACGGCCTATTGGCACCGGTTGCGCGAGCGCGACGGATACAAGCGCGCCGTGGAGGCCGAGAATCAGGCAGGCGATGCGCTGGGTTTGGCGCGCCGCATCTGATTGGCTATACGAACCCCATCTCACTCAACCAAGCGAGCATATCCGATGGCCAATGACAGCGTGATCCTGGAGAAGAAGGGCGCGGCACTCTGGATCACCATCAATCGCCCGGAAAAGCGGAATGCGATGAATGCCGATGTCATCGCTGGCATCGCGCTCGGCTATCGCAAGGCGCATGATGATGCGGAGGTGCGCGCCATCGTACTGACCGGCGCCGGCGAGAAAGCGTTTTGCGCAGGTGCTGACCTGGCTAATTCAGGCTCCGCCTTCGCTCAGGACTTCTCTAAGCCCAATGGCGATCTCGCGGATTTGATGCGGCTGTCGCAGAACGCCACCAAGCCTGCGATCGCGCGTGTCAATGGCGTGTGCATGGCCGGCGGCATGGGCCTGCTTTGCATGACCGACATGGCCGTCGCTGCCGACTCCGCGATCTTCGGCCTGCCCGAGGTGAAGGTGGGCGTGTTTCCGATGCAGGTGCTGGCGCTGCTGCAGGGCATAGCGCCGCGCCGTCTCATCAACGAATGGTGCATCACGGGCGAGCCGTTCGATGCGCGGACGGCGCAGGATGCGGGCCTGCTCAACCACATCGTGCCGGCCGCCGAACTTGATGCCAAGATCGAGTGGCTGATTGCGCGCATCACCGACAAGTCGCCCACCGCGATTCGACGCGGCAAATACGCCATGCGGGCGATTGCCGCGATGTCGTTCGATGAGAGCATTGCCTATCTGGAGAGCCAGATCTCGATTCTCTCGATGACGGAAGATGCGAAGGAAGGCCTCAAGGCCTTTGCGGAGAAGCGCAAACCGGTGTGGCCCGGCAAGTGACATCGGGGAGGCCGCGCCATCGCGGCGCTAGCGCAATCCCATGCCGGTCGAAAGCTGAACGGCGAGGAGGAATACACTGCCGGCAATCGGCAGGCTGACGAGACGAAAAACCTGGTTGAATGAGATCATGTGAGCCATCCAATAAGTTAGTCTTCAGGCTCACAGTCCATGTTTATGCTTAATGGCAGGTAAATGCTTCCGCATTCTGTGGTTGCCGTGACCGAATAACGGTTACGGCGCTGCGCATGTCATGCGATGCAGGGTCACTTCTGGCGGACAGTTGAGGCGCACCGGCAACAGGCTCGTGCCAACGCCGACCGAGGTGTAGCCGAGGAGATGTTCATAGCGCCACGCGCCGTTGCCCATATGCCGCGGCAGCACGGCTTCCAGCTTGATGGCGTAGCCGCCGGGCAGGCAGAGCTGGCCGCCATGGGTATGGCCGCTCAGCATGAAGTCGAAGCCGTGCTCTGCCGCCTCCTTGTAGGTCTCCGGCGTATGCGACAGCAGGATCGAGAACGAATCCTTTGGAATCTGCGCTGCGACTTTCGGGATGTCGTCGGCGAGATAGAAGTGGGGGTCATCGACGCCGGCAAGGTAGATTCTCGCATCGCCGCGGGTGATCGTCTCGACTTCGTTGAACATCATGCGAATGCCCATCGCCTCGAATGCGGGCGTAAGGCGAATGGTGTCGTGATTGCCGAGAACGCAAAAAAGCGGGTCGCGCAGCTTGGCGCGAAGCTCGCCCATGCCATCAATGGCGCGCTGATAGGGGCCGAAGGTCTTGCCGCGATAGTCGCCGGTGAGCACGCAGATGTCGTAGCTGAGGCCGCCGACAAAAGAGATCAGGTGCTTGAGGGCATTTTCGCTCAGATCGACATGCAGATCGCTGATATGCAGGATGGTGAAGCCATCAAAGGCCTTGGGCAGGTGAGGCGAGGTCACCACATTCTCGCGCACGGTCACATGATCGGCTTCGCGCCGCGCACGCTCATAGAGGCCGAGCAGCTTCAGTCCGGGACGGACGATCAATGGCGCGGTGAGCCAGTTCTCCAGATTGAAGAACAGGCGACCCTGGCCGAACAGCTGGTGATCGCGATGGGTCTCGATCTCCAGCCGTTTCCTGACGTGATCCGCACCGATGCGGTCGATCAGCGGCTGCAGCGCGCTGTCGTCCGGCGGGGTATGCGGTGGCCGGGCCAATTAGTGACGCGTCCTAGCCCGTCGATGCCTTGAGGCCGGCGGCCTCGATGGCGGCGACGCAGGCGATTTCGTCATTGTCGGAGGTGTCACCGGAAATGCCGATGGCGCCGAGCAGGCCGCCGGACTGATCCTGGATCAGCACGCCGCCGGGCACAGGAATCAGCGCACCACGCGCCATGGTGTTTACGGCGTCGATGAAGAAGGGCTGCTCCTCGGCGCGCTTGAATAGTGCACGCGAGCCGAGCCCCATTGCGAGCGCACCATAGGCCTTGCCATGGGCAACTTCGCCGCGCATCAGGCTGGTGCCATCCTGCGCGATCGATGCCTTCACGCAACCGCGCGCATCGAGCACCGTGATGCACATCGGCTTCAGCTTCATCTCGATCACCTTGGCGAGGGCGGCATCGAGAATCTTGCGGGCAACATCGAGCGAGAGATCGGGCATGCGGTGGTCCTTCAATTGAGAGAGACAGATTGCAGCGGAGCGGGCTCGCCATCAAGGCTCATGGCCATCACACGCGCCACATGAAGCGCTTCGCGTGGCGTGCCATCGGCGATTTGATGGCGGCATGATGTTCCGTCGGCGACGATGAGCGTTGACGCATCGGCCTTGCGCACAGCGGGCAGCAGCGACGCTTCGGCCATCTGGATCGAGGCCTGGTACGTATCTGCGCCATAACCGAAAGCGCCGGCCATGCCGCAGCAACTCGATTCGATGGTCTCGACGTTCAGGTCGGGGATAAGGCGCAGCGCTTTCTCTACGGGCTTGAGCGCGCCGAAGGATTTCTGGTGGCAATGGCCGTGGATCATCGCCTTCGGTGCAATGGGCTTGAGCGGCAATTGCAGCCGGCCGGCTTCGGCCTCGCGGACGAGAAATTCCTCGAACAGCATCGCGTGTGCGCTGATGCTCTTCGCTGTGTCGTCGGCGCGGAGCGAAAGGAGCTCGTCGCGAAGTGTGAGAAGACAGCTCGGTTCCAGCCCGACGATCGGCACGCCACGCGCGGCGAACGGCGCATAAGTGGCGACGAGACGATCGAGCTCGGAGCGGGCCTGATCGACGAGACCTGCCGACAGGAAGGTGCGCCCACAGCAGAGGGCACGAGAGTTGCCATCGGCCGGCTTTGGCAGATGCACGCGATAGCCGCCGGCAACGAGCACGAGCAACGCGTCGTCGAGATTTTCGCGCTCATAGGCGCGGTTGAAGGTGTCCGCGAACAGCACGACCTCATGGCCATCGACAGGCCCGACAACATCGGTGTCGTGATGAAAAACGTCTCTGCGCCATGCGGGCAGGCTGCGCTTGGCGCTGATACCGGTGACGCGCTCGACAAGGCTGCGCAGCACCGGATGGTCGTTGCGCAGATTCATCAGCGGCGCGAGTTTGGCGGCAAAGGGTGCATAGCGCGGTAGATAGCCGACGAGGCGGTCACGGAGCGACAGGCCATGCTTGGCAGCTCGGGCAGCCAGCACCTCGATCTTCATCTTCGCCATGTCGACGCCGGTGGGGCATTCGTGGCGACAGGCCTTGCAGGAGACGCAGAGCTTCATCGTCTCTGCCATCTCGTCGGAGGTGAGTGCATCCGGGCCGAGCTGCCCGGAGATCGCCAGCCGCAGCGTATTGGCGCGGCCGCGGGTCACGTCCTTCTCGTTGCGCGTGGCGCGATAGGACGGGCACATCACGCCGCCTTCGAGCTTCCGGCATGTGCCATTGTTGTTGCACATCTCGACCGCGCCCTGGAAACCGCCGCCGGCGCCTGGATAAGCGGACCAGTCGAGTTCGGTCTTTAACGCGCTGATGCGATAATCCGGCGTGTAGCGGAACAGCGAGCGGTCATCCATCTTCGGCGGATCGACGATCTTGCCGGGATTGAGGATGCGGCCGGGATCGAAGCGGTCCTTCACCTCGGTGAAGCCGGCGATGATGCGCTCGCCGAACATCTCCGCATGGAATTCCGAGCGCACGAGGCCGTCGCCATGTTCGCCGGAATGCGAGCCCTTGTATTCGCGCACCATGTCAAACGCCTCTTCGGCGATGGCGCGCATCGCCTTGACGTCCTTGTCGAGCTTCAGGTTGAGCACCGGCCGCACATGCAGGCAGCCTTCGGAGGCATGCGCATACATGGTGCCGGAGGTGCCGTGCTTGGCGAACACGCCGAGCAGGCGCTCGGTGTAGTCAGCGAGATGCGGCAGCGGCACGGCACAGTCCTCGATGAAGGAGACCGGTTTGCCCTCCTGCTTCATCGACATCATCACATTGAGGCCAGCTGCGCGGAATTCGGCGATGCCGGATTGCAGCGATGGCTCAGTCACCTCGACCACGCCGCCCCATTTGCGTTGCGGGTTGTCCCAGCCGAAACCGAGATCGCTCATCAACTCGCCAAGCTCCTTCAGCTTGGCGGCATTGGTGGCCTGATCCGCTTCAGCGAATTCCACGATCAGCAGTGCATCGGGATCGCCCCGCACGGCGCTTTTGATGATCGGCTGGAACATGGCGATGTCGCGGCCGAGTGCGATCATGGTGCGATCGACCAGTTCGACCGCAATCGGCTTCAGCTTCACCAGATGCTGGGTCGCATCCATCGCTTCATAGAAGCTGCCGAAATGGCAGACGCCGAGCGCCTTGTTGCCGATCAGCGGCCACAGCTTGAGTTCGACCTGCGTGGTGAAAGCGAGGGTACCCTCGGATCCGACAAGCAGATGCGCGAGATTGTTCGGCGTGTTGCGCGGCACCAGCGCATCGAGATTGTAGCCGCCGACACGGCGCTGCACCTGCGGAAAGCGCGCCGCGATCTCCTGCGCCTCGCGCTCGCCAAGCGCCAGCATGTCGCGAAACAGAGCAGGGCCGTCGTCGTTCGGATCGATCTCGCCGAAATGCAGTCGCGTGCCATCGACCAGCGCTGCATCCATCGCAATGGTGTTGTCGCGCATGGTGCCATAGCGCAACGAGCGGCCGCCGCAGCTATTGTTGCCGGCCATGCCGCCGATGGTGGCGCGCGAAGCGGTGGAGACATCGACGGGAAACCACAGCCCGTGCTTCTTCAGTTGCCGGTTGAGGTCATCGAGGACGATGCCGGGCTCGACGATGCAGGTGCGGTTCTCGACATCGACGGAGATGAGCTTGTTGAGATGCTTCGACAGGTCGATGACGACGCCTTCATTCACCGTCTGCCCGCATTGCGAGGTGCCGCCGCCGCGTGGCGTGACCACGCGGCCATCATCGCGGCAGATCGCCATGGCGCGGAGCGCTTCGTCGATGGTGCGGGGGACGACCACGCCGAACGGCATGATCTGATAAAACGAAGCGTCGGTGGCGTAGCGGCCGCGATTGAAGGCGTCGAAAAAAACGTCGCCGGTGGTTGCGGCAGCAAGCCGGGCGGCCAAAGCGCTATCGGCCGCCGAACTACGAGTCGTCACGGCCTGCTTTGTCGCCATCGCCTGAGTCTCATGTTACGAAAGTTTGTCTTTGCATCGAGGTCCGGCCTTGGCAAGGGAGTGGCGGCTGAAGCGGTGCGAGCAATCTCTGCTGCGCTGCAAGACGAGAAAGTCGCTTCGACCGCCGAAACGGACTCGAACAAAAGTCTGGCATAATGTATACCAATCCCCGGGACATAGTCCTTCACAGGTGAATTCACGGGCATTGCATCAGAACACTCTCGGGGAGAACGTCACATGACCGTACATACCGGAAGGCATTTTCTGCAGATTCCTGGCCCCACCAATGTGCCCGATCGGGTGCTGCGGGCCATGGACATGCCGACGCTGGACCATCGTGGTCCGGAATTCGCTGAACTCGGGCTGCATGTGCTCGCGGCGATGCAGCGGGTGTTCCGCACCAAGCAGCCGGTGATGATCTATCCGTCATCGGGCACGGGCGCGTGGGAAGCGGCGATCGTCAACACGCTGTCGCCGGGCGACAAGGTGCTGATGGCCGAAACCGGCCAGTTCGCCACGCTGTGGCGGAATCTCGCCGAACGCTTCAAGCTCGATATCGATTTCGTGCCGGGCGATTGGCGTCATGGCGCTGATCTCACTGAGATCGAGAAGCGTCTGGTTGCCGACAAGTCGCACGCCATCAAAGCTGTGATGATCGTCCATAACGAAACGTCCACAGGCTGCGTCACCTATCCGCTGGATATCCGCAAGATTCTCGATCGCGTCAGCCATCCGGCACTGCTGATGGTGGACACGGTGTCGGGCCTCGGCTCGTTGGAATATGAACACGATGCCTGGGGCATCGACGTGTCCGTGGCAGGCTCGCAGAAGGGCCTGATGCTGCCGCCGGGCCTCGGCTTCAACGCCGTTTCAGAAAAGGCTCTGGAGGCCTCCAAGGCCAACCAGTCGTTCCGCTCGTACTGGGACTGGCAGGAGATCGTCACGGCCAACAAGCTCGGCTCCTGGCCCTATACGCCCGCCACCAATCTGCTCTATGCGCTGAAGGAAGCCGTGGCGATGCTGGAGGAGGAGGGGCTCGACAACGTCTTCGCCCGCCACAAGCGTCATGGTGCCGCTGCACGTGCGGCAGCAAAAGCCTGGGGCCTTGAAACTGTTCCCGTTCGCCAGCAGGACCATTCGCCGGCGCTCACCGCCGTGCTGATGCCGGAAGGCCATGACGCCGATGCGTTCCGCAAAGTGGTGCTGGAAAACTTCGACATGTCGCTCGGCACCGGCCTGAACAAGTGGAAGGGCAAGATCTTCCGCATCGGCCATATCGGCCATTTCAACGACCTGATGCTGATGGGCACCTTGGCCGGTGTCGAAATGGGCCTCGAACTCGCCAACGTGCCGCATCGCGCCGGTGGCGTGATGGCGGCGATGGATGTGCTCACCGGCAAGGGCGTCGTCCCGATGACCAAAGCTGCGAGCGCCTGACGCTGCATGCCGCCTGTGCTGCGGCGGCCTAACAATATTACGGGGGCTGGAGCATACTCGCTTCAGCCCTTTTCCATTCCGTCTTGCGAAAGATTTCTCATGACCGCGTCTGCCAGCGAAGACCTGCTCTATTCCGTCGAGAACGGCATCGCCAAGATCACCTTCAATCGCCCGCAGGCGCGCAATGCCATGCTGTTTTCCATGTATGAGCGGATGGCGGAGATCTGCACGGCCGCCAATGACGATCGCTCCATCAAGGCGATCATCCTGACCGGCGCCGGCGACAAGGCCTTTGCCTCGGGCACCGACATCTCCCAATTCCGCGAATTCAAGACCGCTCAGGACGCGCTCGATTACGAGGCGCGGATCGACCGGGTGCTCACCGCGCTGGAAACCTGCCGCGTGCCGACCATCGCGGCCATCGCCGGCGCCTGCACCGGCGGCGGCGCGGGCATCGCTGCCTGCTGCGACCTGCGCATCGGCACCGCAGCGACGCGGATGGGCTTCCCGATCGCCCGCACGCTCGGCAACTGCCTGTCGATGTCCAATATCAGCCGCGTGATGTCGCTGGTCGGCCCGGCGCGGACCAAGGACATGATCTTCACTGCCCGCCTGATCGAGGCGGAGGAGGCGCTGGCGCTGGGGCTGATCAACGAGATCGTGCCTGACGTCGAGACGCTGCAGCGCCGCGCGCTCGAACTCGCGCAACTGGTGGCGAGCCATGCGCCGATCACCCTCGAAGTCACCAAGGAAGCCGTGCGCCGCCTGCGCAAGACGCTGACGCGGGACGAGGGCCAGGATCTCGTGCTCAAGGCCTATATGAGCGCGGATTTTCGCGAGGGCATGGATGCCTTCCTCAACAAGCGCAAGCCGAACTGGCAGGGGAAGTAAGACGGCTGTTCCTTAACCTCTCCCCGCTTGCGGGGAGAGGTCGATTGGAGCGCGCGGAAATCGGGTGAGGGAGCTCTCCATTTGCTCCGAGCTTGTGGATAGCCCCTCATCCGTCGCCGCTTCGCGACGCCACCTTCTCCCCGCAGGCGGGGAGAAGGAAACGACCCCTGACCAAAGTCGCGCCGACTATGCATCCAGCGCGCTTGATGTCACCGAAAATACCCCTCAGAATAGAACCAACCAAAAGAGGCGGGCGCCAAAAGCTCGCTTGGGGTCATAGGGAAGAAACAAATGTCCAAGTTGATCGGCGCCACCGCCGCGCTTGCGGCCATGCTGGCTGCTACCCCCATTCTCTCGCCCGCCTATGCGTGGGAGCCAACAAAACCCATCGAAATCGTGGTCGCTGCCGGTGCCGGCGGCGCGTCCGATCAGATGGCGCGCATGATGCAGGCGGCGATCCAGAAGAACAATCTGGCCAAGGTGCCGGTGGTGGTGTCGCTGAAAGGCGCGGCCTCCGGCGGCGAGGCGCTGATCTATATGAAGTCCAGCGACGGCGATCCCAGCAAGGTCCTGATCGCCTATTCGCTGATCTACATGTTGCCGCTATCTGCGAAGATCCCGTTCAACTGGCGTGACCTGACGCCGGTCTCGGTGGTGGCGATGGACCAGTTCGTGCTGTGGGACAATGCCAAGGGCCCGAAAACCGTGAAGGAATTCGTCGAAGCGGCTAAGGCGGCGTCATCGCCCTTCAAGATGGGCGGCACCGGCTCCAAGCGTGAAGACCACGTACTCACGGTGTTCATGGAAAAGAAGACCGGCGCCAAGCTCTCCTATCTCCCCTACAAGTCCGGCGGCGAAGCCGCCACCCAGCTGGTTGGCGAGCACACCGAAGCCAACGTCAATAATCCCTCCGAAAATCTCGAAGTCTGGCGCGCCGGTCAGGTCCGGGCGCTCTGCGTGTTCGACAAGGAGCGGATCTCCTACACAACGAAGGTCACCGAAACGCAGTCGTGGAACGATGTTCCGACCTGCAAGGAAGAAGGACTCGACGTGCAGTATCTGATGCTGCGCGCGCTGTTCCTGCCGGGCAAGGTGACCAAGGAGCAGCAGGCCTTCTATGTCGATCTCGCCGAGAAGGTGACCAAGACGCCCGAATACAAGGATTACATGGAGAAGCAGGCGCTGAAGCCGGTGTTTCTCAAGGGCGAGGCGATGACCAAGTTTCTCGAAGAGGATGATGCGCTGAACAAGTCGCTGATGACCGAAGCAGGGTTCGTCGCGAAATAAGTCTCTCACTGTCATGCCCCGCGAAAGCGGGGCATCCAGTAGACACTGGCGCTGTTGAATCACACTGGCATTGGCGTCTACTGGATCGCCCGTTTGCGCGGGTGATGACATGCTTTTGGGCGCATGGTTCGTGTGCCTCTCTCAATCGATAGAAGCTTGTCCATGTCCAACACCGACCTTGAAATCGTCGTCGACGATCCGACTGCACCCGACGACGCATCACCATCTGTTGTAAGTCGCCGCACCATCGAGATCGTTGTTTCGCTGCTGCTGCTCGCACTTGCGGCGCTGCTCGCCTACGACAACTGGCAGACCGGCATCGAGTGGGATTCCACCGGCCCGCAACCGGGCTATTTTCCATTCTATCTCTCTGTGATCCTTGGCGGTGCCAGCCTCTATGGTCTGATTGCAGCACTCTTGTCCGCTGACGCGAAGACGGAGACTTTTGTCACCCGCGCACAGTTGCGGCGCGTGATGCTGGTCTTCGTGCCAACGGCAGCGTTCTGCCTCGCGACCCAGCTGCTTGGCATCTATGTGGCCAGCTTCGTTCTGATCGCGGGCTTCATGCGCTTTATCGGCAAGATCGCATGGTGGAAATCGCTCGTCACCGCCATCGTTTTCACCGCCATCATGTTCGTGACCTTCGATGTCGCGTTCGATGTGATCATGCCGAAAGGTCCGCTCGAGCGGGCCTTGGGACGATAGGAGGCCGACATGGAAGCTCTTGGTCTCCTGATGCACGGCTTTGCCGTGCTGCTCACCTGGAAAATTCTGGCGCTGATGATGTTCGGCCTCGTGCTCGGCATCTTTGTCGGCGTTCTGCCCGGCCTCGGCGGCCCCAACGGCGTCGCCATCCTGCTGCCGCTCACCTTCTCGATGGACCCGACCTCGGCCATCGTGATGCTGTCCTGCATCTATTGGGGCGCGCTGTTCGGCGGCGCCATCACGTCGATCCTGTTCAATATTCCGGGCGAAGCGTGGTCTGTTGCGACGACCTTCGACGGCTATCCCATGGCGCAACAGGGCAGGGCCGCCGAAGCGCTGACGGCGGCCTTCACGTCTTCCTTTATCGGCTCGCTGGTCGCCGTGATGCTGATCACCTTCCTTGCGCCGATGATCTCCACTTTTGCGCTGAAATTCGGCCCGCCTGAATTCTTCGCGGTCTATCTCCTGACCTTCTGCTCCTTCGTCGGCCTGGGCCGCGAAGCCAAGCACAAGACGGTCATTTCCATGGCGCTTGGTTTGCTGATTGCCGGCATCGGCATGGATACCGTGTCCGGCAATCTGCGCATGACTTTCGGCTCGCCGGATCTGTTGCGTGGCATCAATTTCCTCGTCGCCGTCATCGGCTTGTTCGGCATCAGCGAAATCCTGCTGACCATGGAAGAGCGCCTCGCGCTGCGCGGCCATGCGGCAAAGATCAATCTGCGCACCATCTGGGCGGTCTGGACCGATCTGCCGCGCTACTGGGCGACGCTGCTGCGCTCGTCGGTGATCGGTTGCTGGCTCGGCATCACGCCGGGCGGCGCCATCGCCGCGTCCTTCATGGGCTATAATCTCGCCAAGCGGTTCTCGAAGGACTCCGAGGGCTTTGGCAAAGGCCGTATCGAGGGCGTGTTCGCCCCGGAAACCGCGGCGCATGCCTCCGGCACCGCGGCGCTGTTGCCCATGCTGGCCCTCGGCATTCCCGGTTCCGGCACCGCCGCGATCCTGCTCGGCGGTCTGATGGTCTGGGGCCTCAATCCCGGCCCGCTGCTGTTCGTCGAGCACAAGGATTTCGTCTGGGGCCTGATCGCCTCGATGTATCTCGGCAACGTAGTGGGGCTTATTCTCGTGCTGTCCACCGTCCCCATCTTCGCCTCAATCCTCCGCGTGCCATTCGCGGCCGTGGCGCCGATGATCGTCGTGTCCTGCGCCATCGGCGCCTATGCGATCCAGAACGCCATGTTCGACATCTGGCTGATGCTGGGTTTTGGCGTGGTCGGCTACGTGTTCAAGAAGATCGGCATCCCGCTGGCGCCCTTCACGCTGGCGCTGGTGCTCGGCAGCCGCGCCGAGGACGCGTTCCGCCTCGCCATGATAGGCTCCGGTGGCAGTCTTGGTGTGTTCTGGTCCAACGGGCTGGTGGGCACCATCACGACGCTGGCCATCACGCTGCTGTTCTGGCCGGTGATCGATCGCATCTTCACGGGCGTCGGCCGCATGCTGCGGCCGGCGAGTGCAGCGGGATAGGCGGCTTCAGACCACCTTGGCCTCACGCAGCGCGGAGATTTCATCCGCGCTGAAACCGAATTCGGCGAGGACGTCGTCAGTGTTCTC
Source organism: Pseudomonadota bacterium (assembly GCA_023451825.1). Lineage (GTDB taxonomy): Bacteria > Pseudomonadota > Alphaproteobacteria > Rhizobiales > Xanthobacteraceae > Tardiphaga. The sequence continues at coordinate 12,713 of JAEXYA010000070.1, forward strand.
ACCGAACTCAGGCGGCCGTGCGGCCATCCTGCTTGGCGTGCGCGACAGCGTGAACGGCTGGCTGACCAATGTGATCTTGCGATTCTGGTCGTTCGGTACGTCCTGCGCCAGGCCGAGATGCTTGACCTGTGCGTCGTCAAACATCTGGTCGATGGTGTAGATCGGCCCGCAGGGCACGCCGGCGGCGTTCAGCGTCTCCACCCAGTGGTTCGTGGAGTTCTGCACAGTGTGACGCTCGATCTCGGCATTCAGCGCATCGCGATTTTTGGAGCGGGCAGGGCCAGTCGCGTAATCCGGATTGGTGATCAATTCCGGCGCGCCGACAGCCTGGGCGCATCGCTCCCAGATCTTGCCGCCGGTTGTGGCGATATTGATGTAGCCGTCCGATGTCTTGAACACCCCGGTCGGGATGCTGGTCGGGTGATTGTTGCCGGCCTGCTGTGGCACCTCGCCTTCCATCAGCCAGCGCGAGGCCTGGAAATCCAGCATGAACACCTGGGCCTGCAGCAGCGAGGTCTGTACCCACTGGCCCTGGCCGGATACGTCGCGCTCCAGCAGCGCTGTGAGGATGCCGGTGGCACAGAACAGGCCTGCGGTGAGGTCGGCAACGGGAATGCCCACCCGCATCGGGCCCTGGCCGGGCGCCCCGGTGATCGACATCAGCCCGCCCATGCCCTGGGCGATCTGATCGAAGCCCGGCCGCTTGTGATAGGGGCCGTCCTGGCCGAAGCCGGAAATGCTACCATAGACGATGCCGGGATTGATGGCTTTGAGGCTCTCGTAATCGATGCCGAGCCGGGCTTTGACGTCGGGGCGGAAGTTTTCGACGATGACATCTGCCTTCTCGACCAGGCGCTTGAACACTGCGAGGCCGCGCGGGTCTTTCAAATTGAGGGTCATTGCCCGCTTGTTGCGGTGCAGGTTCTGAAAGTCGGATCCCTGCCGCGGACCGCCTGGTTGCTCGGAACCGGCATCCTCGCTCAGCGCGTCGATCTTGATGACGTTGGCGCCCCAATCCGCGAGTTGGCGGACGCAGGTGGGGCCGGAACGGATGCGGGTGAGGTCGAGGACGGTGAAACGGGAGAGGGCAGAGGAGGCGGGGGGAAAAGGCATTCAATCAACTCCGCAGCCGGGCGTCGAACGGTGGTTAAACTCTTGTGGCCAGCCTCAACTTTGTTCCGAGAAAGAAAGGCCGACAAGAGGTAACGTTTAAAACGTTTCGGGCGGGACCCAGCCCGCTTCGATCAGTTTGGCTGGCTTGACCACAAGGGGGCACCCAAGTCGTTCCCACAGCGCGCGCTGACCGAGCGCGATAAGTGAATATTCCAGCCACTTGCTCGGTATCGGCAAAAGGCCTGGTGATCGGCCGAGGTTAGCGCGATAGCGCGCGACCACGTCCCCGACAGTGACGGGCGTGGGATCCGCAACCACGAATGTTTCCATCCTGGTTCTGGGATTGGTCAAAGCCATCCCGATTACTGAGCAGAAATTGTTGATCGAGAGAACAGATCGTAAATTTGTCAACTTCCCAAACGGGAGGGGCAGGAAGGATCGTGAGAATTTCTGAACGATTGCAAAGTTACCCTTTTCGCCTTCACCGTGAATTGCGACAGGCCTTAGGATCGTGAACACGGCTCCGGACAATCGCACAGCGGTTTCGGCGGCGAGTTTCGATCTACCATATGCGTTCAGCGGCTGCGGGGTATCGCTTTCCTGCTGGACATTATAAGAAAATGGTCCGCATTGGGCTGCGATGGACGATACGAAAATAAGATGATCGACCCCGCACGCTACAGCGGCGTCCGCAAGCGCGGCGGTTGCGCGATGGTTCACCAGGTCGTGCATTTCGTCTGGAACCTGTTTGTGGGCGATTCCTGCGAGATGCACGACGGCATGACAGTTTTGTAACAGTGGTGACCAATCGACGGGTTCCGAGAGGTCTGGGAGCAGAACATGCGTCACATTTGCGCGGTCGCAAACATACGGCGCACGCGATGCAGCAACGACTTCAAATCCAGATGAGGCGAGATAGGTCACCACGTGCCGGCCGACAAAGCCGCCGGCTCCCGTCACCAGGACGCGCTTAGCATTGCTCATAAATGACATTCAATTGAGGACGCTGGCCATGCCGGGCATTGGTCGATCCGGCCATAGCGGCTTTTCGTCATTCGGTGGATGTCGTCGTACTATCAGTGAGGTCGATGTAAAGAAAGCGCTCAATTGACGCGATAATGGTAATGTTTTCGTGGCAACTGCGGCCAATTTGCTACCAGCACCCGTGTTCCCGAACCTTCTTGGGTGAGAAGCGTGCGTTGTCGGCCGATGTCGCAACCAGGTCAGGGGCAATAGGCGAGCGCGATGGCCATCAATATTTGAAAAATCAACGAGTTCACACGATTACCTGGCTTCCCGCACGGGCAAATGTCCGGGAAACCTGGCAATGGCGGCTTGTTCCTGCAGATCGGTTTCATATACAGCTCATCTCGATTTCTGCCGCGTTCTATCTGGTCTATGGATGCGGAGGTGTTAAAAGTGGCCACGACGCGCCGAACTGTTCGGCCCTGCTAAGGACGTGAGAATCTTGCAAAAAGTATTGCTGACAGGTGCTGGAGGATTTATCGGATCGCATCTGGCGGAAGAATTGGTGCGCCGAAATTACAGCGTACGAGCCTTCGTGCATTATAACAGCATGGGTTCTCATGGCTGGCTCGATACGTTGCCAGCCGATGTTCAAAAACAGCTCGACGTTTTTGCCGGCGACATTAGAGATCCTAACGGGGTGCGCGCCGCGATGAAGGGCTGCGATTCCGTGCTCCATCTCGCTGCGCTGATCGCGATCCCGTATTCGTATCACTCGCCGGATACGTATGTCGAAACCAACATCACTGGCACGCTTAACGTGCTTCAGGCCGCGCGTGATTTCAATGTGTCGCGGATCGTGCAGACATCGACAAGCGAAGTCTATGGAACGGCGCAGTTCGTTCCAATCACTGAAGAACATCGGCTCCAGGGGCAGTCGCCTTATTCGGCCACTAAAATCGGTGCCGACCAGCTTGCGCTGTCATTCGAGCGTTCCTTCGGTATGCCGGTCACTGTTTTGCGGCCGTTCAACACCTATGGTCCTCGTCAATCCACTCGCGCTGTCATTCCGACCATCATCACCCAGATCGCGGCCGGAAAGCGCGCGATCCGGCTTGGTAGTATCCATCCAACCCGCGATTTCAACTTCGTGGCCGACACCGTCGGTGGCTTCGTCGCCGCTCTCGAGAGCAAGGCTGGCGTCGGTGAAGTCATCAATGTCGGAAGCGCATTCGAGATTTCAGTCGGCGATACCGTGAAGATGATTGCGGAACTCATGGGTGTCGAGGTCTCGATCGAGCATGACGATGTCCGCGTTCGACCGGAGCGCAGTGAAGTCGACCGACTCTGGGCAAGCAATACCAAGGCCAAGGAATTGCTGGACTGGTCGCCGCGCTTCGGGGGGATCGAGGGATTGCGCAAGGGCCTGGCGGAAACAATCTCGTGGTTTACGAAAGACGAGAACCTGTCGCGCTATCGCGCGAACACTTACGCGCTGTGAAGGCCATGAGTCGTTCGCCAGTGAGTAGCTCGTCAGTGCTTTCCGATGGCTCCTCGGATTTCGCCATGGAGGCGATCCTCGATGCGGTTGACAAGGTGCTTGTCGATGCCGTTCGCCCTGTAGCGTTGCATGAGCCTCGGCTTGGCGCGCGAGAGCGCGAGTTGGTTGTCGATTGTATCGATACCAATTGGGTCTCGACAGCCGGCAAATATGTAACTCGATTCGAAGAGATGGTCGCTGCAGCAACGGGCGTCCGCCATGCGGTTGCCATCGTCAACGGAACAGCGGCTTTGCACGCGGCGTTACTGCTTGAAGGCGTGCGAGCCAATGACGAGATTTTGCTGCCCGCGGCCACTTTTGTCGCAACCGCGAACGCAGTCAGCCACGCCGGCGCCATCCCGCATTTCATTGACTCGACTTGGGACACACTGGGCGTCGATCCTGCTGCGCTCGATGTGCATCTGAGCGAAATCGCCGTTCGCAAGAATGGCGAGACGATCAACAGGCAGACCGGCCGGCGCATCAGCGCGATCGTTCCAGTGCATGTGTTCGGACATCCGGTCGATATGGCCCGTTTGACGGAAGTGGCGACGCGCTTCGGTCTTGTGGTTGTGGAAGATGCAACGGAGTCACTCGGATCGAGTTGGAACGGCGTGTCGTGCGGCACCTTCGGTCATTCGGCGGTCTTGAGTTTCAACGGCAACAAGATCATCACGACCGGCGGCGGCGGCATGATCCTGACCAATGACGACGCATTTGCACGGCACGCCCGACATTTCACGTCGACGGCGAAGATGGCGCATGCCTGGGCCTTTGATCACGACGAGGTGGCGTACAATTATCGTCTGCCGAACATCAATGCCGCGCTTGGCTGCGGCCAGATGGAAAGATTGTCGGGAATGGTGGACGCCAAGAGGGAATTGGCGGCGCGCTATCTCGATGTCTTCGCGAATATGCCGAATGCTCGCATCTTTCGGGAGCCGGACGGCGCGAGGAGCAATTACTGGCTCAATGCGCTGATCGTCGGTGAGGAATGGACCTCCAAGCGCGACGAATTGCTCGCGGCGTTTCATGCGCGGGGTATCCATGCGCGCCCACTTTGGAAGCCGATGCATTTGCTTCCGATGTATCAGGGATGCCCGCGCTCCGTGTTGACCGTCGCAGAAGACATGTACGAGCGTTGCATCAACCTGCCCAGCAGTCCGTTCCTGGCCGCTGGTGAGCGCACAAACGTGAATCAAAACTGATGCCTCGCCTCATTTTTTTTACGATCCACAACACGACGGCGTGGTGGAAATATCTGGGCTCGCAGATCAACGTCGCCGACGTGACGGTCTTAAGCGATATGCGCGACGATGGCGACGTATCGCTGGTCGATCGCTTCTATGGTTTCCTAGCTAGAGCCGATGCCGCGGAAATTGCGCTCAATCGCTTTGGCGAAGATGGCTGTGCCGATATAGTTCTTCGCTGCCGCGTATTGCGAAGTCTGGACCGCCAGTTGGCCCTACGCATGATCGGTGCCATGACGCAGGCCATTGAAAGTGCCTTTGATGAGCTGAAGCCCGATCTCATCATGACATTCACAATTGATCGCTATGTCATGGACGTGATGGAGCGAACCGCGCGAGCGCGCGAAATCGACTTTCTGGAAATGACAACCTCGATCCTTCCGGATGAGGTCATGCTCATGAGGCGTGGCAAGCCGATCCGTCTTCGGGAGCCAGCGCAGCGTGATATCGATGCTGCGATAGATCTGCTTTGCAAGCCGGATTTCGCGCCTGCTTATGTGCGCGATGCAAAGCGCTTTTCGGTGATGCGATTTTGGCGCATTTTTGGCTACTATGAATTGCGCGGCGCGTTTTTCAATCTTTGCCGGTTCCTCAAGCGCGATCGCTACAATCTGCATTATCTCGATGCGCTAAAGCGGCTTAAGCACAAGGTCAGGGTCGGCGATGTGAATGTCCTCAATCTCGTTGATCGAGACTGGGAGACCCGCCTGAACGAGACCGATAGCCAGCACCGAGTTTTTCTCGGACTGCAGCTGTTTCCGGAAGCGTCCATGGATTATTGGCTGGCTTCTTCCGAGATGCTGGCGCACGACGATGTGATCGTTCGCTATTGCAACGTGCTTGGCGACGCTGGCTATCGCGTCTTCGTCAAGGATCATCCTCTGCAATTCGGATTTCGACAGCGTGAGTTGTTCGACAGATTGTCGGATCATCCGCACGTGACGTTGGTGCCATATGATGTGCCGGCAAACTTGCTGATCGCTAAGTGCACTGTTTCAGTGACGTTTACCGGGACGATTGGCTTCCAGGCTGCGCTCGCGGGGCTTCGATCGATCGCCACGGATCCGTATTACGCAACCGCGGAGCATTTTATTCATGTTCGGACTGTGGATGAGATTTCGTCTGTCGCGGAGAGGTTGAAGAGTATCAAGCCGGTCGAAGATGTTGCCAAGGTGCGCCAGGACATTATCGGACACTTGGTATCCATCAGCGTTGAGGGAGACTATTTTGGTTGGCGCGGGTTTGATGCCAGTGTCCCTACGGCGCGGGCATCCGTTGATGGGCTCGCTCGCTCGCTGAACAGTTACTTGCCGCGGTTTTTCAAAGCCAGCCAGACAGCGTCTTAAACCGTGAAAGAAAGCTGCTATATTTGCACCATTGTGTCAGCCTATTGGTGAAGCGGAATGCGAAACCGTCTGGCTGAGCTTTTAAAGCGCGAAGCGGTCGCAGGGACCGCGGCTGCCGTGTTTTTGCGTTTGCTGACTCTTGCGAGCCGCTTTCTTCTTTCTTTATTGCTTGCACGAATGCTCACGCCGGCGGAAGTAGGGCAGTATGGCCTGCTGACCGCGGTATTGGCTTTCGCCTTACTGACAATAGGCTTGGAGTTTTATTCGTATACACTTCGAGAAATCGTGCCCGCTACGCCGACTCAACGAACACGGATCATCGCAGATCAGTTCGTGTTGACCGTCGCCGCGTGGCTCGCCGTAGCTTTCCTTGTCATAACTGGAGTCGTAATCGGCGTTTTCTCCGCCAGCCTGGCCTTATGGTTTCTGGCCATCTTGATCGTCGAGCATATTTCGCTCGAGGCAACGAGGATTCTTGTCATCACATCTCGGCCCGTCCGGGCCTATGTTGGTATATTTCTTCGCGGCGGTATCTGGGTTTATGTGATCACGGCGCTCATGCTCGGATCACCATCGATGCGTACGCTGGAAACGGTATTCTTCTGGTGGTTGCTTGGGGGCGTTTTGGCGATCGCGTTCTCGGCATTTTCGATGCGCGACTTGCCATGGCGAGATTTGCGTGGGTATCGGCCAGACTGGCGTGTAGTTTCAGCTGGCCTTCGCACCGCACGCCCCTTTATGGTGACTTCGTTAAGCGCGCTGATCATCTCATATGTCGATCGGTTTGCCATCGAACGGTTCGTGGGGCGTGATGGGCTCGGCATCTACACATTCTATTCGACGATATTAATCGGCGCGCTGTCTTTGGGCACATCGGTGTCGCATCAATTCTTGGCAAAAGTAATTGCAGGCTTTTCCGAAAGCGTAGGGGCCTATCGCGCGACCCTATGGACATTTTTTTGGTCGCTATTGGCACTCACATCGAGCGTCGTTTTTTTTGCCGGTCTGCTCATGCAGCCCATGTTGGCTGCGCTCGGTCTCACTGTCTACGCGTCGGAAGTTTGGGTTTTTTATATAATGCTGCCGGGCGTATTTTTGCGTATGCTTGCGGATGTGCCGTCCTATGCGCTTTATGCAGCAAGATCCGACCGAGCTTTACTTTGCTGCAATCTTGGAGCCGCATTGGTGTCAATTGCGCTCAACTTTCTTTTAACGCCGTTGTTTGGAATATATGGTGCCGCCTGGGCCGGCGTTGCTGCCAGCGGCACTCTGTTTCTTTTGCTGGCGATACTGGCTTGGCGTCGAATCAGAATGCAAAGCGCCTTCTCATGAGCACGCAGCTTCGATCGCTCCGAAAGTTTGGGCAGAGACTATCCGTGAACTGGATTTTTCTGGGGCAAAGTGCCGCTGAGCGATCCTTTGTATTTTCGGGCGCGATAAGCATTGGTATCGAGCGAATGTCGGCCTTGCTTCTAGAAAACCGGATGCAATTCACATGAATCGTATTGTTTCATCGCCTCTGGTGCTTCTCGCGACAATCTGGTGTTTCATACTTGTTGCGGTCGCAGTCGGCCCGATCGATTACGCAACGCAACCGTCTCTGGCGGTCCTGTGCCTGGTCGGTGCAGGCACTTTGCTGTTCATGGGTGCATATCAGGGAGGTGCCTGGGCTTTCGCTTTCAGTGGGGCTGACCGATCAGATCGTTCTCCGCCGTCCGCGCGCCTCCTGAACACCGTTGCGGCCTTGATTTCGATTGCCGGTATCTGTGGCATCGGTTTGATTGCGCTGGACCGCCTGGTTCTCAGTGGTGTTGGCGGTGCGCAATATGCGGAGCTGCTCCGTTGTGCGCCAGATCTTGTCGATCTTATCGAGGTCAAACGGACGCCCGCGCTCTATTTCGGCTATCTATTTTTTTCCTTCGGCTATGTTTCGCTGGCGCTACTTGTCTTGAAGGCTGAAGAAATCAGAGGATGGGCCGCAGTTCTGACGCAGCTCTCCGTTGTTTGTCCTATTGGCTATGCGTTGCTTTATTCGGGCCGTATGCCAATTTTGCTTCTGATTGCGATGATTGTGTCTGCAATGCTGGTACGTTATCGGCAGGGACGGAAGATGTTCCCGACGCGGCATCGTCTTCTTCTGAAGTTGGTGATCGTTTTCGTGTTGTTTGCCGCGTATTCGATGGCCATGTGGTCGACCCGGCAGGCCTACTGCTTACAGGCGTCCAGTCTCATCGGTGAGCTGCAGAAGCGAATGCGTGACAGCAACACGCTATCGTCGGGCGTCGGGAAAGTGGAGGGTGTTGAATTCGGAAGAATGGCAGCTCAGATCAAACCTGGAGTGGTCATTGAGACAGCTAAAGTAGGTGAAACGCTCGCAGCCATGAAGCAGTCGTGGCACGTGACCCCGCGAGGATATGTCATGATGGCCATTGATTCTGGGTGGCTGTCCCCTTCTGCGGCGAGAAGCCTTCTTAACACTTACTTCTATCTCACTCATGGCGTTCGTATCATCGACGTGACGTGGCGTGAGAGGGAGCTATTTACCCCTCATTGGGGGGTATACGAGATCGGTGTCCTTTCACCTGTGTTGCGCGTTTTCTATCCGCAAAGCGATGCTCTTTCTCGGATGAGCACGCAGCTGAACGCCGCGGAAATCAAAGGGTTCTTTCCGACTATATGGGCGGCAGCATTTATCGACTTCGGCTTGGTTGGTGCGGTGATTTATGCTCTGATATGGGGTGCAGTTGCGGGCTGGAGTGCCGCTGGCAGCAGGACTTCGACGCTCGTCACGCCACAATTGCTGCTAGCTTTCATTCTTGCGAGCATTTTTCTTAGCCCGATCCAGGCGCCACTCGGTATCGCAAATTCAGCGCTGGTGCTGCTTGCCGTCCTAGCTACGGGATTGGTGCTCGATATCACCAGTCGGAAGATGGACCGCGAGCAGGTCTGAAAGTTAGCAACCTCGCGACCGCTCAGGTCGCGGGAATGTTGCGAAGCCAGGAGGCCGTCTCGGTGACGCCTTGCTCCATGGTATATGGCAGTGGACCACAGACCGCTCGCGTTGGTGTGAGATCGAACTGGTATTGCGTGAGTACGTTATTCAGACGAAACGAATTGAACGGAAATTTCCGCACGCCCACCGCATTCACGATATCGCCGCTTCGAGCCAGTATCTTTGCTATAGCGAGCGGCATGTGCCGGATCGGGGGCGATCCGAAGGCCTGTTGAAAAGCATCACTCCAGGCAAGTAGATCGATAGGTTCATAATCGGCCAGATAAAACGTTTTGCGATGAACGGCATCCTTTGACGCTCCGAGCATCCGCTCATATTGCAGAGCGATGTTCTCGACGTAACTGTAGGACTTCCACAGTGGCGCATGGCCGATGTGAAAATAATGTCCTCGCTCGATCATACGGAGAAATCGTTGATAGTGTGCACTCATGCCCGGTCCCCACACGGTGGTCGGACGGGCCAGCGCCCATTCACGTCCTGCTCCGTCGGTGTCGCGGACGAGCTTTTCGGTAAGAACCTTGCTCTGGCCGTAAAGCGTATCGGCATTGTAGTCGGTGTCGTCACGCGGAACGTAACCAACGCGACAAACCAGTTGCGATGACGTCCAGATCACGCGCTGGATCGATGGTGTTGATCGAACTGCTTCGATCAGATTCTGGACGCCTTCGATATTGGCTGCATACCCTGAGAGATTGACCTTTTCGTCAAGGTCGATACGTGCCGCTAGGTGTACGACTGCGTCGGGCGAACAGCTTGCTACGGCATGAGCCAGTTGTGCGGTGTCAAGGATGTCGCAGGCGTACTCCGTCATGGCGCTCGGACGCTTGTCCAGCCCGGTCACATGGTGCCCTGCAACTCGCAATCGGCGCACCAATGCTTGGCCGATAAAACCGGAACTGCCGGTTACCAGAACTTTCATGTGCATCCGCTATTTTGCTGAGATTACGGTCACGTGACCATCAGTTGGCCATGTATCAAACTGGGCATTTAATTGCAATTGCAGCTCCTGCTTACAAGAGCGCGGCTCGAAGTCCCAGGAACCTGTGAAGGGTTCATCAAGCGCGTCGCATGCGTTTTCATAACGACTCAAGAAGCACTGCCGGTAATGCTCTTGACGAGTATGTGCCACAAAATCGCGCGATGGCGTCAGGCGATCTTGCCTCTGCCAGCAGCGAATACGTTCAGCATATTTCGCTCAGCCTGTTTGCGAGCCGTCCAATGAAATGGCTCATATTGTCTTGGAAACCAGAGTCAACGGCGTGTGAATTGCCTAGGTGGTTTCAGTGGCTCTCTCATCGCTCGGCCAAATCATAGAAGTGCTTGGGAAAGGCGCGCGATAGGTCAATTTTTCGAAGGTTTTGCGAAATCTTCTCGGATGCGCCGCTGCGACCGTAAGGAGGTTCGACAGATGCGTCTGGATGGAAATGGCCGGCGAGGATGTTTTCGATTGACGCAAGAATAGCGGCCTCATCGATCGCACAGTCGATGACGGAAGCTGCCCGGAGACGGCCAAGTTGACGGTCGCCGATATTCACCGAGGGTGTGCCCACGGCAGGAGCTTCCAGGATGCCGCTGGATGAATTGCCGATGACGGCGTCTGCAAGCCGAAGTGCTGCCCAGTAACGTTCGCTGCCAAGCGAGGTGAAAAGGTAGGCGTAGCCGGAGCGGGCTGCGACGAAACTGCGGATGGCGTCGTCGATCGTCCGGTAACCGGGGTCGGCATTGACCCCGGTAAAGATCAGGGTGCGGTCCTCGATCTGTGCGAGTGCCCCCAGCAGGGCCTCGACCGTCTTTGCATCGGTTTCAGGCTGAGCGGTCGTGGGATGCATGGTAATCAGCAGAAATCTTTCCGGGCCGCTGATTCCGAGCGCTGAATAGAGCTCAGGCTGACTGAGCCTGGGCGCGACGTCAGCTTGATCCAGCCCGGGGGCGCCCACATTGAAAACGAAATCCGGATGTTCCCCCATTTGAACGACGCGGCGTCGATAGGGCTCCGCAGCGACAAAATGCACACAAGCCATCTTGGTCAGGGCGTGACGGATTGCGTCGTCAAATGCGCCTTCTGTGACTTCACCGCCGTGGATATGGGCGATAGGAATGTTCAGAAGAGTGGCTGCTACCGCTGCCGAGAGAATTTCAAAGCGGTCCCCCAATAGAACCAGCATCTCGGGAGCGAGCTTTGACAGCGCATCGGTGAAGCCGATGACGCCAATGCCGGTACCCCGTGCGACTGTTTCCGCGCGATCGTCGCCGAGTTGCAGATCGATCTTGGCAGCAATCGGAAAGCCGTCGGCCTCGATCAGGCGCCATGTTTCGCCAAATCTAGGCAGCAGATGCATGCCACTGACGAGGAGCTGCAATTGGACATCGTCCATCTTCTGCAACCGGCTCAGGATTCCGCGAAGCAGCCCATAGTCCGCTCGCGAGCCGGTGACCACGGCAATGCGGCGGTGCTGTGCTGTCATGATTTCCGCTGCCAGGGTGCCGCATCCAGCATGCCGTGCTCGACGACGTAGGAGGCATAAGCAAGGTCAGCTGCAGTCTCGATTTCGATCGAATGCAGGCGATCCATCAATATGCCGAAGCTGGTCGCTGGATCGGAGTAAATCTTGCCGTTCCGTCGCATGGCGTCCCACCCAATCAGATAGAGCGCGCCATTCATGGTGACCTCCATCGGCAGATCCTGCCGACGGAGCCCTGTCTTCTTCAGCATTTGATCGACAATGCCGCCGATCGAACCGTCTGACCCGAGTTCACCGACGAAGATCGATGAGACTTCTGTCTCCCGCATGCCGACGACCAGACTGGCCTGGCGCGAAGTGAACAATTCGATCGCCTCATCGAAATGCTCCGGTCGCGCGAAGGGGGACGATGGTTCCAGCAGCATGATGGCATCGTAGCGTCGCCCTTCATGAGCTTCGATCCAATCCATAGCGTGCAGGACGACGTCGTTCGACGAAGCTGTATCGGTCGCCAATTCGGCGGGGCGCTCAAACAGCATTTCTGCACCGTGACGGATCGCTTCGTTGCGTATCTCGGCGCTATCGCTCGACACGATCAGTCGGGAGCAGTAGCGCGATTGCAGTGCCGATCTTGCCTTGTAGCCAATGAGGCTGAGGCCGCCGATCTCGCGCAGGTTTTTGCCGGGCAAGCCCTTCGATCCGCCGCGTCCCACCAGCAGGAACAGGATGTCCGCCGTTTTCGTCATTGCCCTAGATGATCCTCGATGGCGGCTTTCTGAGAGAAAGTTATGCCGTTGAAAGTTTCTGGCAGTTTGCGTCGATGCCTGCTGGCGTTGCCTTTACCAGCGTCATCATATAAGGTAAATCCTTGACTTAGAGCGTAAATTTATCTCCTGGTAAGCCACAAAAGAGCTATGAAACGCCGCACCGTCATCATTGCCGAGGCCGGCGTCAATCACAATGGCAGCTGCGATCTCGCGCTCGCGCTGGTACACGCTGCTGCGAGTGCCGGCGCCGACATTGTCAAGTTCCAATCGTTTCGCGCGGACAGGCTTGCGACAGCGGAAGCCGTAAAAGCGAGTTATCAGCAGGCAACCACGGGGAATGCTCAATCGCAACTCGAGATGTTGCGTGCGCTTGAACTGGCGGAGCAGGACGAGCAGCGCATTGCTGCGGCCTGCGAGGACGCCGGTATCACCTATATGTCGACACCGTTCGACACTGAAAGCGCAACGCATCTTGTGGAGCGTGTTGGTGTGAAGACTCTCAAGGTCGGCTCAGGTGACTTGACCAACGCGCCTCTGCTTCTGCACCTCGCGCGTTTCGGCTTGCCGATCATCCTGTCGACCGGCATGGCGACCTTGGCCGAGGTTGAGCAAGCGCTGGGCGTCATTGCTTTCGGCTATTTGCGCGACCGCAACGCGCGGCCGGCAGCCTCCGAATTCACCGATATTCTGCTCGATCGGCGGGCGTGGATAGAGCTGCAAAGCAAGGTCACGCTACTGCATTGTACCACTGAATATCCGGCCGAGCCGCATTCGATCAACTTGCGCGCGATGGCTACTTTGGAGAACGCATACGGATTGCCCGTTGGTTTCTCAGACCACAGTCGTGGCATTCACGTTGCTACCGCTGCTGTGGCGCTTGGCGCGACCGTGATCGAAAAGCATCTCACGCTGGACCGCAGTCTGCCCGGACCGGATCATCGGGCTTCGATTGAGCCAGATGAACTGGCGGCGATGATATCGGCGATCCGTGATGTCGAATTGGCGCTGGGGGATGGGCGAAAGGTTCCGGCATCGGAAGAAATCCCGAATCGCGTCGTCGCGCGCCGCAGCCTGGTTACGACCAGAGCCATCCGCGGTGGTGAACGCTTTACGGAAGATAATCTCGGTGTGAAACGCCCAGGTAGCGGGCTGTCGCCGGTTGAATATTGGACGTATCTCGGTCAGAAGGCCAGTCGGGACTACGCTGCCAACGAGCTTCTGGAACCATGACATGAACATGATCGTGCTCTGCGCGGGCGGTCATGCGCGTGTTGTCATTGAGGCTTTACTGAGTCGCGGAGAGCGTCCGGTCGCGGTGTTGGATCGTGACACAGCCCGGGTCGGGACGTTGCTTGCCGGGATTCCGGTCACAGGATCAGATGAAGACGTTTTACGAATGACAGTCGATTCTGTGGTGCTGGCCAATGGCCTCGGCAATCGTGCTTCGCGTGCGGATGCAGGATTGCTTGCCCGGCGCGAGCTTTTTCAGCGGTTCTCAGATCTCGGTTACGCCTTTCCGCAAATAATCCACGCCTCGGCGGTCGTTGCGTCCAACGCGGTGCTCGGTGAGGGGGCCCAGGTCATGGCGGGCGCTATCGTTCAGCCGGCGGCGCGAATCGGGCGAAACACGTTGATCAATACACGCGCTGTTGTGGAGCATGATTGTGATCTTGGCGATCACGTCCATGTTGCGCCGGGAGCCGTGCTGTGCGGCGCCGTTTCGGTTGGTGATGGAGCACATATCGGCGCAGGGGCGATCGTGCTGGGAGGAGTTTCTGTGGGGGCCGGATCTATTGTTGCCGCGGGCGCGGTCGTCGCGAAGGATGTTGCTGCTGGTGAATTCGCCGGCCGCATTCAGGATGATGCGCGATGAATGGAGCTTTTGTCGTCAGTGAAGACACCCCATTGATCGAGACGCTGCGGCGCATCGATCAGGGTAATCTGCAACTGGCCATCGTCGAGCGTAACGGGATCATTGTTGGTACCGTCACCGATGGCGACGTTCGTCGCGCACTTCTCAATGGAATCGGTCTCGAGGCGTCCGTCGACCTCGTCATGAACCGGTCGCCCATCACTGCACCGGCAGGCATATCCAAAGAGGCTGCGCTTAGTCTGATGCGGCGTCATTCGATTCATCAGCTGCCCGTCGTCGATAGCGAAGGAAGGGTCGTCGAGGTCAAGCTGATCGACGATGTTGCCCTTGCCCAGCAATCGGATCATTGGGTGGTCCTGATGGCTGGTGGCCTCGGCTCGCGCCTGAAGCCGCTGACCGATGATATCCCCAAGCCACTCATTCGGGTTGGTGACAAGCCGATCCTGGAGACCGTGCTGAGCGGCTTTGCCAAGGCTGGTTTTGGTCGGTTTTTTATCTCGGTCAACTACAAGGCCGAAATGATCCAGGAGTATTTCGGCGACGGCTCCGCCTGGGGCGTCAAGATCGAGTATCTTGAGGAAAAGGAGCGCCTCGGCACTGCAGGTGCGCTCTCATTGCTGCCGGAGCGGCCGTCCCACCCCTTTTTCGTCATGAATGGCGATCTGCTGACGACTGTGAACTTTGAGCAGATGTTGAAATATCATCGCGAACGTCAGGCGTTTGCGACTGTTGGTGTGCGAGAACATTCGATCACCGTGCCTTTCGGCGTGATCGATTTCAACGAACACCGCTTGCTCGGCATTCGAGAAAAGCCGACGCAAAAATTCTTCGTCAATGCGGGCGTCTATCTGCTCGATCCCGGGGTGCTGGATATGCTCGCGGCTAACGAGGCCGTGGATATGCCGACCCTGATCGAGCGCTCGATCTCTGAGGGGAGACAATCCGTGGTGTTCCCATTCCGGGAATACTGGATTGATGTTGGCCGTCTCGACGATCTGCAGCGTGCCTCTGACGAGTTTCAAAGGGTCTTCGGATGACCAGCGTCGGCCGTTCATTGAAGGAAATGATGTCGCTTGAGGGGCGTGTCGCGCTCGTGACCGGAGGTGCCGGGCATATCGGTGGCGCGATCGGGGATGCTTTGGCCGAAATGGGGGCTCATGTTGCAGTGGTCGATATTTCGGCCGCCCGTTCGGGTGAAGCGGCGAACGAGCTAACCGAACGCTGGTCGGTGGCGTCGGCAGGGTTTGGTTGCGATCTCGAGCAGGCCGACGATGTCCGGGATCTGCCTCGCCAGGTTCGGGAGCGCTTCGGTCGGATCGACATTATTGTCAATTGTGCCGCTTTTGTCGGAACCAGTGGTCTGGACGGCTGGGCAGTTCCGTTTGAGCAGCAGTCCGACAAAACCTGGCGACGCGCACTGGAAGTGAATCTGACGGCTCCCTTCATTCTGGCGCAGGCGGCGGCCGCCGATCTGCGGGCATCAGGACGGGGGAGCATCGTCAATGTTTCCTCGATTTACGGTCTGTCCGGGCCGGATTGGGGGCTTTATGAGGGGACCAAGCTAGGCAATCCGGCTGCCTATGCGGCCAGCAAGGGTGGGTTGATCCAGGCCACCCGTTGGCTTTCCACGACCTTGGCGCCCGATATCAGGGTCAATGCCATTGCCCCTGGCGGCGTCTTCCGGGACACGCCCGAGCCATTTCTGAGCCGCTACACCAGCCGGACACCCCTGGGCCGTATGGCGCGTGAGGAAGATTTCAAGGGGGCGGTGGCCTATCTGGCGTCTGATTTATCTGCATACGTGACCGGCCAGTGCCTGGCAATCGACGGTGGCTGGACCGTGTGGTAATGGCACTAGAAATCATCAAACCTACGAGATTCCATAATGCTCAGCTGTAGTAAATGTCTGTTGCCGGAAACGGCAGAGGCGACTTCGTTCGATGACGCCGGTTCCTGCAGTGTTTGCTCCCAGATCGAGGTTCGGGACACCCTGATCGATTGGGATGAGCGTCATGGGCAGATGATGGATCTCGTCGCGCAATATCGCGACAAGGGTCTGTATGACTGTATCGTGCCTTATTCGGGCGGTAAGGACAGCGTTTTCCAGCTTTGGTACGTCGTCAAGAAGCTCGGTTTGAAGCCGCTGGTAGTCCGTTTCGACCATTGGTTCTATCGTCCGCTGATCGAAGAGAACAATACATCCGTTTTCAAGCAGCTTGGCGTGGACGTCCTTAATTTCACGCCCAACTGGCACGTTGTGCGCGAATTGATGCTCGAATCGCTCAAGCGCCGCGGCGATTTCTGCTGGCACTGCCACACCGGCATCTATGCTCATACGATGCAGATTGCGATCCGCTATGAGACGCCGCTGTTGTTCTGGGGCGAAAGTCTGGCCGAATACCAGTCGTTCTATTCATATGACGAGATGGAAGAGGTCGACGAAAAGCGCTTCAACCGCGCGATGAACCTCGGCATCACCGCCGATGACATGTACGAATTTCTCGGCGGCCGGGTCGCCAAGCGGGATCTCTATCCCTTCGTCTATCCTCCTCGCAAGGAGTTGATGCGGATTAAATGCCGATCGATCTGCCTTGGTAGCTATATCAAGTGGGATACCAAGAAGCACGTTGAGATCATCAAGCGCGAGCTTGGCTGGAAGGGGCAGGAAGTTGAGGGCATTCCGCCGGAATACGACTACGAGAAGATCGAATGCTTCTTCCAAGGCGTGCGCGACTATCTGAAATTCATCAAGCGCGGTATGGGGCGCACCAATCATCTTTCCAACATCGACATCCGCAATCATCGGATGACGCGCGAACAGGGACTTGCGCTGGTGCGTGAGTTCGATGGCAAGCGGCCGCCGAGCCTCGATCTCTTCCTTGATTATCTGCAGTTGACCGAAGAGCAATTCCTCGGCATCGCGATCAAGCATGAAGTCAGCCCATGGCAGTTCTCGCCGAACGATGTTCAGCCGGGTCGGCGTATGCCGGACATGGATCAATGGAACAACACAAAGGTTCCTTGGCCGAACCATCCGGGGGTCGAGATTGGTGGCAAGAGCTAATAGACGGTTGATTGGACGGCGTCGGGCAGGCGCTGCGGAGCTTCGTTATGTCAACCGTTGCGATCGTTGATTATGGTATCAACAACGTGCGGTCTGTCCGCAATGCTGTCGAGTATTGCGGATTTGATCCAATCGTCACGCATGATCTCGACGCCATAGCTGACGCCTCGCACGTGATCCTGCCCGGTGTTGGAGCCTTTGGGGACGCGATGAACAATATTCGCGCCCGCGGTCTCGATGACGTTCTCAATCGTCAGGTTCGCGAGAAAGGCAAGCCGTTTCTGGCTGTGTGTCTCGGCATGCAACTGCTTGCGAAATGCTCCGAAGAACACGCCGATGAGGGCGTTCCGCATGTCGGGCTTGGTTGGTTCGACGCAGAGGTTTTGCGGCTGTCGCCGAGCGATCCGGATCTAAAGATTCCGCATATGGGATGGAATACGATCGCGAAGGAGCGCGACCATGCGGTTCTCAGCAATATCAGTGAGAGAAACCTCGCATTCTATTTCGTGCATAGCTTTGCCATGCGGTGCAAGGATCCGTATGACGTCGTCGCGCTGGCGGAATACGGCCAGCCCGTCACGGCAATCATCGCCAAGGACAACATCGTCGCTGCCCAGTTTCATCCCGAGAAAAGTCAGGATAGCGGGATCGAATTGATGAGCAATTTCTTGCGCTGGAATCCGTGATGCGGAACAGTTTTCCGATGATCCGGGTACAGATCGGCGCTCGAAAAACGCAAAAGATACACAACCAGCCATGCTAAAAAAGCGATTGATCCCGAAGTTCTTGCTGCGCGATGGCAGGCTGGTGAAATATGTCCGGTTCTTCGAGAATGAGCGGGTTGCCGGTAATCCGGTGACCACCGCTAAAGTCTACAACGACTATGGTGTCGATGAGCTGATCGTTCTCGATATCGCACCGAGCGAGGCTTCGCGCGGGCGTGTCGTAGATATCATCGAACGAATGTCGGAAGAGATATTCATGCCGTTCACGGTGGGCGGTGGTGTCAAGACACTCGACGACGTCAATATGCTGTTGCGGGCCGGCGCCGATAAGGTGTCGATGAACTCGGAAGCGGTACGGAGGCCGGAACTCGTCCGGGACGCTGCACGCGTGTTCGGTGACCAATGCATCTCGGTGTCGATCGACTACAAGAAAATCAGCCAACACCATGCGTCCGTATTTATCGATGGAGGACGCGAGCATGTGGCCCTCGACCCCGTTGAATGGGCACTGCGATGCGAGGAATTGCACTGCGGCGAAATCCTGCTCGGTTCAATTGATCGCGATGGGACCATGACCGGCTACGATCTCGATCTGATTCACAAGGCATCTGAATCGTTGAGTGTGCCTCTAATCGTCTCAGGCGGCTGCGGTTCACTGCAGCACGCGATCGATGCGTTGGAAGCCGGAGCATCCGCGGTGGCAATCTCGTCGATGTTTCTGTTCACTGATAATAGCCCGATCAAATTGCGCAGTCACCTGGCGTCACGCGGACTCGACGTACGTACGAGCAGCAGCAGCAGGAACTAGCTCCATGCAATTATCGCTCAGCAGAAAAGATCTGGCACGGTATGTGGAGAGGCAATTCAACGGCTTCTATCCCGACGGCGGCGATCTTTCCGATCTGCAGCAATTCGTGGATACTGCGCTTGATAGAGTGGAGTTCTGCTTTTCGCGTGTGAGGCTGAAAGGCTTCTTCGCGAATGGGCGAGCACGCTTCTCACACTTGCACTGCGACCAATATGCAATTTTCCTGTACTATCTTGCCAATAGCGCGTTTCGGCAGTCGCCAGGACATCCTATCGCAGACAAAGCCTATGCCCTGAACAAGGCCTTGCACGCGCTCGATGCATTTTATGAAGTGACGTTGCCGGACGTATTCGCGGTTCAACATCCCGTTGGCACCGTGCTCGGCCGTGGTAGCTATTCAGACCACTTCATTTGCTATCACAACTGTACCGTTGGTGCGAACCTCGATAATGACTATCCGTCATTTGGCCGTGGCATCGTGATGTATGGTGGCAGTCGTGTGATTGGCAACACTTCGGTGGGCGACAACACCTTTGTTTCGACCGGGGCTATCCTGATCGATGGCGGAGTGCTGGAGAAAAATAGCATTTTGCACGGCATCTACCCAGTAGCCAAAAGATCCCCGACCACGCGTGACGTGGTCAGGGATATCTTCGGGATGGCAGACTTCTCAGGTGAGGCGGCGGAAGCCTGAATGCGCGACCGGGCCACGCAGCAGCTGGCGCACTGCATTCTGTTCGATCGCAATTCGTAGGTCACGGAAGGTCTCATTGACCGCTTCGAGATAGCGATCAACATCGGCATCGGTATGTGCCCACATCGCGTAAAACGAACCGGTAGCAAAAATACCGCGATCAAGCATCATTTGGGTGAACAGCGTGCGGACGGCTTGAGCTTCCGGCACCTCAAACGCAAAATGTCCCAGTGGCGCGATGCCAGACACGTGGATTGGCAGCTCATTCGCCGCCGCTGCTTCCGCCCAGCCCGTCTGCACGCGCGCGCCGATCCGCATTAAATGCTGAGCGACATTCTGGTCACGATGTTTGCGCAGGGTGGCTAAGGCAGCGACAGGCCCAACACGCTCGGTCCACGCAGTGGAACTGACGAACGTCTCTTGAGCAGCGTCCATCACAGACGCTCGACCGACGATAGCGGCCATCGGGAATCCATTGGCGATGGCCTTGGCGAATACAGCCATGTCGGGATCTACGTGATAAGCCAAATGAGCGCCGCCGCTATTGATGCGCAATCCTGATGTCACCTCATCGAAAACGAGAACCGCGCCGCAACGATCAGCCAAGGCCCGAACGCCTTTAATAAATTCTGGCGTTGGCTCCGTGCTGCGGACCGGCTCCATCACAATCGCCGCCAACCGGTCGCCGTGTTCGGTTACGATCGCCTCGATCTCGTCCAGTTTGTTGAAGTGGAACGGTTGCATCAACCCCGCCAGCCCCCGCGGAACCCCTTTTGTCTCAAGTCCAGGGAGGAGGTGGCCATCTAGCGCGGTTGTTTCGCCCAGATTGGCGCTGAGATACCAGTCGTGCCAGCCATGATAACCACAGAAGGCCACCATATCTCGGCCAGTGGCAGCGCGCGCGACCCGAACTGCGATCGCCATGGCTTCGCCGCCGGAACGGCCGAAGCGAACCATGTCAGCCCACGGGTGCAGCTCGATCAACAATTCGGCGAGCTCGATGTCTTCCGCGCAATTCAGCGTGGACATCGCACCCAGGTCGATTGCCGATTTGACGGCTGCGTTGACGTCCGGGTCTGCAAAGCCCAGCACGGTCGCCCCAATGCCGCAATAGCTCATGTCGAGGAAGGTACGGCCTTCGACGTCCACCACCTCGGAGCCCTTGGCCGATTTGAAGTAGGTGGGCCACTGCCCAGGTAGGAACATTTCCGGGCGCTTGGAGAGCAACTGCGTGCCGCCGGGAATGATTTTCCTGGCGCGCTGATAGAGCGTTTGAGCGAGGCTTGGCATGCTTATGGTTCCAGCGAGGCAGGTAGCAAACAGGTCGATACCGTAAAGCGGTGTGGTCAGGCAAGAACTGTCGCGTCCGATAAGTTTGGCCAACCAGTAGTAGGTCAGCCCGATTCGCGCACCACAGCACTTCCCTCGTCGTCAATATTAGGCTAGGTCAACGCGGTTATCAAAGGGGCGGACCGCGATGCAAGCGGTCCATGTTTGATAAGCGGCGAAATGCAGGGGCGGGCGAGGCTGCCGCGGGCTGTCCTCATCCTTTCAAAGGCGTCGACGATGCGACGTATGGTTTGCCTTCAAGTCAGCATGCGGCCCTAGCACTGGGGCGGCGGGAGACGTGGCGGCTTCGGGCGTGTTTCCATTTGAAAGATTCAGGATGACGAGCGATTTCGATATATCCAGCGAATTGCGGCTAAGTATTGTCATCGCGGTTTTCAATGAGGAGGGGAATCTCGCGTCGCTTATCGATGAGATCAACAAGGTCTGCAGTGCGAGACGCTGGATACACGAAGTCATCGTAGTAGATGATGGGTCCACAGATAACAGCGCCAGTGTGGCGGGCGCATTGCCTAACGTCAAAGTCGTTCGATTTCGACGCAACTTCGGGCAAACTGCTGCTTTCGATGCGGGATGCCATGCGGCGCAATATGACTACGTCATCACCATGGATGGTGACGGGCAGAACGATCCGGCTGATATCCCAAATCTCATTGCTCATCTCGAAGCCAACAATCTAGACGTCGTGTCAGGATGGCGCGTTGATCGGCGAGATACCTTCGCCAAGCGTTTCGTATCGCGCGGCGCCAACTTGCTGCGAAAGATATTCTTGAATGATAATATTCACGACAGCGGTTGCTCACTGAAAGTGTACCGCCGGGAATGCTTCGACAATGTGCATCTTTACGGAGAAATGCATCGCTTCATTCCGGCTCTTCTCGAGATGCGAGGTTTTTCCGTTGGTGAGCTTCCGGTCAATCACCGGCCGCGGACGAGCGGAAAATCGAAATATAACGCGGTACGAACCATCAAAGGGTTGGCAGATATCGTTCTGCTCTGGTTTTGGCGCAGCTACTCCGTCAGACCAATTCACCTTCTTGGCGGGATAAGCGTTCTGTTCTTCCTCGTTGCTGGCTTTTTCGGACTGCGTACCGTCTATCTGTTTGTCATGGACCAAAAGCTATCGAGCACGTTGGAGCCACTGTTGACGGTATTCAGCTTCATTGCCGGATTATTGTTCGTCTCACTCGGAATCTTGACCGACATTCTCATTAAAATATATTACACGATCTCTGCTGAGCGCTATTACTCGGTTCGTGAAATCATCGAGGGGGGGCGGACTATCAAGGCGTCGGACCTCGCGAAGAATGTGAATGAGCAGACGTCGGAAGCTGCCATGGCCAAAACTCCATGATCTCGCAAGGTCAGGAGGAGCTTAGCCCAGTGACTTCCAACTCCGGTCTGTCTGAACAGATTGGTGTCAGCGCATTTCCGCTTTCTGTTGGCCGCGACACAGGGCGGGGGCTTGAACGAGTTATTGCCGAACTCGTGTCGGGTCTTGAGAAACTCGATCAGCGATTTGTCTTTCATGACCGTGGCATGATCCGCAGTGAGTTGTCGGCTGTAGGGCAGGCGGCAAAGTTCTTGTGGGATTTGCGTGGGACCCAGCATGACATTTGGTTCGCCGTTTATCCGGTCGCTGGTATATTTCCGATATTAGCCAGAAAGCGTCCGGTGGTAACTGGCGTGTACGATCTCATTCCCTTTCTCGCCTCCGGTTACGACAATGCGCTGAAGTATTTTATCAAGCGCCGCTGTATCGAATTCGCGTGCCGACATAGCGATGGTCTGATCGTTCCGTTCGCTTCAACCGCCCAGCAAATTGTCGAGATGTTCCAGGTCCCGGCGGATCGTATCAAGGTAATCCCTCTCGGGGTCGATCACGACAGATTTTGGTGTGATCCTCAAATTCAGAAGCAAAAGCTCCGCATCGGATTCTTGGGTGAGGCCAAGCGCGCGAAAGGGTTAGACACTGCAATTCTCGCTTTCGCAGAGGTCGTGAAGCACCAACCCGAGGCATTTCTCGCGATTGCCAGCGGTGGGAATGAGCTCGACGATATGAAGGAACTCGCGCGCCAGAGTATTCCGCCAGATCGATATGAGTTTGTGGGATTTGTGCCTGAAGAGGATATGCGGAAGTTCTACTCGGAATTGGACTTGTTCCTGTTTCCTTCTCGCTATGGGTTTGGAATGAGCGCGGTTGAAGCGATGGCGTGTGGTACCCCAGCAATCGTTGCTCGAACGCTCGATTCCGCAGATTTCTTCACGCATGAACTTTCATTGGTGGATCCGAATTCGGCCACGGAGTTGTCCGGGCGAATCTTGAAGCTTTTTTCGGATCGCGAGCGGTACGACGAATTAAGGCGGTGGGGATTGACGCAGGTGCAAGCACTGTCGTGGACGCGCATGGCTGAAAAGTACTTGGAGTTTTGGCGAGAAGTGCGAGCGCGCCATTCCCGCGAAGCATTGGGAAGCTGATCGCAGCCAGACTAGGAACCTTTCTATCGCCTGACGGCTACGCAGCCCCGATCTGTTGGATATCAGGAAGTTTACAACATTGTCGAATGCAAGGTCAAAGCTGCTGCAAAAATCTTCGCAGGCCCTCGAGTTTCTGTCACTGACGGGATTGGGGGCGGCGTCGCTGCTTTCAGTAGCTACGTATTTCGGGGCCCTCTCTCAGTACTCGACCGCTGATCAAACAAATACTGCAAAGCGTCTTATCGCATTTCTGGCGGATCCACGCTCCGTTCTAGTCAGCAATGGATCGCAGATCTCGAATTTGCTCGTGGCGCACCCTGCGAGTTACCTAAATGGAGTATTGGCTCAATTCTATAAACTTAACGACCTTATCATATGGGATGTGCACTATACCGAAATTCTGCCATTCGCTTTTGTGCAGGTTATAGTCTCTCTTCTGTTTATTGCCTATCTCGCCGTACTCGTCGTCAAGGTCGCGTTGCCGTCTCGTCGAGACGTGATGCTAATCTTGCTGACATTTCTAATCTTGGCGAATTTTCCGATGCTCAAGGGCATCGCTAAGGTCCTGAAGTACGATATTCTCTCGACACTATTCTCCGCCATCGCCATCTTGCACTACATTCGATATCGCGTGCGCGGGCAGGGCGGTGTTGCAGTTATCGCAATATTCTCAGGTCTCGCGTACCTCGAAAAAGATACGTCACTATCGATCACGCTGCTTATCTGTTGGGTCGAACTGCTGTTGATACCATTTTTCTCGGTGAGTTCCTGGGCGGCGTTGTTTGCTGCTTTGTGCTTCGTTGGCAAGTTTGCGTTGGTGACCTTGGTCACTTGTTTTGTGCTGGTGCCAAAGATTTGGCTTGAGCCGAGCCAGATTGCCTCGATTTTTGACAGCGTGCCGCTATACTTCGTCAATCTTCAATCCTTCATCGTCGTGCTGCCGATCGCCGTGCTGTCGCTGGCATATCTTGGATTACCCGTGATCCGAAGATGGTGGCCGAGCGTGGCTCGGGTACCGATTACGGCCGTCACGGCATCTCTATCGGTTGTATCGTTGACGGTCATCTTGCTAGGCGCATCTGCGGTATTGTTTCAAGCAAACGTTCTTTTCGACCCGACGATTGTGGGAAATGATCTCGACGTCGAAACGCTTCGAGCTCAAGCGATCTATGTTGCCAGGCCGATAGCCAATAGCGCTCTCACCACATTGGATGGCAGCCCGATACTTCAGCACATAAAGGTGTTCTGGAGCATGACCAGGGCAATCTTCTACACATTGCCCGAGATTACCTTGGTGCTAATTGTTGTGGCCGGGCCGCTGTTTCTTTTGGTTGCGCGTCAAAAGAGCGTCTCCAATGCGCTGCATGCTGGCTCGATAGCTCTTCTCATTTTTTTTCCGGTCGCAATGTTGGCCGCTTTCGCTCTTGCTGATTTGCCATTCGAACCAAAATATCTGGTTCTCGTCAGTCTGCTGCTGACGATCTACGGCGCATATTCCTTGGTCGTCTGGTTGGGGCAGGCGAGCTTTTTCTTGGCTACAACCGTTCAACTAACAATCGGGGCTATGCTGGTGTATACGGCTATGTCGGCAGCTCCGTCTTACCTGAGATTCAAGAATATCCTCCGTGATCGCATCGAAGAGAACGCTGCTTCTCTCGATATGAACCGTTACATCTGGTGGACTTGGCCGGGGTGGGGAGAGACTGCTTATCCGATCGGCCAGTATATCGAGGCAAATGCTGTGGGGCCTGTCACCGTGGCGTTTGATTATCGGGCGCCGTTTTACGCTGCGCCCAAGCTTACCTGGCTCGACGCTGACTTCCAGAAATGTGCGTCTATAGATGATTTGTCGGTTAGGCTTGATAGATTGAAAGGTCAATCTGTCGATTTCCTGATCGTCAGCAAGAACATGAGCAATCGGCAGTGGTGCCTCAATAGGATCTTGAAGCGAGCTCAGGGCAAAGCCATTTTCGTCGATATGCAGCAAGGTGTGGAATATGGTTGGCTATTTCGACTGGACGACATTCGGGAGGCTTTCCAGCTTCGCCCGCAGAATTAGCGCTCTTCCTCTTTGCCCCTGAATGTTGGGTACCAATGACGTATGGCAAGAAGCCTTTGATGGTGGGCCAGGAATAGCGCGGGTGTGATCTGAAACCGTCTTGCATACGAATGGGAAGTCTCGCCAAAGTTCGTTTGATCATCGTGATTGTGGTCTAAAATTAGCCGTAGCCCCTCGATTTTCCTCAAGAATTGTGTTTTTTGGGGAGGAGTTTCCGGCCGCGCCGGCCAACCGCCGAACGACGGTTTCAATTCTAATGACGGACCACAATATGTTCGTAAAATGTTGCCGTATGTGCGCGAGCGAACGTCTCGCTTGCTTTCTCGATCTGGGCGAGATGCCGCCGGCCGACCAGTTTTTGCACAAGCATCAACTGGTTGAGCATCGCGATTCATATCCGCTCCAAGTCGCCGTTTGCGAGGACTGCGGTCTTATCCAATTGAACTACGTCGTGCCGCCGGAAATTCTTTATTGCGATGACTATCCCTATGAATCTTCGACCACTTCGGCAGGGCGGCGGCATTGGGAGGAGTTTGCGCGCACCACGACACGAATGCTCGATTTGACCGACAAGGATCTTGTCATCGATATCGGCAGCAATGTCGGTGTGCTCCTTCACATGTTCAAGGAGCAAGGAGCAAAAGTTCTGGGTGTTGATCCTGCCGCGAATATTGCAGAGATCGCCAACAAGAACGGCATCGAAACCATCGCGGCTTTCTTCAACACGGAATCTGCGCGGCGGATCGTAGCGCAGAAGGG
Organism: Pseudomonadota bacterium; assembly: GCA_023451825.1. Lineage (GTDB taxonomy): Bacteria > Pseudomonadota > Alphaproteobacteria > Rhizobiales > Xanthobacteraceae > Tardiphaga. Next base: position 38,977 of record JAEXYA010000070.1, read on the forward strand.
GAAGGCCAGCGTTATTACCGGTACCAACGTTTTTGCGCACGTCGGTGATCTGCATGATTTGATGCAAGCGGTATCGTTGTTATTGGCTGAGGATGGCACGTTCGTTATCGAGGCGCCTTACTTCCTTGAGCTTTTGCATAGCCTGGAATACGACACCGTTTATCATGAGCACCTATCCTATCTGTCGGTGAAGCCGCTGGTGCGGTTCTTCAAGCAGTTCGGCATGGAAATCTTTGATGTTCAACTCCGCGATATTCACGGAGGGTCAATCCGCATCTTCGTGCGCAGGACGGGGTCGTCGGATAAGCCCGTTGCGCCGATCGTGGATCAGATGGTCGCGAACGAAGAGCGTGAGCGCATTTACGACCTGGAGACGCTCGGCGAATTCGCGAAGAATGTCGCGGAAAATCGCGAAGCCCTTCGTGCCTTGCTGACCAGTCTCAAAGAGGGGGGCAGCAAAATCGTCGCCGTAAGTGCTCCGGCGAAAGGGATGACGCTCCTCAATTACTGTTCTTTGGGGACGGATTTGCTTGATTTCGTGACCGAAAAATCGCGTTTGAAGATAGGTCGTTATACTCCAGGCGTTCGCATCGAGGTAGTCTCGGATGATATGCTGTTGACGCATCAGCCTGACTACGCGCTTCTGTTGGCGTGGAACTTCGCAGAAGAAATCATGAATAACTTGAAAGAGTTTTCGGATCGGGGTGGCAAGTTTATCATCCCGATCCCGACGCCGAGAATTATCGGCTAAACTTGTTCAGGACGCATCTGTCAGCCGCGCGGATCGCGGAGTTTCAGTTAGCAAGGGTTATGAGATGGATGTAAAAAAGATTCCGGTCGCGTTTCAGGATCACCGGGGTGAAATCTTCGACGTGCTGCAGAGGGAGCAGATCGAATACGCGACAATTATTCATAGCCGGAAGGATTCCGTCCGAGCCAACCACTATCACAAGGAAACCTATCAGTACCTCTATGTGATGTCGGGAAAGCTACGCGCGGTCTCTCAAATGCCTGGCGAGGAACCGACCGAAGCGATCATGGTAGCTAATGATTTGATACTGAGCGTTCCTCACGAGCGCCATGCGTTCGAGGCGCTTGAGGACACCACTTTTTTGGTGTTGACGCGCGGTCCACGCGGCGGTGAGGATTATGAGAAGGATACATTTCGTCTCGATGTCCCCTTGATTGCTCCGAGGTCATAGTGGAAGCGGCATCATTCATTCCAGTCTCCGAGCCACTGATCGGCGACAATACGCTTCCGCTCGTCGCCGAATGCGTCGAAACCGGTTGGGTTTCCTCCGAGGGGCGGTTCATACCTGAGTTTGAGCGCAAATGGTCGCAGTTTTGCGGTACCGCGCACGGCGTAGCTGTCAGCAATGGAACTACAGCGCTACAAGTGGCGATGAAGGCGCTGAGCCTGGAGCCGGGCTCGGAAGTTATCATGCCTTCCTACACGATCATTTCGTGCGCCATCGCCGTGCTGGAAGCCGACTGTGTGCCCGTGTTGGTGGACTGCGATCCCGAGACCTGGTGTATGGATCTCGATCAAGTGGAGGCAGCCATCACCCCGCGTACGCGGGCGATCATGCCGGTTCATATGTTCGGGCATCCGGTAGATATGCGCCGCGTGATGACGATTGCGGCCAAGCATGGTTTACGCGTCATCGAGGATGCGGCAGAAGCTCACGGTGCGGAAGTCGAGGGGCGTCGTGTCGGAAGCTTTGGCGACATGTCATGCTATAGTTTCTACGCAAACAAAATCGTGACCACAGGTGAAGGTGGCATGGTTCTCACCAGCGATACGAACCTAGCAGATCGTTTGCGGTCTTTGCGCAACCTTTGCTTCCGCCCCGAGCGGAGGTTCTATCACACTGAAATCGGTCACAATTATCGCCTGACAAATCTTCAGGCGGCGATTGGTGTTGCGCAGGTTGATCGCGTCGAAGATCATATCGAACGCAAGCGCAGAATGGCCAAGGCTTATCACGAGCGGCTGTGTGACTTGCCGCAGATTGCATTGCCGGTCGAACGCGAATGGGCAAAGAACGTCTATTGGATGTATTGTCTCATATTGGCTGACGATGTGGCGTTCGATGCTCTCGAATTTGCGAAGCGTCTGCGAGCCAAGGGAATTGATACACGTCCGCTATTCCTCGGCATGCATGAGCAGCCGGTGCTCCTTGAGCGGGGATTGTTTGCTGGTAGCAGCTATCCCGTTACCGAGCGTCTTGCGCGTCGCGGTCTTTATGTTCCTTCGGGCCTCAACTTGACCGAGTCACAAATTGATCGGGTGAGCGCCGCGGTTCGGGAAGTGCTGTCGTGACCGGCGTGTTCAATAACTCCTATGCAGCGACGTATGACACGGTCTACGCCGAGAAGAATTACGACGCTGAATGCGAGGCGATGGGGAAACTCATCAGCCAGTTCGGGGAAGGTGGTTTCAAGACCATGCTCGATCTCGGCTGCGGGACTGGACGACATGCCGTTATCTTCGCCGATCGCGGATTTCACGTAACAGGCGTTGATCAGTCGGAGCCGATGATTTCTCTTGCGCGCCAACGTGCGGCGTACCAGAAGCTTGCCATCAGCCCGGAATTCCTTGCTGCAGATATCAGGAGTTTTTCTGCAACGAGTTTGTTCGATGTGGCGCTGATGAATTTCAATGTCATCGGCTACATGACGAGCAATGACGACATGCTCAACGCGCTGGCGTCAGCCCGGAAGAACCTGCGCCAGGGCGGACTTTTCCTCGCTGATTTCTGGTATGGACCGGCGGTCGTGACTGACCCTCCCGGTGAAAATAGCCGTGATTTTCAAGAAGGAGATGAGCGTGTTGTCCGATTTTCATCAGGGCTCCACTTGCCTAATAGGCAGTGCTGCGAAATATCGGTCAAGGTTACGCGCTCAAAAGATGGCGCGATCATTGACGAGGCGCTCGAGACCCATAGGGTCAGGTACTTTTTTCCGCTTGAGCTAGAACTCATGCTCCGTATCAGCGGATTTCGTTTGATAACATTGACCGGATTTCCGGATATCGACACCTCGCCCAGCGTCAACAAGTGGGCAGCGGCCATGGTTGCGACCGCCATCTAATTTCCATTTGTCGGAGGCGCGCCGTTATTTTTCGGTCGGCTTTGTCGCAACCAGTAGGTACATAACCGCAGCCATATCCAACATGGGATAAGCTTCCAGTTTGTCAAACGGCCAGATCCGACGAAAGAATTCTGGGCCGGCGCGCCAGTGAAGGACCCGATTTACCTTCACATTCATGCCGCTCTCTTGAAGCATACGCGCGACGTTTGATCTGGTTGCTGTGAACTGGCTCCATTCGAGCCGATCTTTTGCTGCTTTTACGAAGTTGACGGGGTTCCAAACAATCGGCTCACAAACGACGATTGCGCCGCCTGGCTTCAGATGATCACGCATCGATTCGATCGAAGCCTTTGCATCCTCGAAATGATGCATTGCGCCACTGCAAAAAATGGCATCGAACGTCTTCTCGGTAGCAATATTCTCAGCAGCCGACACGATATAATCGACGTTGAAACTAGCAAGTCGTGGCTTGGCTTTCTCCAGCATCTTCGGGGAGATATCCGATAGCGTGTAGTCGATCTGGCGGTGCGTGTTGGCAGTGAGGAAATGATAGGCGTGGATGCCAGTGCCTCCGCCAAGCTCCATGATCTCGAACCGCTCGAGGTTAGGCAAATTATCGAACATAACTTTCGATATTTGATCGATTTTGTAGAGGTGATTCGAGTTCTCGCGATTATAAGTTTCGTCAAAATGATCGGCAATGGATTCGTAATGCTGTAAATTGTCTTGCCGTGCGGACATAGGTTGGTGCCCCTCTAGAGACCGCTGTCTTTAAATCTTTGCTTAGCTTGCCACATAGGCCAAAGATGCACAATGCGAAGTGCGGACGGCGCATTCGGACGTTGATAAGAGCGCACAATAAGAGGTGCCTGGTCATTCTCGACGTTGATAGAGTTCGAAAGTTCGATCGTCGATTTTTAACGTTGCAGTTGCTCTGAAGTGCGTCGCGATTAAGTCTCCGAATGGAATCCCCTCGCTGATCGTTTTCGTAAGCGTGGCGCCGTAAGTTGCGCGCCGCTCGACCAGCACAGTGTCGAACTGGCGGCTCAGGGCGCGTCGCATGCTGCCTTCGCTCCATAAGTTAGCGTCCCACATAACCGATTCGACGCGGTCGCGATCGACCTGGCTCAATTCCGGTTTCGGCTGCCGATAAGTTGATGGAAGATAGAAAGAGCGTGGCTCGACCACGCCACCGGCGAGCCAGACCGCTTGTGTCGCTTCGACACGATCACTTAGCACCAAAACGCGGCTGGCCGCGGGGAGAAGTGGTTGTAACTGACTCGAGAGTGCGGTTGCCGCCACTCGGACGCTGTCGGATGTCGGACGTAGTAAAGTTGGGAAAGACGGAAAGACATGCATCGCAACGGCCGCGACGCTCAACGTTCCAAAGGCGAGATGAGAAAGTTTAACGCCGCGGGTCGTGCGCTGAAGATCGCCTAGGAGCGCGGAAGCACCGAGCGCACCTACCGGGAGAAAGTAGTTGGTGTATGGAATAATGCAGTCAACGCAATAAGACAGCGATAACAAGTAGTGCAGGACCACCGTGATCCAAAAGTAACCGAGGATAAGGTCGATTGGCTTAATTTGCCGAGCGCTCGGATCCCGCCATGCAGATGAAATCCGGAACACAATCGCTGCCAGAGTAATTAGCGAAACGGCCAGATAGGGCTTGAAAAAGTACCGATTGAAATAAGTGGGAACGTCGCTAAGCGGTAGGATGGGGTCAAGTGGAGAGGTGGTAAGCGGAAGGACTTTGGAAATAGGTGACGGAGGGACTCCCAAAGCTGTCATGATTTGCGAGAGGCCGGGCGTTTCAAGGATGACATCAAGCAGTCCTTGACCGAAATACCATACCGTGCCGGCCGAGGCTGCGAGGAAGGTCAGGAAGGCGATGCTAAGGCATTCGATTTTACGTTCGCGTTCGATTAGCAAGGCCCAGCCTGTTGGTATCATGGCGATTGGGAGCATGTTGGGACGGGTGAACAACAATGCCCATAAAAGTACACCTGATACGGCATAAGCCAGGCGACGGCTCTTGATCTCCAAAAGGGAGAAAACAAGTGCGAGCGAGAGGCAGCTCACCAATGCGTAAGGCGTTGCAGTAGCGAAGTAAGTTAGTGTGACTGGGTAGCCGACGATCAGCACGACGGCGCTGACGCCCGCCAAGCGAGAGTGTCCAATCCGCGAGCCGGTCAGATAGGCGAGTATGAGACATGCCATGGCGAAGAACATGGCAAGGGCTCTACCTGGAAGATAGCCGACTCCAAAAAGTCGCTCCATCCAGCCGACACTGTAGAATGGAATTGGCATGTACCATGTTGGATCTAACACAGAGTAGGGTTGGAGCTGACCGGTCAAATACCAATAACCCTTCATCAGGTATTTGCCCTCGTCCATCCATGTGTCCAAAGTAAAGGCGTTGAAGCTTAGTTGGCCAAGTGCGAACAGAAGACAGACGGTCAAGGTGCAGATCGCAATTCGATCGTTAAGTTTCCTAGCCGGGGGGGGCGTTGTGGAGGTCGCATGCGTCATCAGACAAAGGCCTGTTTCAGATCGGCGCGGTAATGCAAGCCGCTAGGACAAATTCGGTGTGCGATCCGTGACGGATGTCTTTCTCACGGTCTGCGCACGGAGGCGGCGCCATTCCAGCGCACCTCCGGTCATTGCTAGCATGGCGTTGACGAGGAGGGTGAGCGCGGAAAGCGCCAGAGCGTCAGTTACTGGAATGCCTTGCAGATGTAACAATGCGACCAGCGCTCCGCCGGCTGCCATTTGTCCGATTGTTATTGGAATAAGCCCCGCAACGCTTATTAGGCCTGCGATCCAGCACCAATCAAACAAATCAAGATGAACCGCAATCGATCGAGCCAGTACGATGAAGGTGATGACATTCACGATATGCGCGAGTGCACCAATCGATATTCCCGCTAAAACGCGAGACAAACGGCTTATAGCTATATGCCACTGTTGAATAGCTTTACGGAGTTCTCTAGCGATCACCGACGAATATGCGGGCGATCTACTTTCGACCCATGCTGCGAGATGTTCCGTCTTTATAAAGAATGCGTCATGACGAAGGGCTGCCAAAATCCCGATCAGTAGGACAAGTCCGATCAAAGCGACCTGCTGAAGTTGTGCAGGATACTGACCTGACGAGAGTGCGAAGCCGACGACTGAAATCACAAGCATTCCGATGAAGGATGTCAATCGATCCGTGAAAACAGATACAGTTGCACTGCTAATGCTGCCAGTTTCGCGAGAGATCAAATAGATTTTCGCTGCTTCCCCGCTGGCCTGACCGAACAGAAAAAAACTGTAGAATTGACCAATCAGTGCAGCTTTAAGGAGCTCAAGCGTTTTGATGGCAGGAATTATCAGTCGCCATTTGACGGCCGTCAGGCCGACCGAAAGCAGGGATAAAACGAAGGCTTCCGTGATGTTGACAAAGCTTGATCGAAGGATCGCGTCATAGATCTCTCTGATGCCACTAAGCCAGATGGCTGCCGCAACTAAAGCGGGAACCATTACATATTTGAGGAAAGTTAGAAGCCTTGGCATGTAGTACTTCTATACAGGTTGCTTTCCGCGGTAAATCTGCTCATTTGAAGTTGGCTTTCCATAAATCTACTTCGATGTATTCGCGATAGTTCGCGAGCACATGATTAAATCACTGGATAGCTCGGGCGATCTCCCCGACAAGCTGTTTATAAGATGCAATAGCGCCGGCTTCGGTATATTTGGCGGCAGCGTGTGCGGCACGCTGGCCCTTGGCTTGGCTTTCGGCAGGATCTGATGCCGCCGATCGAATTGCGTTGGCGAGCGCGGCCGGATCTTCAGGTCCAGCTACCCAGCCGATGTTTTCTTCCGTCAATATCAGAGCTGCTTCTGAAAAGGGCTCGGCAGTCACAATGACCGGCCGACCAATCGCAAGAAGGTTGTAGAGTCGGCTCGGAACCGACACGCCTGCCACGTTCTGGCGATACGGAATGATCCAGACATTGGCCGCCGCGAGGAATTCCTCCAGGGCCTCTTCTGAAACTCGCTCGATCAGGGTGACATTGTTCAGTGGTTGCTTTGCGCAGAGTTCGCGAAGCTGATTCCATCCGCTTCCCCAGCCAGAAAGCAAAAAGTGGATGCTATCATCGTCTTGCAACAAGCGCGCCGCCTCATAGACGGTATCGGCGCTATGCGTAAAACCGAGGTTTCCAGACAATCCCACAATGAACTTGCCTGCGAGCGGCCTTCGATGAGCGTTGTCATCGGTGATTGGGCGGTATCCGATCGGCAGCAAAACCCAATTAGGAATGAGTTTGATGCATTTGCGCGATACGTTGCGATAGGCGACCAGAAGGGGCTCAACGTCTCGCCCGATTGTAACGATTGCGTCGAGGGCCGGAAACAGCAGGCCGTTGGCAAAACGGATGATTCGGGCCACCATTGACCGAGGCCGTGCCAGGCCCGACATGATCAATGCTTCGGGATAGAGATCGTAGATTAGCAGGATCGCTTTGGCTCCGCGTAATTTCGTCGCCAGCCCGACTGGATAAGGGAGCACGAAGGGGGTCGTGACGCACAGCACGACATCACCCTTCTTTACATGTCTCAGCGTTGCGATGAACATTCTTAACGAAAAGAGGATCATTGCAATGGAACGACGGACCAAAGCATCCTTAGCTGGTGTCCAGTTGCGGACTTCGACAACGCGCGGTTGCGTCTGTTCAGTGGTTGCTGAGTTTCGCGTTCCGGAAAGAACGAGCGTGTCAAAACTCGCGTTGAGTCCGTTGGCAATGGCAGTCAGATACGTGGCGGTTGTGGTCGGGTCGGGAGCATAATGCTGGGAAACAATGACAAGCCTGTTGGCTGGAAGATCTGACCGCATTCAAGGTTACCCGAGTATCGCATGGCTCCGTCGAACGAGAGCGTTAGCATCGTTGCGAAAGCCTTGCCAGCATTCCGCAGCCGACAGAGTAGCTGCTTGAAAGGCACTTTATGTTGGGGCAGAGGAGTATATTCCCTGGCGGGTTGCTGTCTGATGTATGCGTGCTGACAAATAAGCATGATGAGGCGGATGGCTAAAATAGAGGGGCGGCCCGGTGGCGCGTGCAGGGCGCGCCCGTGGTTTGAGTCAGCCGAGGGGGGAGTGCCGTTCGCCCGGAGGGGAAGCACGTTTCCCGTGGCTACCGAGCACCCACCCAAGCGCCAGCAATTTGCCAAATGGAGATGCGAACTCTATAAAGCCTGACGATTTGGGCGACGTGATCAAGCGCGCTTGCCTAGGCTGTTTTCGACATTCTCTGGTCTTGGGCGTATGTCGGATTGCGGTTTAATTGCGTCTTTGCGAATTCTTCCGCCAAATTGTGTTGTCGGACAAAGACATCCCTCTCGATTCGAGAACGGTGTGCGGAGAAGTTATGGCTGTCGATAGTTCAACTTCAAAGGTTGCGCTAATCACTGGGGTTACCGGGCAGGACGGAGCTTATCTCGCTCAGTATTTGCTGGGCCTCGGATATACCGTGCATGGCGTCAAGCGTCGATCGTCGTCGTTTAACACGGCTCGCATCGATCATTTGTACCAAGACCCCCATACGGGCACCGTGCCATTCCATCTGCATTATGGAGACATGACGGATTCTACCAATTTGATCCGTTTGATGCAGCAGATCAGGCCAACTGAAATCTACAACCTTGCTGCCCAGAGCCATGTGGCTGTGAGCTTCGAGAGTCCTGAATACACCGCAAATGCTGATGCGATTGGCGTTCTGCGGCTCCTGGAGGCGATCCGCATTCTGGGGATGGAAAAGGAAACTCGTTTCTATCAGGCGTCCACGTCCGAACTGTACGGATTGGTGCAGGAAGTTCCGCAGCGCGAGACAACACCGTTCTATCCAAGGTCGCCATACGCTGTTGCAAAACTCTACGGATATTGGATCACCGTCAATTATCGCGAAGCCTACGGGATGTTCGCCTCGAACGGCATTCTGTTCAATCACGAGAGCCCCATCCGGGGCGAGACATTTGTCACCCGTAAGATTACCCGAAGCATCGCGCGTATCGAGACAGGTCTGGAGAATTGCCTCTATCTCGGAAACCTCGATGCGAAGCGTGATTGGGGGCACGCCCGGGATTACATCGAGGGGATGCACAAGATCCTCCAAGTGGACGAGCCCGACGATTTTGTGTTGGCAACAGGCGAAACCCGGTCGGTTCGAGAATTCGTTGAGATCGCATTTGCCGAGGTTGGTCGTCAGATCGTGTGGCAGGGTCATGGGGTCGATGAGGTTGGCATAGATTCCAAGTCCAATCAGACCTTGGTGCGCATCGACCCGACATACTTCCGTCCGACCGAGGTTGATCTGTTGATCGGGGACGCCTCCAAGGCGCACGAGAAGCTCGGTTGGAAGCCGAAAACAAGCTTCGCGGATCTCGTCAGCGAGATGGTTGCAAGCGATCTGGCGATTGCCAGGCAGGAGGCAGGCAATGGCAAGAGTTCCGTTTGAGCTGAAAGGCAAAACGGTTTTTGTCGCCGGGCATACCGGGATGGTTGGCGGTGCGCTGACCAGACGGTTACGTTCGGAAGAAGTTGAATTGCTCACCGTCAAACGCAGCGAAGTCAACCTCCTGGATCAGTCGGCTGTGAATCGCTGGTTTGCAGAGAAGCGGCCTCAGGTCGTATTTCTGGCTGCAGCCAAAGTAGGGGGCATAGGCGCAAACAATACCCTGCGTGGCGAGTTTATTTACGACAACCTGATGATCGCAGCCAACGTCATCCATGCCGCTCACGTGAACGGTGCCGAAAAGCTGATGTTCCTTGGATCGTCCTGCATCTATCCCAAGTTCGCGCCCCAGCCGTTGCGAGAGGACTCGTTATTGACGGGTGAACTCGAGCCCACGAACGAACCATATGCTATTGCGAAGATCGCCGGCATCAAAATGGTTGAGGCGTATCGTAGCCAGTATGGCAGCGATTTTATTAGTGTGATGCCGACGAATCTCTATGGTGCTGGCGACAATTATCATCCTGAATATAGTCACGTTGTCGCTGCGCTTATTCGTCGATTTCACGAAGCAAAGATTTCGGGCGCGTCGAATGTCGTGGTTTGGGGGACAGGAACGCCGCGGCGCGAATTTCTTTACGTCGATGACCTCGCTGACGCCTGTATTCACTTGATGAAGATGCACTCCAGTGATGAGCTCATCAATATCGGAACCGGCGAAGATATTACGATCGCTGAGTTTGCGCGCGTTGTCGCAGAGACGGTCGGTTACACCGGCGGTATCGCTTTCGATCAGTCGAAGCCTGATGGAACACCGCGAAAGCTGATGGATGTTGAGCGGCTCGGAAACTTGGGCTGGCGTGCGCGTACCAAGTTGGACGCGGGGATTGCTCTTGCCTACCAGTCGTTCCTGCGCGAGCATACATAAGACTATGTGAAGCAAAAACGTTTCGGAGCATCGGTCGATTGTGCCACTGTTGTGATACTTTGATAGATGTGGCGTAAATTGGTAAAGTTGAGTGAGACGAGCACAGCAAATGCAAGGCGCCGTCAACAAAGTCAAACGCGGTCTGATTGAAGCCGCAATTCCACTGTGGGCGACGATTGCTCGTGATGTCTCGACTGGCAGTTTCGTTGAACGTCTTGTTGCCGATGGTAACGTCGACACTGCCGCTCCCCGCCGCGTTCGCGTCCAGGCTCGCCAGATCTACTGCTACGCCAAGGCCGCTCATCTCGGCTGGTATCCTGGAGGCGCTGAGATTGCACGTGCGGGCCTCGACTACATGCTCGCCAAAGCAAAATCCCCCGATGGCCGTCCCGGATTCGTGCACATTCTCGCGCCCGATGGATCGGTGCTGAATCCCCTCCGCGACACCTACGATCACGCCTTCATCCTGCTCGCCCTCGCCACCGTCTATCAACTCGATCGCGACGTGCGCGTCCGCGCCGAGATCGACAGCCTCATGCACTTCATCGACACTGAGCTTCGCTCGCCCGATGGCGGCTATGTCGAAGGCATCCCGGCCTCCATGCCACGTCGCCAGAATCCGCAGATGCACATGTTCGAGGCCTTCATCGCGGCCTTCGACGCCACCCATGATCCCGCCTTCCAGCAGCGCGCCGGCGATATTTTCGGGCTGTTCGTGTCGAATCTCTTCGATGCCAAGACGGGCGTCCTCGGCGAATATTTCGAGCAGGACTGGTCGCGCATCGAGCCGGTCAGTGTTGAGCCCGGCCATCAAGCCGAATGGGTGTGGCTGCTGAAGCAGTTCGAGCGCATCACCGGTTGTCCGACCGGGAAATATCGCGCGCCGCTGTTGGAAACCGCGCTGCGCTATCGCGATGCCTCCGGCTGCCTCATCGACGAAGGCGACGCGCAGGGCAATGTCGTGAAGTCGACGCGCCGGCTATGGCCACAGACCGAAATCATCAAGGCGTGGCTTGCACAGGCCGAATCCGGCGTCGCGGGCGCTGCCGAAGAGGCGCGCGCAGCGCTTGCGCGCCTGGACAAGCATTACCTGCAGCATCCGGTCAAAGGCGGCTGGTACGATCAGTTCGACGCGGAAGGCAATTCGCTGGTCGATACGATCCCGGCATCGTCCTTCTACCACATCCTGTGCGCGGTCGCCGAAGCCGATCGCGTGCTTGGGCCGGACGCTCAGTAGGTTTTGCCGAACAGCACCAATGGCGGCGCGCTGCGAACGCGTTCGCTTGCGAAATCGAGATCGCGCACGAACATCTCATCATGGTCGCTGCCAGGGGTGAGCTTGCGCGTGGCGGGATCATAGGCGACCGGTGCAAATCCGTGGCCACGCAGATGCGCACGGATGCCGTCCACGGTTTCACCATAGCGTTCGATCAGGCCGTTGATTTCCACCATCACCACCTTGACGGCGGGATCGCCGAGAATGCGTGGCGCACCGCGCAGGACATGCATCTCGTAGCCTTCGACATCGAGCTTGAGCGCGCGCGCCTTGCGGTCGCCTGCAATGTCGTCGAGGCGGCGTTGGGGCACCGTCGTGCCGTCGCCTTGCACGACATGGTTGAGCCCATGCTGGCCGACCGAGAGCGTCAATGTGCCCTCCGCATCGCCCACGGCGGCATTGTGCAACTCGATTCGATCGTCGAGCCGGTTGAGGCGCACATTGTCGGCCAGCGTGCGAAATGTATCGGGCGCCGGCTCGCAGGCGATCACGCGGCAGCCCGTACTTTTGGCCGCGAGCAGGCCGTAAACGCCGATATTGGCGCCGACATCGAGCAACAGATCGTCTGCGCGCAGGAAATGGCAGAAGAAGCCCATATTGCTGAAATCGTAGAGCCCATGCAGATACAGGCCGGTGGCAAAATTGCTCTGGTTGGGCACGATGATCTGCAGATCGTGCGGCAGGGATAAGACGACCTTTTGGTTGACCAGCCTGCGCGTGAGATTCCAGGCGATGTAGCGCAGCAAGGTCTTCGTCCGGGCGCCATCGCTCAGAGGATGTTTCAGGATTTCGTCGACCACGTTCAGCCGCTGCTGGCCGAGCTCGAAATATCGCACAAGTCGAGATGTCATTGCCTGGCTTTCATCCTGTTGCACGTCATCGTGACGTTGCCTTGCGGCAAGTCTCGACCTCAGTGTCAGGTCGCGCATTGCCATTGGGGAGCAGGTGTGAAGCAGAAGTCGCAGGATAGGTGATGCTGTCAGTATCACAACGCGGAAGCGTCAAGGGCGCTGCTTCGATGAGGTGGGCGGTAGATATCTCCGCATGCGTTCACGAGAAGACGCCGTGCGACGATCGTCAACCGCGCGGCTTCGTCCGGAACACAACGAAATGCGACATGGCAAAGTTCACGACGAATGCCGTAAAGATCGCACAAATCTTGGCGGCATAGACCGGCATCACGTTGGAGAGTACCAGCAGCGTGGCCGTGTTGGCGATCATGCCGAGCACACCTGATGCAGCGAACACGACATAGTCCTTCCAGCGCAACACGCGGCCGGACTCAGCCCGAAACGTGATCATCGTGTTCATGACATAGGAACACGAGACGGCGACCATCCAGGCCAGCACATTGGCGGGCACGATCGCGATGTTCAGCACCTGATAGGCGATGCTGAACACCCCGAAATCGATGGCCGCATTGGCGACCCCGATGACCCCGAAGCTGATCATTTTGGTCACCGTGGGATGACGCAGCCAGTTTTCGGTCGTTTGCAGCAGTTTCAGCATCCAGATAGGTCGCGGTCTTGGAACTCGGTCGCTGCATAGCAGGATCGGATTGCGAAGTCCGCGCTTTTTCTCTGCGCTGCGCTAGCCGCCGCGCTCATCGGCGATCACCTTGCCGTCATTGGGCAAGGTGCCCGGCGCCACCAGTTCCACGGTGCCGCCGAGCTTGCTCACCGCCCGCAGGCTCGCGGTCACCGCCTCGGACAGGCCGGCATCGCCATTGGCCTCGGCCTTCAGCACCATGACGTCGCTTTCGTCCGCGCGAGAAACCACCAGCCGGAGACGGCCGAGTTCCGGGTGCCGCTTGCCGATTTCGGCGATCTGCTCGGGCCGCACGAACATGCCTTTGACTTTTGTCGCCTGATCGGCACGGCCCATCCAGCCTTTGATCCGCAGATTGCTGCGCCCGCAGGCGCTCCGGCCGGGAAGCGCGGCGGTGAGATCCCCAAGCGCCAGCCGGATCCACGGATGGTGCGGATCCAGCGAGGTCACCACGATCTCCCCGACATCGCCCGGAGCCACCGGATCGCCGGTGCCGGGGGTGACGATTTCCAGAATCAGGTCTTCGTTGAGAATCAGCCCGTCCCGCGCGGCGCTTTCATAGGCGATCACGCCGAGATCCGCGGTGGCATAGGCCTGATAGGCGTCGATACCCCGCGCCTTGATTTCGGCCTGCAGGGAGGGCGGGAAGGCCGCGCCGGACACCAGCGCCCGCTTGAGCGATGAAACGTCACGCTGGGCCTTCTCTGCCGCGTCCAGGAGGATCTTGAGGAAGTCGGGCGTGCCCGTATAGGCAGCGGGCCGATAGGTCTCGATCAGTTCCAGTTGCTGGTCGGTGTTGCCGGGCCCGGCAGGGATGACGGCGCAGCCGAGTGCGCGGGCGGCGCCATCGAACACGAAGCCGCCGGGGACGAGGTGATAGCTGAAGGTGTTCAGCACGATGTCACCAGGCTGGAACCCGGCGGCGTGCAGGGCGCGAGCACCGCGCCATGGGTCGGCTTGCTTCGATTCCGGCTCGAAAATCGGGCCTGGCGAGGTGAACAGCCGGCCGAACGCGCCCGGTTGGCCCGCGACGAATCCGCCAAACGGGAGATTGGCCTTTTGCAGGGCCGGCAGGTCGGATTTTCGCAGCACCGGCAGCTCAGCAAGCGTTGCCGGGCTGACGATGGCGGCCGGGTTGACGCCCTTGAGATGCTCGGCATAGGCCGGCGCCTGCATGGCATGGCGCAGCACGTCGGGCAGCCGCGAAAACAGGTTGGCTTGGCGGTGCGAGGGGTCGCAAGTCTCTAGGCTGTCGAAGTGGCGCATCTGGCTCTATCCCGGTGGTTGCGACGTTGCGGTCATTTCGAGGCCCGCATTGGCGTGCTACGCAAAGATCATGTCGTCAGAACAAATCGTTCATTGGCTCGAAAGCTGGGGCCAACTAGATGTTCCAGCAGCGTGTGTCCTGGCGGCGTTGGTCGTTGCGTCCTCGTTTCTGCCGTTTCCGCGCACGTTCGTCGTGATCGGGGCGGGAGCGGCGTTCGGGCTGAAGTCGCTGCTGATCATTCTGCCTGTCGCTGCCGTCGCGTCGGTTCTGGCGGCGCTGGTGGCGCGCTCGCTGCTGCGGGGCTGGGTGGAGCGGCAGATCGAGAAGCGGCCGACATGGCGCCTGATCGCGCAGGCGGTGAATGACGAGGGCTGGCGCATCATGGCCCTGATGCGGTTTTTCGGGCCGATGCCGAATTCCGCGCAAAACTATCTGTTCGGCCTCACCAAGATCGGGATCGTTCCTTATGCGGTGATCACCACGCTCTGCACGATGCCGCAGCTGGTGATGTACACCTATCTCGGCGCCTCCGGTCGTGCGCTGATGCTCGATCAAGGCTCGTCGCTCAAGCGTACTTTGATGGCTGTGGCCGTGGTCAGCATGATCGCCATCGTAGTCATCGTCTCGCGCCGCGTGCGTGCGATCCTGGCACGCAAGGCAGGGCTCGCCTGCGGCGGCGCGCTGTGCAGCGAGCAGGTTGTGCAGAACTAGAGCCACCGTTTGCGCCGCTTGAAGCTCTTGAGGTTCTTGAAGCTCTTGCGCTGGTCGCCGGCGCCGCCGAGATAGAACTCCTTCACGTCCTCATTGTCGCGCAACTCGTCGGCAGTGCCGTCGAGCACCACCTTGCCCTGTTCCATGATGTAGCCATGGCTCGCCACAGAAAGGGCCGCGCGCGCATTCTGCTCGACCAGCAGGATGGTGACGCCGAGATCGCGATTGATCTTCTTGATGATGGCGAAGACCTCCTTCACCAGCAGCGGTGAGAGGCCCATCGACGGCTCATCCATCAAGATCATCTTTGGCCGCGCCATCAATGCGCGTCCGATCGCCAGCATCTGCTGCTCGCCGCCGGAGAGATAGCCGGCGAGGCCGGTGCGCTCCTTCAGGCGGGGGAAGTAGTCATAGACCATGTCGATATCGGCAGAGACCTCGTTGTCGCGGCGGGTGAAGGCGCCGAGGCGAAGGTTTTCCAGCGACGTCATGTCGGAAACGATGCGGCGGCCCTCCATCACCTGAAAGATGCCGCGGCGGACGATCTTGTCGGGATCGGTGCCGTCGATGCGCTCGCCATCGAACATGATCTCGCCGCGGGTGACTTCGCCATCCTCGGTCTTGAGCAGGCCGGAGATCGCCTTCAGCGTCGTCGATTTGCCGGCGCCATTGGCGCCGAGCAATGCGACGATGGCGCCCTTCGGCACCTCCATGCTGAGCCCGCGCAGCACCAGGATGACGTCGTCATAGACGACCTCGATGTTGCGGACGTCGAGGAGGGGGGCGGTTTGTGCAGATATGGGTGGCTTGGTTTCAACGGCGGTTTGCATATTTAGCTCCGACTTTTCTTGTCCCTCCCCCTTGTGGGGAGGGTGGCCGGCCCTCTTGGGCCGGACGGGTGGGGGTAGCCACAAGCTCCTGCGCTTGTGGAGGCACCCCACCCCCGCCTCCGGCGGACCCTCCCCACTGCGCCGCTACGCGGCTTGGGGGAGGGACGCCACTAGCAGCTAGTTCAAATTACCACCCATGCCATTCCGGCTTGCGCGGCAGATCGATGGTCTTCACCTTTTCGAGCTTGATCGTGCCCTTGGCCATCAGGTCGTTCAGATCGCCATCGGTCGAACCCGAGACTTTCGAGCGATACAGATCGACCTTGGTGGTGGGACGGTGATCCTTGGCGGTCCAGGTCGAGGGATTGCAGACGCCCTCCATGCCGGCGGGCACCCAGTCAGCCTTCTGATAGAAGCCCTTCGCGACGTTCTCGCCACCGGTGCCGCCATTCTTGGCAGCCCATTCGATCGCTTCCTTCATATAGAGCGAGGTGCAGACGCCCGCGATGTAATGCACCGGGCGATAGATCTTGCCCGACGGATCGGAGATCTTTGAAATCTCCTGCACCGTCTTCATGCCCGGCGCGTTGCCGCCCCAGCCCACGGCCGTGCGCAGCGGGAAGATCACGCCGTCGGCCGCATCGCCGGCGGCCTTCGCAGCGTTTTCATCCATGCCCCACACATTGCTCATGAACTGCACATCGACGCCGGCTGCCTTGCAGGCCTTCATCACCGAGATGTTGGAGGCGGCGGTGTTGCCGAGATAGGCGTAGTTCGCACCGGCGCTCTTCAGGCTCAGGCACTGCGCCGAGTAGTCGCCGGGCGCCAGAGCGAACACCAGCGGCGGCAACACCTCGAAGCCGAGTTCGGCAGCAAGCGCTTCACCCGCAGCCTTCGGTGCGTTCGGGTAAGGGTGGTTGGCGCCCATATGGACATATTTCGGCTTGCCAGTTTTGCCCTTGGCCTTCCAGTCCTCCGCGGCCCAGGTGAGTTCGGCGCGCAGCGCGTCCGAATAGCTCGGGCCATAGAAGAAGTTATACGGCGCAGGCTTCGCCTTGCCACCGGCGCCGGTCGGATCGGTCAGCGCCGCGGAGTAGGAACCGGAAATATCCGGGATCTTGTCCTGCGCCAGGAAACCCGTGAGCGCTTCGGTATCCGCCGTGCCCCAGCCCATGATGGCCGAGACCTTGTCGCCGCCCGACCACTTCTTGTACAGCGCGATCGCGCGCGGCACCTGATAGCCATAGTCGTTGCTGTCGAGATTGACCTGCTTGCCGCCAATGCCGCCATTCTTGTTGATCCAGGCGAAGGTATCCACCACGCCCTGGCCATAGGGCGTGCCGACATCCGAGGTGCCGCCGGAATAATCGGCGAGATGGCCGACGGCGATCTGCTGTGCCTGCGCGGAGGCCGAGGCGCCCGCGATCAGCAGCGCGAGTGATGCGGAAGTCAAAAGCGATTTCATCGTCATGAGCATTCTCCCAGCGTTTATGTTTTATGGTCGTCCGTGTCGTGCCGTCCTCAATGCGAGAACGGGTAGAGTTTCCAGTAGGCCTTGATCTGTCGCCAGCGATGCGCGAGCCCGTCGGGCTCGAACACCAGGAAGGCGATGATGACGACGCCGATGGCGATCTCGCGCAAAAAGGTGAGGTTGTTGTTCAGCGCCAGCGCCTTGTCGATGACGCCGCCCTTCAGCTCCATGCTGATCCATTCCATCGCTTCCGGCACCAGGATCACGAAAGCCGTGCCCATCAGCGTGCCCATGATCGAGCCGGCGCCGCCGATGATCACCATGGCGAGGAACAGGATCGAGCGCTCGATGCCAAAGCCCTCATTGGAGACGACGAGCTGGTAATGCGCATAGAGCGCGCCCGCGATGCCGGCGAAGAAGGCGGCAAGCCCGAAGGACAGCGTGCGATATTTGGTGAGATTGATGCCCATGATCTCGGCGGAGAGATAGTGGTCGCGCACCGCCACCAGCGCACGGCCATCACGCGAGCGCATCAGATTGGTGACCAGCAGATAGCTGACCACCACATAGGCGAGCACCACATAGAAATACTGCCGGTCGCCGCGCAGCACATAACCGAAGATCGAGAACGGTTCGGCCATCGCCGGCACCGAGCCGCCGGAGAACCATTCGGCGCGCGAGAAGAAGTCGATCAGGATATATTGCGCGGCGAGGGTGGCGATAACGAGATAGAGACCTTTCAATCGCGCCGCGGGCAGGCCGAAAAGCAGGCCGACAATGGCGGTGACGATGCCCGACAACGGAATCGCGAAGAACACCGGGATGGACATCTTGCTCGACAGATAGGCCGAGGTGAAGGCGCCGAGCAGGAAGAAGGCGGCGTGGCCGATGGAGATCTGGCCGGTGAAGCCGACCAGGATGTTCAGCCCGAGTGCGGCGATGCCATAGATGCCGATCTGGATCAGGATCGACAGCCAGTAATCGCTGAACACCATCGGTGCGAGGCAGATGAGCGCAATGCCGAGGATCGCAAAATTGCGGCTCGTCGTGGTCGGGAAGATCGTGGTGTCGACCGCATAGGAGGAGCGGAAGTCGCCGGCGGGGAGGAGTGTAGAATTCGCCATGGCTTACACCCGCTCGATGTCTTTGGTGCCGAACAGGCCGTAAGGCTTGATCATGAGAATGATGATGAGCACGTAGAACGGCGCGATCTCATAGAGATTGCCCCAGTGCAGGTATTCGCTGTCGATGAATTGCGCGAAATTCTCCAGCAGGCCGATGATGATGCCGCCGACCACCGCACCGGCGATGGAATCGAGGCCGCCGAGGATGACGGCCGGGAACACCTTGATGCCGTAGATCGACAGGCCCGACGACACGCCGTTGACCACGGCGACGACCACGCCTGCGACCGCGGACACCATCGCTGAGATCGCCCAGGCCATGGCGAACACGGTCTTGACGGAGATGCCGAGCGACTGCGCCACCTGCTGATTGAACGCGGTGGCGCGCATCGCGAGGCCCCATTTCGAGACCTTGAAGAACCACGCCATGCCAATCATCATCAGCAGCGACACCACCAGGCTCATGACATAGACGGTTTGGATCTGCAGACTGCCGATCGACACCGCCTGGCTGGTGAAGACGCGCGGGAAAGGCTGCGGATTGACGCCGTAAATCCATTTCAATGCCGCCTGGAAGACAGCAGAGAGCGCGATGGTGACCATGATCACCGAGATGATCGGCTCGCCGATCAGTGGCCGCAGGATCACGACCTGGATGAGAATGCCGAAGGCGAACATGAAGACCAGGGTCATCGGCATGCCGAGCCAGAACGGCACCTGATATTTGGTCAGCAGCGTCCAGCACACCCAGGCGCCGATCAGCAGCAATTCGCCCTGGGCGAAATTGACGACCTGCGTGGCCTTGTAGATCAATACGAACGACATCGCGACGACGCCATAGAGCGTGCCCACCACGAGGCCATTGACGAGGAGCTGGATGAGGAAGGCCGTATTCATTCTGCAGCCTCCATCCGGGCGCCGGTCCTCATGTCCACCACCTTCAGTCTCGTACGAATGCGCTGCGACGTTCCATCCTGAAACCGGATCGTCGTATCCACCGGGATCTCGCTTTTGCCGCCATAGATGCCGTCGATGATGTCAGCGTATTTTTCGTTGATGACGTTGCGCCGGACTTTTCGGGTGCGCGTGAGTTCGCCGTCGTCGGCATCGAGTTCTTTGTAAAGTAGCAGGAACCGCGAGATGCGTTGCGCCGGTGGCAGCGTCGCATTGACGGTCTCGACTTCCTTCTGCAGCAACGCATAGACCTCGGGGCGCGACGACAGGTCGGTATAGGTCGTGAATGACAGCCGGTTCTTCTCAGCCCATTTCGAGATGATCGAATAGCGGATGCAGATCATCGCCGCGAGCGCATCGCGTCCGGCGCCGAGCACAACGGTCTCGGCGACATAAGGCGAGAATTTCAGTTTGTTCTCGATATATTGCGGCGAGAAGCGCTCGCCGCGTGCCGTTTCGGCAAGGTCTTTGATGCGGTCGATCACCACGAGCTGCTTTGCATCGTTGAAATAGCCGGCATCGCCGGAATACATCCAGCCGTCGCGCATGTCGGCTGCAGAGGCTTCCTCGTTCTTGTAATAGCCGAGAAACATGTTGGGGTGCTTCACCACGATCTCGCCGACGCCCTGGCTGTCGGGATCGCGTACCTCGATGGCGATATCATTGCCCATGGCGATGCCGGTGGTGTCGGGGTCGACAGCATCGGGCGCATGCAGCGTAAAGGCGCCGAGCGTTTCGGTCTGGCCGTACAGCGTGCGCAACGGCACGCCCATGGCGCGGAAGAATTTGAACGTGTCGGGCCCAAGCGCCGCGCCGCCCGTGGCGGCCGAGCGCAGGCGGGTGAAGCCGAGCCGATCGCGCAGTGCACGGAACAGCAGCACATCAGCCACAGCAGAGCGCTTGCCGTCCGCCAATGCCGAAAGCCCGGTCTTCATGCCGAGCTCGTACAGGCTCTGCTTCAGCGGCGAGGCATCCATCACCCGGGCGCGGACATCGGCGGCGATGCCTTCCCAGACCCGCGGGGCGAACAGCACGAAGGTCGGTGCGATCTCGCGAAAATCGTTCATCATGGTGTCAGCCTGCTCGACGAAGTTGACCTTCATCCGCGACAGCAGGCCTTTGCCGAGCGCATAGACCTGTTCCATTATCCAGGGCAGCGGCAGCACCGAGACATATTCGTCCTCCGGTCCCTTCGGATCGAACGACAGATAGACCGCGCAATGGCCGAGTACGCGGCCGGCGGCGAGCATGGCCAGCTTCGGATTCGATGTGGTGCCGGATGTGGTGCAGAGGATTGCAACGTCCTCGCCGCGGGTGGCATCCACCATCTGATCGTAGAGGCCAGGCTCGCGCGTGGCGCGGTCGCGTCCCATCTCGGCAAGCTTGTCGGCTTCAAGCAGACGCGGGTCGTCATATTTCCGCATGCCGCGCGGATCGCTGTAGATGATGTGCTTCAAGGCCGGGACGCGATCGGCGAGGGTGAGCAGCTTGTCGACCTGCTCCTCGTCTTCGGCGAACACGATCTTCGCTTCGCCGTAGTTCAGGAGATAGGCGGCTTCCTCGTCGAGCACGTCGCGATAGAGGCCAAGGCTCATGCCACCGACCGAATGCGCGGCGATCTCGGCGGAGACCCAGTCGGGCCGGTTATCACCGATGATGCCGATGACGTCGCCGCGGCCTATGCCGAGTTCGACCATGCCGAGCGCAAAATCCTTCACCCGGTTGTGGTAGGTGTCCCAGGTGAATTCACGCCACAGCCCGAAATCCTTTTCGCGTAGGGCGATCTCCTTGCCATGCTCCCTGGCGTTGAGACGCAGCAGCTTCGGATAGGTGTCGGCCTGCTTGACGCGGCCTGCATAGTCCATCATGCGGCGCTCTCCGCGGTCACGGGCGCATCATCGGGATCGACGAGCATCTCGTCTTCCTCGCCGAGATAAGCGCGCTTCACATGTGGATCGGCGAGCACCGCTGCCGGATCGCCCTCGGCGATCTTGCGGCCGAAATCGAGCACCATCACGCGGTGGGAAATGTCCATCACCACGCCCATGTCGTGCTCGATCATCATCACGGTCATGCCGAACTCTTCGTTGAGATCGACGATGTAGCGGGCCATGTCTTCCTTCTCCTCGAAATTCATGCCGGCCATCGGCTCGTCGAGGAGAATGAGGTTCGGCTCCAGCGCCATCGCGCGCGCGAGCTCGACGCGCTTGCGCAGGCCATAGGGCAGAGTGCCGGCGGTGGCCTTGCGGACGCTCTGCAGGTCGAGGAAGTCGATGATCTCCTCCACCTTGCGGCGATGTTCGAGCTCTTCGTTGCGGGCACCGGTCAGCCAGTACAGCGAGCCGGTGAGGAAATTGTTTTTCAGCAGGTGATGGCGGCCGACCATGATATTGTCGAGCACGCTCATATGGTGGAACAGCGCGAGGTTCTGGAAGGTGCGGCCGATGCCGATGCGCGGGCGCGCATTGGTGTTGAGATTGGTGATCTCTTTGCCGCCGTAGAACAGCTGGCCTTCGGTCGGCTTGTAGCGGCCGGAGATGCAATTGACGATGGAGGTCTTGCCGGCGCCGTTCGGCCCGATGATGGAAAACAGCTCGCCCTGATTGACGGCGAAGCTCACATCGGTGAGCGCGCGCACGCCGCCAAAGCGCAATGATACGCCGCGTACTTCCAAAGCAACCGTCACGTAGGCCCTCCCAGATACGGCGCTTGGCGCGCTCTTTATCCCGTCCGCGGTAACACCCGGAGCTTATCTCGCCAGGGCATCGCAGGCCATTCGACTAATGAACCTTTCGCGGTCATCCTCCCTACGTTAAACCAGCGCGGGGAAATGTCTCGCGCCGGACAATCTGTCAGGCAATTTGTCGCGTGGCATGATTTGTTGCGTCGCAACAAGGTGGACTGGCGGCGGTGGCATGATTGCTGCGGATCAATTGAAGAAGATCGCGGCCTGGGCGCGCGATCTGACGGACCAAGAAATCGAGGTCGCGCGCGCGGGCATCGTGGAGAAATCGTTCAAGGCGAACGAATTCGTCTCCATGCGTGGCGATGTGTTCGATTACTGGACCGGCGTGGTGTCGGGGCTGGTGAAGATCGGCACCATTTCGCGCAGCGGCAAGGAAGTCAGCATCACCGGTCTCACCGCAGGCGCCTGGTTCGGCGAAGGCAGCGTGTTGAAGAACGAACCGCGCCGTTACGACATCGTGGCGATGCGCGATTCACGCGTCGCGCTGATGGAGCGGGCGGCCTTCATCTGGCTGTTCGAGAACAGTGTCGGCTTCAACCGCTTCCTGGTGTCGCTGCTCAACGAGCGGCTCGGGCAGTTCATCGCACTCACCGAATATGGCCGCATGCTGGATGCCACCGGGCGGCTGGCGCGGTGCATCGCATCGCTGTTCAATCCGATCCTGTATCGCGACGCCACCCGTCACCTGGAGATCACGCAGGAAGAGATCGGCGCGATCTCCGGCATCTCGCGGCAGAAGGCCAATCAGTGTCTGCAGACGCTGGAGAAGGAGGGACTGCTGCGGCTGGAATATGGTGGTGTGACCGTGATCGATCTGGAGCGGTTGAGGACTTATGGGGAGTGAAACTCCGTCATTGCGAGCGTAGCGAAGCAATCCAGTCTTTTCTTCGCTTGGCCTCTGGATTGCTTCGTCGCTGCGCTCCTCGCAATGACGACCTACACCTCCAGCCATTCCTTGCGCACGCCATCATTCGCCTTCAACTCCGCCGGCGTCCCCTCGAACACGATCCTGCCGTGGCCCATCACATAGACCCGGTGCGAGATGCGGAGCGCGATCGACAGCTTCTGCTCCACCAGCAAAATCGCAACACCGCGGCGCGCGATCTCGGCGATGAGATCGCCGACCTGCTGCACGATCAGCGGCGCCAGGCCTTCGGTCGGCTCGTCGATCATCACCAGTTCCGGATCGCCCATCAGCGTGCGGCAGATGGTCAGCATCTGCTTCTCGCCGCCCGACAACACACCGGCTGCCGTATCGGCACGGCGGGCGAGGTTCGGGAACATCTCGAGCATGTCGTCGAGCCGCCACTTGCCGGGCTTTCGCGCATCCTTGATGCCGAGCAGCAGGTTCTGCCGCACGGTCAGGCCCGGAAAGATATCGCGATGCTCCGGGACATAGCCGAGGCCGAGATGCGCGATCTTGAAGCTCGGCAAGCCGGCGATGTCCTTGCCCTTGAACTTGATCACCCCCTGCGGCGGCACCTCGCCCATGATCGCCTTGACCGTGGTCGAGCGGCCAACGCCGTTGCGGCCGAGCAGCGAGACGACTTCGCCGCTGTCGATATGCATATCGACACCCTGCAGGATGTGGCTCTTGCCGTAATAAGCGTGCAGGTCTTGAACCTCGAGCATCAGGCAGCCTCCTCGCCGAGATAGGCTTCCTTGACCTTCCGGTTCGCCCGGATCTCGTCGGGCGTGCCGGTGGCGATCACCTCGCCATAGACCAGCACCGAGATGCGGTCGGCGAGGCCGAACACCACGCTCATATCGTGCTCGACGATCAGCAGCGTGCGGCTTTCGGTGAGCCGCCGGATCTGCTCCACCGCGCGTTCCGTCTCGGCATGGCTCATGCCGGCGGTCGGCTCGTCGAGCAGGATCACATCGGCGCCGCCGGCAATGGTGATGCCGATTTCCAGCGCGCGTTGTTCGGCATAGGTCAGGAGCCCCGCCGGCACATCGCGCCGCGCGACCAGGCTGATGTCCTGCAGGATCTGCGCGGTGCGCTCGCGCACTTCGGGCAGGGCATCCACATTCTTCCAGAACGCGTAGCGATGGCCGGTGGCCCACAGCACGGCGCAGCGCAGGTTTTCCCACACGGTCATCTTGGCGAACACATTCGTCACCTGGAACGAACGCGACAGTCCGCGGCGATTGATCTGGAACGGTGGCAGCCCCACCACATCCTGCCCGTTCAGCAGAATGGTGCCGGTGGTCGGCTTCATATAGCCCGAGATCAGGTTGAACGTGGTGGACTTGCCGGCGCCGTTGGGGCCGATCAGCGCGTGGCGTTCACCCTTGGCGATCTTGAGATCGATATTCTGGATCACCTTGGTGATCCCGAACGATTTCTGCACGCCGTGGAGTTCGATGGCGTTGGTCATGCGGCCACTCCCTTGGCACGGGCTTCGGTGAGGGCATCGTCCCAGCGCGCGGCGATTATCTTCCATGTTTTCCGGGCGACGAAGGCGCCGCCGATCAGCAGCACGGCTCCAATCGCCCAAACACCGCGGTTCTCCGCGTCGAACGGAATGCCGAATGCCTTGATATGCGAATCCCCGCCGGCATGAACCATGTGGAACACGATCACCTCGACGCACAAAATGAAGCCGACCAGCATCGCCAGCGTCGGAATGAAGGCGATGAGATAAGCGGGCAACACGCGCGCGAGCGTGCCCGCCTTGATCAGCGGCCAATGCATCATCATGAGCCCGGTGAGGCCGCCCGGCGCGAACATGACCACGGCGATGAAGATCAGGCCGAAATAGAGCTGCCACACCTGCGTGAGGTCAGAGAGGCCGAGCGACAGCAGCGTCACGAAGATGGCGCCGACGATCGGGCCGATGAAGAAGCCGACGCCGCCGATATAGGTGGCGAACAGCACGGTGCCGGACTGCACGGCGCCGAGATAGGCGGAATTCGCGATCTCGAAATTGATCGCCGCCAGCGCGCCCGCGATGCCGGCAAAGAAGCCGGAGAAGCAGAAGGCGATGTAGCGCACCACATGCGGATCATAGCCGACGAATTGCACGCGCTCGGGATTGTCGCGCACGGCATTGCACATGCGCCCCAATGGTGTGCGGGTGAGGGCATACATCGCGATGACGGCGATGAGCGTCCACGCCGCCACCAGATAATAGATCTGGATCTGCGGCCCGAAGCTCCAGTCGAACAGCCGCAGCACCTTTGTGCGGTTGGCCGAGATGCCGGCCTCGCCGCCGAAGAAGGAGCGCAGGATCAGCGCCGACGACGCCACCAGTTCGGCGACACCGAGCGAGATCATCGCAAAGGCGGTGCCGGAGCGTTTGGTCGAAACCCAGCCGAGCAGCATCGCAAAGACGAGCCCGGCAAAGCCGCCGATCAGCGGCACCAGCGGCAGCGGGATTGCGAACTTGTTCTTGGCGATGATGTTGATGGCATGGATCGCGAGGAAGCCGCCAAGTCCGTAATAGACCGCGTGCCCGAATGACAGCATGCCGGTCTGGCCGAGCAGGATGTTGTAGGACAGCGAGAAGATGATCGAGATGCCGATCAGGCTGAAGGTCGTCAGCGATCCGCCCGATGAGAAGATCTTCGGCAGGATCACCAGCGCCGCAGCGGCAATGACCCACATGCCGTAGAATTTCAGGCGATCGGAGGCGGAGGGCGCGGGCGGCGCGATAGTCATGGAGGCGTCGCTCATGTTTCGCGCGTCCCGAGCAGGCCCATCGGGCGGAACATCAGGATCAGCACCAGCAGCACATAGGGCATGATCGGCGCGATCTGGGCGATGGTCACGTTCCAGATATCCGCCAACCATGTAGATGCGAGATCGGGGCTCAGCGGGCCGAAGGCGCCCGCCAGCGAGCCGTTCATGGAGACGGCGAAGGTCTGCACGAGGCCGATCAGCAGCGAGGCGATGAAGGCGCCCGGCAGCGAGCCGAGGCCGCCGACGACCACCACCACGAACAGGATCGGCCCGAGCAGGCCGGCCATGTTCGACTGCGTGACGAGCGCAGGTCCTGCGATGACGCCCGCGACTGCGGCAAGCGCTGTGCCGACGCCGAACACCAGCATGAAGATGCGTCCGACATTATGGCCGAGATGGCCAACCATATGCGGATGGGTGAGGGCGGCCTGCACGATCAGTCCGATGCGCGTGCGCTTCAACACGATCAGCAGACCGATGAAGATCACGATGGACACGACCAGCATGAAGATCTTGAAGGCGGGATAATTGGTGGAGAACAGCGTGAAGGCCGGGAAATCCAGCAGCGCCGGCACGCGGAAATCGACCGGGCTCTTGCCCCAGACGATCGACACGACTTCCTCGATGGCGAAAGCGAGGCCGAAGGTGAACAGCAGCTCGGGCACATGGCCATATTTGTGCACCTGCCGCAGCCCATAGCGCTCGACCATGGCGCCGAGTGCGCCGGCCAGCAGGGGCGCGATGATCAGCGCTGGCCAGAAGCCGAACCATTTGCTGATCTGGAAACCGAAAAAGGCGCCCAGCATGTAGAACGACGCATGGGCGAAGTTCAGCACGCCCAGCATGCTGAAGATCACCGTCAGGCCCGAAGCCATCAGGAACAGCAGCATGCCGAACAGAACGCCGTTCAGCGTGGATATGACGATGAGTTCGAGCATGAAGATCCTCTACCTCGCCGTCATTGCGAGGAGCGAAGCGACGAAGCAATCCAGCTCTTGGCTTTCTGGATTGCTTCGCTCCGCTCGCAATGACGAACTGCGATCAGCATGGCGCGGTGCGATGCTGACCGCCGGCGACGTTGCGGCGTGTGCTTACGGCCGTTCCATCTTGCAGGTGGTCGGCAGCATGGTGTCCTTGGTGTCCACCTTCGCGGCCAGCTTCCAGCCCCAGCCGGTGTTTTCCTCGTCGAACGGCTCCTTGGCGGTGCGTTCGCCGAAGGACGAGATGTAGATCGGCTGGAAGAACTGGTGATCGTCCTTGCGCATGAGGCCTTCGCCGCCGTTGAAGACTTCGAACTTCATGTCTTCAAGCGCCGCCGCGACCTTCACCGGCTCGACCGACTTCGCCTTCTCCGCAGCGGCTGCGAACATGCGCATTTCGTTCACGGCGCGCGGATACCACAGGCTCATATTGACCTTGGCGCGGAAGGCTTTTTCAAAATCCACCGACGCCTTGTGGTCGATATTGGCAAAGCCTTCGGTGATCTGGAACACCTGATGGTTCAGGCCGGTCTGCTTGATGGCAGTCGGGCCGCCGGCGCCGCCGGCATAATAGGTGTACCAGCCCACTTTGAGGCCCGCGTCAGCCGCGGCCTTGAGCAGCAGCGCGATGTCCTGGCCCCAGTTGCCGGTGATGACCGTGTCGGCGCCGGATGCCTTGATCTTCGCCACATAAGGCGCGAAGTCGGTGATCTTGAGCAGCGGATGCAGTTCATCGCCGACGATTTCGACGTCCGCGCGCTTGGCCTTGAGCATGGCGCGCGCCTGGGTGCGCACCGACTGGCCGAACGAGTAATCCTGATTGATCAGGTACACTTTCTTGATGGTCGGCACCGTCTTCATATAGTTGGTGAGCGCTTCCATCTTGATGTCGGAATTCGCATCCCAGCGGAAATGCGCGTAGCTGCATTTCTCGTTGGTCAGCACCGGATCGACGGCGGCATAGTTGAAATACAGGACTTCCTTGCCCGGATTGCGCTCATTGTATTTGGTGACGAAATCGGTCAGCGCGCCGGCGACGGATGAACCGTTGCCCTGGGTGATGTAGCGCACGCCTGAGTCGATCGCCTTCTGCGCCTGGATCAGGCTCTCCTGCGGATTGGTCTTGTTGTCGAGGCCGACGACCTCGATCTTCTTGCCGAGGATGCCGCCTTTGGCATTCAGTTCTTCGGCGATGTACTGGAAGGTCTTGAGGCCGCCTTCGCCGACACTGGCGCCGCCGCCGGAGAGCGGATCGATGTAACCGATCTTGACGGTTTCCTGCGCCATTGCTGCGGTGCCAAAGAATGGCAGCACGAGCGACGCACCGATGGCCAGTTTAATAAGATGCCGTTTATGCATGTGTTTCTCCCTGAATATTGGTTTCCAGTGACCGTGGTTCCCGCGCCGAATCTTTGTTGATCCGTGCGCCGGCGGTTCTTGCTGCCAAGTGTGAGCGAATGCAGCAGAGGCCGCAAGCATCCGTTCGTCGTAGGCACATTACTTTGCGGTAACAGTCGCCTTGACAGTTTCCTTCGTAGTTTCCTTCGCAGTTTCCTTGGCAGTTTCCTTGCCGGTATTTTTGGACTTCTTGGCGATCGCGGTGTCGCCGATGATCTCGGCATTGCGCAACTCGGCGATCTCGCTGTCGCTCAAGCCAAGCACGTCGCGCAGCACTTCTTCATTGTGCTGGCCGAGCGTCGGGGCCAACTGCGTGATCGCATAGGGCGTACGCGAACTGCCTTCCCGATAGGCCACCGAGGGCAACAGATGCGGGCCCATGAAACGCCGCGTCGTGGGCTGCCAGTGTCCGGTGGAGATGAGGTGCGGATCGCCGGCCATGTCCATCGGCAGCCGGGCAGTGCCGGCCGGCACGCCGGCATCCTGCAGGGCATTCATGGCAAGCTCCGGCCGCACCGTCATGGTCCAGTGCCGGATCGCCACTTCGATCCGGTCTTCATCGGCGCGGCGGCCTTCGGCGGTGGCCAGCGCAGCGTCTTCCGCGAGGTCGGGGCGATGGATGACCTTGCAGAGCGCCTGCCACTCCGCGTCATCGCGGACTGCAAGGACGAGCCACTGATCCTCGCCGATGCAGGGGAAACATCCATGCGGAACAAAGCGCGGATGGCGATTGCCGAGCCGCGGCCCTGTCTTGCCGGTGATGGATTGCTCGATCACCGAAGGCGCCACCATCGGCAGCAAAGCTTCGGTGGCGCTGAGATCGATATGCTGACCTTCGCCCGTGCGCTTCTGATGCATGAAGCCGATCATCAGCGCCGCAGCCGCGCTGACGCCGCCATAGGGGTCGCCGAGCGCCGTATGCACCATGGTCGGCGGATCGCCTTCGCGGCCGGTGACCGAAGGCAGGCCCGATGCCTGCTCCAGCGTCGAGCCATAAGCGCGCACGCCGCTCCACGCGCCCGTCATGCCGAAGGCCGGCATGGTGACGACGATCAGTTTGGGATTGAGCGTTCGCATCGATGCCGGATCGAGGCCGAGCCGCGGCATCACGTCCGCCGCATAGTTGTCGATCACCGCATCGGCGTCGGCGATCAGGCGCTTCAGCAGCGCGAGGCCCTTGGGATTGGTGAGGTCCAGCGTGATGCCGCGCTTGTTGCGGTTCATCTGCTGAAACCAGTAGACCTTCTCGTAAGTGCGCTCGGGATGATACGGCCCGCGCGGATCGGTGCCGCGAAACCAGTCGGGATATTGGCACGACTCCACTTTGATCACGTCGGCGCCGAGATCGCCCATTTGCCGCGTCGCCGTGGGGCCGGCCCAACCCATGGTGAGATCGACGATGCGCAGGCCTTTCAGCGGCAGCGGATCGTCGGATGTCGCTTGTCGTGTTGCGATACGATCGCGGGCCTTGAAATCTGCAATTTCGCTATTGCCTGCAAGCGGCGCTTTGCCATTCGCGATCGGTGGCGAACCGGTGAGGCGTTGCGGCAGCACCGGTGCTTCAAACGATGCGTTGCCGATGGTGACATCAGCGAAAGCACCGCGCTCGCGATAATAGGGCTGGCGCAAAAGCTCGTCCATGCTCGGCACCACCGCAAGCGGGATGCGCAATTCGATCCCACGTTCGAACCAGTGCTGCGCGCTTTGCTGCAGCAGGATCGGCTGGAAGATCGCAGCGAGCTCTGCCGAATTGACCGAGCGTGCGAGCCCGTCGGTGAATTTGGTTTCCTTCTCCAGTTCGGGCAGGCCGAGCATCACGCAAAACGCGGCCCATTGTGCGGGCGTCACGACGGTGACGCCGAGCCATCCATCCTTGGTCGGAAAATTGCCGACGGGATAGCCGCGGCCGAAACGGTTCAGCGCCGTGCGGGGTCGTGTAAATCCCTGCTCCAAGGCGAGGCCGGTATCGAATTCGCTGATATGCAACATCGATGCATGGGCGCTGACCGCGAAGCGCCGTGCGCCGCGCTTGCGATCAAAGAGGCCGGCGAGTGTCGGGATGAAAGCGGTGAGGGCGGTCATCACGGCGATGTGCCCGTCGCGCGGCAGCACCGGAGGTCCCTCCTTGGCACCGACCATTTTTACGCAGCCGGCGAGCGCGCGGCAGATCGCATCGGTCGCGTGGAAATCCGAATAGAGCCCGTTCTCGCCGAACCACGAGATGGCGGTAATGGCGAGGCCGGGATTGTCTTTGCGCAGATCGTCATGATTCAGCTGCGATGTCGGAATGCTCGATGGCGCGCGCGCGTCGAGCAGCAGATCGCAGCTCTGAAGCAATTTCTTGATCGCAGCGACATCGGCGGCATCATCGAGATCAGCGATGACGCTGTGCTTGTTGGTATTCAGCCAGGCGAAAACACCGCTCTCGCTTTTGCCGTTGCCGGCATCGATATCAGGCGCATGCCGTCGCATCGGATCGCCGCCGGGTGGCTCGATCTTGATGACTTCGGCGCCGAAATCGGAAAACAGCTTGCCGCAGTAACCCAGCTGGTCGCCGGATCCAATTTCCACCACGCGCAAATCAGAGAGCGGCATATCCGACATCGCAGTCCCACCCGTCGTTTCTTGTTTAGACGGGCATCATGTCGGGCTGAGCCGATGCGTCAAGTCAGCTTGCCGGTCTACGCGCAAGCGCCGTGGACATGGCAGAGATCAACGGACGCATGAAGAACGCATCCTCAGCCGGCGTGATCGTTGCGTTGAAACCATGAGCCTGCAATTCATCGGAGACGACGGGACCGACCGATGCAATCGGCGTGTTCGCAAGTGCGTTGCGAAATTGCGCCTCGCGTCCATGCGCGCGCGCGGCATCCACGAGGCGGCGCACCTGACCCGAACTCGTCAGCGCGATCGCATCGATGCGTCCGCTCTCCATCTCGTCGATGGCCGCAAGGATGTTGGTATCGGCGGCCTTGGAATCGTAGATGTAGGGCAGGACCGTATCGACGACGGCGCCTTGCGCTTCGATCGCGCCGATCAGCGCCGCATGATCCTTCTCCGGATAGAGCTGCAATCCGACCCGGCGACCCTTGAGGTCGTAGCTCGCCAGCATTTCGGCGATGCCTTCCGAGGTCGGCTTCTCCGTGGTGACGTCCGGGGCGAGGCCGATCTCGCGCAGCGCCTTGCCGGGCTTCGGTCCGCGCGCAAATTTTCGCGATTTGCCGATTGCCGCAACCATCGCAGTGTCGCCACCGTGTTGCCGCACCAATTTGAGCAGGCGCCGGAGGCCTTCGCCGGTCATTAAAACCAGATCGTCGAAGGGGTTAGCGATCAAACGGGCGATCCAGTCGAGCACCGGTTTGGGGTCCGAAACGTCCTCGATGGTGAACATCGGACATTGCAGCACATCGGCGCCTTTCTCCTTGAGAAGTCTGGAGAATTGGGCTTCCTCGCGGGTTTCCAGGATGAGGATGCGGTTGCCGTCCAGTCGCTCGGCCATGTCGGCATTCTTTCATTTACTGCAGTGCGCAATCGGATTGGCGCAAGCCTATGCCAGATGCTAGAGCAGGGCAAAATTCTCCCTGAATCTCAAGCCAGTAGCCCCCGATGTCGCATCACTTCGTCCTGACCCTGTCGTGCCCCGACCGCCCCGGAATCGTCTCCGCCGTTTCGACGTTCCTTGCCCATAACGGCCAGAACATCGTCGATGCCCAGCAGTTCAACGAAAACGAAACCGGCGTGTTCTTCATGCGGGTTGTGTTCAACGCGGCCGATGTGAATGTCGATCTCAACGCGTTGCAGACCGGCTTCGGCGCCATCGCCGAGCGCTTCAAGATGGCCTGGCTGATGCGCGATCAGGACACCAAACGCCGCGTCATGATCCTGGCCTCCAAGTCGGATCACTGCCTCGTCGATCTACTGTATCGCTGGCGCACCGGCGAACTCGAGATGATCCCGACCGCGATCGTGTCGAACCATCCGCGCGAGACCTATAACGGCATCGATTTCGGCGATATTCCTTTTCACTATCTGCCGATCACCAAGGAGACCAAAAGCGAGCAGGAAGCCGCGATCTGGAATCTGGTGCAGGAAACTAAGTCCGAGCTCGTGGTGCTCGCGCGCTATATGCAGATCCTGTCGGACGACATGTCGGCAAAATTGTCGGGCATGTGCATCAACATCCACCACTCCTTCCTGCCGGGCTTCAAGGGCGCGCGGCCCTATCACCAGGCTCATGCGCGCGGCGTCAAGCTGATCGGCGCGACGGCCCATTACGTGACATCGGATCTCGATGAAGGTCCGATCATCGAGCAGGATGTCGAGCGCATCAGCCACCGCGACTCGCCGGAAGATCTCGTCCGCAAGGGCCGCGACATCGAGCGCCGCGTACTCGCGCGCGCCGTGCGCTATCACCTCGAGGATCGCGTGATCCTCAACGGCAGGAAGACGGTGGTGTTCACGAACTGAGCCGCATGCGAATGCGTAGGATGGGTTTCGCTACGCGCTACCCATCCTACAGCACCGAGCCTTGCATCAATGGATGGCGCTGGCCGAAGGCGATGTTGAGGGATCGGGGCCTGGCGCGCTGTCACCCTGCTGATGCTCGCGCTGCTTCGCCGCGTAGGCCTCATATTCCGGCGTGCCCGGCCGCGGCGGGGCGTCCGCAGGCAGCCCGCCGGCCCAGGCCGGGATCAGGTCGGCCATCCCTCCTGCCATGAACGAACTGATCGATCCGCAGCCGGAGAGGCTGCAGGACAGCAGGACAAGGCCGAAAACGGCGGCGAGGCGGCGGGTGGTAAACATGGAAAACGACACGGCTGAGTGGAGGGTGGGTGAACACTTACCAATATGGAGCCGTTTACGCAAAATGGAAGGTACCGGGAGCGGGCCGGTGTAATTTTTTGCCTGCGCCGATCAGCTTGTCGTCTTCCGTTTCGCCGCCGCCGGCTTGCGCACCTGCACGGCATTCACCGCCGGCGTCTGCGCCAGCAGGCGCCGCAGGAGGTCGATCAGCACTTCCACTTCCTCGGGCTTCAAGCAATCCAGCAGCACGCTTTCGCGGTCCAGTGCCAGTTCGATGATGCGGTCATGCAGCAGCCGGCCAGCCTTGGTCATCACGATGATGCGCTTGCCGTCGCCCTGGTCGACCACCGTGACACTGCCGCTCTCGGCGAGCGACTTCAGCGTGCGGCTGACCAGCCCCTTGTCGAGATCGAAATACTGGCAGATCTGCTGTGCGGTGCACGCGTCCTCGCTGGCCAGCTTGGACAGGATGCGCCATTCGGTGACGCCCACGCCGAATTCGCGCCGATAGGCGCTCGATGCCCCGCCTGCCAGCTTGTTGGCCAGGAAATTGATGAGGGCAGGGACGTATCGGGTATGATTGATGACCGGCTTCGTCATGCGGAATGAATGACCCTGCAAATGTCCCGAAACAGCAGCGTCATCGCGCGCTGCTAGACTTTAGGATGACGCCCGCGATGCTGCGGAATGACGCAGTTCACCAGTCCCTTGCGTATTGTCAAGGCGAGCGTTGACACGTCAACATCGCTTCGATATCGCGGATCGACGTGGATGGGGACGACGATCTTCCGGCCTGCAAGAGCCGACATCACGCAATGGAGGAGGACACGATGCTGAGGACATTCATTTCCGCGACGGTGGCTGCTGCCGGCGTGTTCGCGCTGGGCGCCGTGGCGCAGGCGCAGGAGACCGTGAAGATCGGCCTGATCGTGCCGATGACCGGCGGCCAGGCGTCCACCGGCCAGCAGATCAACAATGCCATCAAGCTGTATCAGCAGAAGAACGGTGACACCGTCGCCGGCAAGAAGGTCGAGGTCATCCTCAAGGACGACGCGGCGCTGCCGGACAATACCAAGCGCCTGGCGCAGGAACTGATCGTCAACGAGAAGGTCAACATCATCGCCGGTTTCGGCGTGACGCCGGCCGCACTCGCCGCCGCGCCGCTGGCGACGCAGGCAAAGGTGCCGCTGATCGTGATGGCCGCCGGCACCTCGATCATCACCGAGCGCTCGCCCTATATCGCGCGGACCTCGTTCACCCTCGCGCAGTCCTCCACCATCATCGGCGACTGGGCCGCAAAGAACAACATCAAGAAGGTCGCGACGCTGACCTCCGACTATGCGCCGGGCAATGACGCGCTCGCGGCGTTCAAGGAGCACTTTACGGCTGGTGGCGGCACGATCGTCGAGGAAGTGAAGGTCCCGCTCGCCAATCCGGATTTCGCGCCGTTCCTGCAGCGCATGAAGGATAGCAAGCCCGATGCGGTCTTCGTGTTCGTGCCGGCCGGGCAGGGTGGCAATTTCATGAAGCAATATGCCGAGCGCGGCCTCGACAAGTCTGGCATCAAGGTGATCGGACCGGGCGACGTCATGGATGACGACCTGCTCAACGGAATGGGCGACGCCGCCATCGGCGCCGTCACCGCGCATCTCTATTCGGCCGCGCATCCATCAGCCATGAACAAGGCGTTCGTCGCCGACTACAAGAAGGCCTACAACACCCGTCCGGGTTTCATGGCCGTCGGTGGCTGGGATG
The DNA here is from genome assembly GCA_023451825.1 of Pseudomonadota bacterium. Lineage (GTDB taxonomy): Bacteria > Pseudomonadota > Alphaproteobacteria > Rhizobiales > Xanthobacteraceae > Tardiphaga. The sequence continues at coordinate 74,040 of JAEXYA010000070.1, forward strand.
GCATCCATCTCATCTACGAAGCGCTGAAGAAGACCGGCGGCAAGGCCGATGGCGACTCGTTAATTGCCGCCATGAAGGGCATGAAGTGGGAAAGCCCGCGCGGCCCGATCTCCATCGATCCGGAGACGCGTGACATCGTGCAGAACATCTACATCCGCGAAGTGAAGAAGGTGGATGGCGAACTGTACAATGTGGAATTCGCGACGTTCGAAGCGGTGAAGGATCCGGGCAAGACGAAGAAGTAATCTTGCTCCGTAGCCAGTAGTCTCCCTCCCCCCAGGCGAAGCGAAGCTTCGCTAGGGTGGGGAGGGTGGCGCGTAGCGCCGGGTGGGGTCTCTCCCCACGTGACGTCGGAGTTTGTGGAGACACCCCACCCGACCGGCCCAAGAGGGCCGGCCACCCTCCCCACGGCGCCGCTTCGCGGCTTGGGGGAGGGACAAGAAAGAAAGCTCACTGAGTCCCATGACCCTCCTCACCATCCTGTTCGACGGCGTCGCCTACGGCATGTTGCTGTTCGTGCTCGCATGCGGGCTGGCGGTGACGCTGGGTCTGATGAATTTCGTCAATCTTGCCCACGGCGCCTTCGCCATGGCCGGCGGCTATATCTGCGCCATCCTGGTCAATCGCATCGGCTGGCCGTTCTTCGCAGCACTCCCCATGGCCTTCGTCGCCAGCGCGCTGATCGGCGCGGTGCTCGAACGCTCGCTGTATCGTCACCTCTACAATCGCAGCCATCTCGATCAGGTGCTGTTCTCCATCGGCCTCGTCTTCATGGCCGTCACCGGCGTCGATTACGTGATGGGTTCGTCGCAGATGTTCATCAATCTGCCGCCCTATCTGCAGGGCCAAATCGATCTGTTCGGCCTGCATGTCGGCCGCTACCGGCTGATGATCGTCGTGATCTGCGGCCTGCTCACCATCGCGTTGCAACTGATCCTTTCGAAGACGCGGTTCGGCAGCCGGCTGCGCGCCGCGGTGGATGATCCGCGCGCCGCCTCGGGGCTCGGCATCAATGTGCCGCAGGTGTTCGCCTTCACCTTTGCCTTCGGCTGCGGCCTTGCCGGCCTGGGCGGTGCGCTCGGCGCCGAGATCCTCGGCCTCGATCCGCATTTCCCGCTCAAATTCATGATCTACTTCCTGATCGTCGTCACCGTCGGCGGCTCCTCCAGCATCACCGGTCCGTTCTTCGCGTCGCTGCTGCTGGGCATCGGCGACGTGGCCGGCAAATATTATGTGCCGACGCTCGGCGCGTTCGTCATCTACACGCTGATGATCGTGATCCTGCTCTGGCGTCCCAACGGCCTGTTCGGCCGCACGGCGGCGAGGTGAGGGCATGAAGGCGGATTCCACCACCCATCCCGAAGTCGCCGCCGTCGCGATCGAAAGCGCACGCTGGCGCTGGCCGGAAGTCGCCTTCTGGCTCTGCGCCGTCGGCTGCATCCTGCTGTTTCCGAACCGCTATCTCATCCTCACCGAGATCGCCTGGCTCGCGCTGTTCGCGCTCTCGCTCGATCTCATCCTCGGCTATGCCGGCATCGTCTCGCTCGGCCACGCCGCCTTCTTCGGCTTCGGCGGCTATTGCGCGGGGCTGCTCGCATTGCACGGAATCGTCAAGGAGCCCGTGCTGGCGCTGATCGTCGCCGGCCTTGCCGCGATGCTGCTCGGCTTCGTCACCAGCTTCCTCGTGATGCGGGGCTCCGATCTCACGCGCCTGATGGTGACGCTCGGCATCGCGCTGCTCTTGCGTGAACTGGCCAACAAATTCTCCGGCCTCACCGGTGGCTCCGACGGCCTGCAGGGCATCGAGATGGCGCCGATCCTCGGCCTGTTCTCCTTCGATATTTTTGGCAAGGTCGGCTTCATCTATTGCCTGGTCGTGCTGTTCATCCTGTTCGTGCTGGCGCGCCGCATTGTGAACTCGCCCTTCGGCCTGTCGGTGCGGGCGATCCGCAACAATCCGCTGCGCGCCTCCGCCATCGGCATTCCCGTCAATCGCCGCCTGATCGCCATTTACACGCTCGCCGCCTTCTATGCCGGCGTCGCCGGTGCGCTCTCCACCCAGACCACCGCGCTGGCGTCCCTCGACGGCTTCGCCTTCGAGCGATCGGCGGACCTCATGCTGGTCGTGATCATCGGCGGCACCGGCTATCTCTATGGCGGCCTGATCGGCGCGGTGATCTTCAAGCTGCTGCAGGAGTTCTTCTCCACCATCACGCCGCAATACTGGCAGTTCTGGATCGGCGCCGTGCTGGTGATCATCGTGCTGATCGGCCGCGAGCGACTGCATCGCTGGGTGATGTTTTTGCCGCGCTTGATCGCCAGCAAGTTCTCGCGGGGTGGCGCATGACCATCGCGCTCGAAACCGTCAATCTCGAAAAGTCCTTCGGTGGTCTGCGGGTCACCCGCGATCTCTCGCTGAAGGTCGCCGCTGGTGCCCGCCATGCGCTGATCGGCCCCAACGGCGCCGGCAAGACCACGGTGATCAACCTGCTCACCGGCGTGCTCAAGCCGAACTCTGGCCGTATCATCCTGCAGGGCAATGACATCACCGATGTGCCCGTCCACAAGCGCGTGCTGCGCGGCTTGTCGCGGACCTTCCAGATCAACCAGCTCTATCCCGATCTCACCCCGCGCGAGACGGTCGGCCTCGCGGTGTCCGAGCGTCTCGGCCATGGCGGCGACTGGTGGCGGCTGATGGGCTCGCGCCGCGACGTCAATGACGAGATTGCGGAGAATCTCGCGCGCTTCCACCTGCTCGATGTGATGAACGAGCGCACGGTGACGCTGCCCTATGGCAAGCAGCGCCTGTTGGAGATCGCCGTCGCCATCGCCGCCAAACCCCGCGTGTTGCTGCTCGACGAGCCCGCCGCCGGCGTGCCGGAAAGCGAGCGGCACGACATTCTCGCCGCGGTGGCGAGCCTGCCGCGCGATGTCACCGTGCTACTGATCGAACACGACATGGACCTCGTCTTCTCCTTTGCCGATCGCATCTCGGTGCTGGTCAATGGCGCCATGCTGGTGGAAGGCGCGCCCGATGAGGTCGCGCGCGATCCGCAGGTGAAGGCCGTCTATCTCGGCGAGGGCGTCGATGTCTGACCTCCTCACTATCACCGATCTCCGCGCCGGCTACGGCGAAGCCGTGGTCATTCCAAAGATGACACTGTCGCTCGGCGAAGGGCAGGTGCTCGCACTGCTCGGCCGCAATGGCACGGGCAAGACGACATTGATCAATTCCATCGTCGGCGTGACGCGTCGCTTCAGCGGCACTGTCAAAGTCGGGGCGAAGGACTTCACCACGCTGCGTGCCGATCAGCGTGCCCGCGGCGGCATCGGCTGGGTGCCGCAGGAGCGCAACATCTTTCGCTCGCTCACGGTGGAAGAGAACATGACCGCGGTGGCGCAGCCGGGCGAATGGACCGTGAAAAAGGTCTACGAGATGTTTCCGCGTCTCGAGGAGCGCAAGGGCAATTTCGGCAACCAGCTCTCGGGTGGCGAGCAGCAGATGCTGGCGGTTGGCCGCGCGCTGGTGCTGAATCCAAAGGTACTGTTGCTGGACGAACCCACTGAAGGCCTGGCCCCGATCATCGTCGAGGAATTGCTGGCCGCCATCGGCAAGATTTCACGCACCGGCGGCATCTGTTCCATCATCGTGGAACAGAACGCGCGAAAGATTCTGAGCCTTGCCGACCGCGTCGTCATTTTGGAACGCGGCACGATCGTGCATGATGCGACGAGCGCGGCGCTGAAGGCCGATCCGGCAGTGCTGGATCATTTCCTCGGCGTCGCCGGCGCAGCCGGCGACAAGAACAAACACTAATCTGCCAACCGAGCATCTGGGAGTATCCTATGCAGCGAACCAAAGCCCCGTTCCGCGCCGATGAAGTCGGCAGCCTGTTGCGCCCGGCCTCCATCAAGGAAGCGCGCGCCAAGCTGGAGAAGGGCGAAATCACCGCCGATGATCTGCGCAAGGTCGAGGATCTCGAAATCGAGAAGGTGGTGCATCGCCAGGCGTCGGTCGGCCTCAAGCTCGCCACCGACGGCGAATTCCGCCGCTCCTGGTGGCACTTCGATTTCCTCGCCAAGCTGACCGGCTGCGAGCTTTATCACCCGGACACCGGCATCCAGTTCACCGGCGTCGAGACGCGCCATGACTCGGTGCGCGTCATCGGCAAGCTGGATTTCCCCGACGATCATCCGATGCTCGACCACTTCCGCTTTCTCAAGAAGCATGCGGATACGGCCGGCGTCGCGGCGAAGATGACGATCCCGTCGCCCGCCGTGCTGCATTTCCGCGGCGGCCGCAAGGCGATCTCCAAGGAGGTCTATCCGGATATCGAAACCTTCTTCGAGGATCTCGGCAAAACCTATCGCAAGGCCGTGAAGGCGTTCTATGACGCCGGCTGCCGCTATCTGCAGTTCGACGACACCGTCTGGGCCTATCTCTGCTCGGAGGACGAACTCAACAAGGTGCGCGCCCGCGGCGAGGATGCCGACAACCTGCAGCAGATCTATTCGCGCATCATCAATTACGCCATTGCCGATCGCCCGGCCGACATGGTGATCACGACGCATGTGTGCCGCGGCAATTTCCGCTCCACCTGGATTTCGTCGGGCGGCTATGAGCCGGTGGCGGAAACGCTGCTGGCCGGCACCAATTACGATGGCTACTTCCTGGAATACGACAGCGACCGCGCCGGCGGCTTCGAACCGCTGCGCTTCCTGCCCAAGGGCAACAAGGTCGTGGTGGTCGGCGTCATCACCTCGAAATTCGGCGAGCTGGAAAAGAAGGAAGACATCCTGGCGCGCATGAAGGAGGCGGCGAAGTTTGCCCCGCTGGAGCAACTCGCGGTTTCGCCACAGTGCGGCTTCGCCTCGACGGAGGAGGGCAACATCCTCAGCGAGGACGAGCAGTGGGCGAAGCTGAAGCTCGCAGTCGATGTCGCGAACGAGTTGTGGGGGAAGTAAGCTTCCGGCCTCGACGACACTCAAATGCCCGGCTGACGCCGGGCATTTTTTGCGCTGAACGCAGCATGGATATCGCTTCAGCGCCCAACCCATCCTAAGCGACGCCACGCTTCACTTTTTTGTTTTCAGACGTGCGGGTTGTGCGCGTTACGTCGCTGTCATCAAACCGTTACGCGGCGTCCCTACCTGTCCACTTAACTTTGGGACAAAGCTTTGGGGACTGGGTTATGACGTCATTGCTGCGCAAATCCGAGCGCGCGTTTTCGTTTGTGTTTACGGGTGTTGCGACGTTTCCGCGGCAGAAAATCAGGAAACTGGCGCTGCTCGGCACAGTCTCCGCGATCATCCTGGCGCCCGCTGCATCTCATGGTGGTCAACTGCCGGCTTCAGCCTTTGCGACCTATGATTCTGCGAGCTTCGCATCGGTGCAGGCGGGTCCGTTCGCGCTCTATCAGACGCCGCTCAGCACCATTCTGCCGACGCAGCTCAATCTCGGCTTCACCGAAATCGGCAAGAAGGTCAGCGCCTATGATCTGTTGACGCCGGCCGGCCTCGCCAATGATCTGCTCACCAGCATCGAGCCGGTGGTGATCGGTCCCGGTGGCAAGATCTATCTGCTGGACGGCCATCACACCCTCACATCGCTCGGCAAATCGGTGTATGGCGCGTCCAATCCCAACATCTACATCAATGTCGTCGCCAACTATTCGAATCTGACCGACGACGCGTTCTGGGCGAAGATGCAGGCGAGCAATTTCCTGCTGCCGCTCGACAATGGCGTCATCAAGAGCGTCGATCCGGTGACCGGCGCGCCGATCCCGTCATTGTTCGCGGACATGACCAATGATCCGTATCGCGGCCTCGAATACGGTATCCTGAAGAACAAGGGCAGCAAGCTCTTCACCACCGCGGCGAACATCACCGGCGAGGTCGGATCGTCGATCCCCGGCCTCGACAAGACCGCGGCGCTGTATTCCGATTTTATCTGGGCCAGCGCCTATCGCGGCGCCAATGGCGGCCTCGGCCTCGCTTATCTGTCGCCCGGCGATATCGCCATCGCGACCAAGTGGAATCTCACCGGCAGCAATCAGACGACGATGCCGGTTGTTGGCAATACGACGGTGGCGCAGCTGCCCGGATATATCCTGGCGACGGGCGGCAGCATCACCATCAATGGCGTCATCACCGATGCGACGCTGGCGGGTGGCGTGCTCGACGGCAGCAAGACCGGCACCTTCGATCAGGTCACGAACTCGGCCTCGTTTGCGGGCCTGCGCGGCATCGATTACGGCACCGTGACCATCGGGTCGACGGCACCGGGCTTCATCCTGCAACTCGGCGCCGACAACAAGTCCATCGTCACGCTGACCGGCGCCAACACCTATACCGGCGGCACCACGATTTTGGCGGGGACGCTCAACATCAACAGCGACGCGGCGCTCGGCGCGGCGCGTCCCGCGGGCGCGACCATCGATCTCAACAATGTGCGCGCCAGCGTGGAAGCCGCGAACGGCATCATTTTCTACAGCCTCGAGGAAGGTAAAGGCACGCTGCAGACCACCGCATCGATCACGACCAATCGTGCGATTGCGGTCGGCGGCGAAGCGGCCACGCTGGCCCCGCAGATTGCAGGCACCACGCTGACCCTGGCCGGCGAGATCGTGTCGGTCGGCGCCGGCGGCGTCGGTGTCGGCAATGGCAGCGGCACGTCCGATCTCACGATCAATGCCGACAAGGCGAGCGCCGTGGTGAAAGTGGCGCCCACCAGCGGCAGCAATTCGCTGTTCTACGGCAACTGGATCGTTTCGAAGGGCATCCTGCAGGCATCGAGCGATGCGGCGCTGGGCAATGTCACGGGACCCGCTTACACGATCGGCCAGATCGTGCTCGATGGCGGCACGTTCCAGGCCGGCGCGTCGTTCGATTCGGTGCGCAGCCTGACGCTTGCCGGCGGCAGCACCTTCGATACCAACGGCTTCACGACCTCCTTTGCCGGCTCGGTCACCGACGTGCAGCGCACGCTGACCATCACCAACAGCAACACCACCACGGCGGGCGCGGTGACTTTCGGCTCGCTGAATATCAGCGGCACCAATAGCGGCAACGCCAACGGCGCGACATCGACACTGGAGTTGTCGGGCGGCACCGCCGGCACGAGCGTCACATTCGCCAATGGCATTACCCGCAACGATCGCTCGACATTGATCATCTCGCCATCGACCGCGGCAGCGCTTGGATCGACGGAGAAGGTGTTCTCATCGACGCAGGCGCTCGGCTCGGCCGCACCGGCCTGGATGATCAGCGTGGCCAGCAGCAGCCCCGGCGCCAATGGCTATAATTTCCTGACCTATGGAGCCAATGGCTACGTCGCGACCACCTATGGCGCGACCACGGTGAGTGCTGCGACGGGTGCGTTGGCCGTCGATATCACCGCCAACCAGACCCTGGCCGCCAATGCAGCCGCCAGCGTGCTGAAAATCGACAATCAGAGGACGCTGACCCTCGGCAGCAACACGCTGACGCTGGGCAACGGTGTCGATCCCACCGGTCTGATCCTGAGCGGCAGCGGCAGCAACACGGCCAACATCACCGGCGGAACGCTGGCTTTCGGCGGCAGCGAAGCGATCATCTATTCGCGCAGCACCGCGGGCACGACGGTCGGTAATACGATCTCGTCCACCCTGACCGGTACCAATGGCATCACCATTGCGGGCGAGGGATATGTGACGCTGAGCAATGTGTCGGCGGGGCTGTCGGGCGCGGTGAATATCGATTCCGGCCGGCTGAATTTGTCGGCCGCCGATGCGTTGTTGAATGTCAGCAGTGTCAACCTGTCGAACGTCAAGAGCAGTCCGGCGCCGGCCGTTCTCGGTCTGTCGGCCAGCAACACCTTCGCCTCGCTGAACAGTGTCGGCTCCAACAGCACCATCGCCATCACCGGTGCGGGCACTGTGCTGACCATCGGCCAGACCGGCAATGCCGATGCGGCGCTGAACAACCTGGGTTCGTCGATCCAGAGCACGATCACAAGCGCAGCAGCTGCTGGATCGAACGCGATCGTCAAGGCCGGCTCGGGCATGCTCGATCTGTCGGGCGCGACGCTCGATCTCACGGCTGGCAGCAATATCGCCGTCGATGGCGGCAAGCTGCGTGTGAGTGCGTCGTCCTTCAAGAACACCAACAACATCGCCACCGCATCCGGCAGCGAAGTGCAATTCGCGCAGAATGGCGGCGGCGTGTTTGCCGGCAACATCACCGGCGCCGGCTTCATGCATCTGATCGGCGGCACGCTGCAGCTCACCGGCACCGGCAACACCTATAGCGGCGGCACGGTGGTGGAGCAGGGCTCGACGCTCTCTCTGACCACCGCGAATGTGTCGTCCGGCAATGCCGATATCATCAATGCAGGCGGCCTCGTCGTGTTCGACCAGGCGACCAGCGGCACCTATGCGGGCGTCATCAGCGATGGCCGCCAGATGAATGCTGCCACCGGACCGATGCTGTCCGGCAGTCTTGTGAAGGACGACTCCACGGGCGCCAGCAGCGGTGATCTGATTCTGGCGGCGAAGCAGGCCTATACGGGCGGCACCTTTGTCGAGGCCGGCACCCTGACGCTCGGCGTGGCCGATGCCATCGCAACCAGTTCTGGCGTCGATCTCGGTCGCATCGGTGGCCCGCTGGGCACCGGCGCTGCGGCTGCGGCCGGCGCGGCAACGGCGACGCTGGCGCTGACAGCCAACAACACGCTGCAAGGACTGATGAGCGAGGACGGCAACAACACCGCCGTGCTGCTCAATGCCAACACGCTGACGCTCAACACGGCGAGCGGCACGGCCTGGACATTCGGCGGCGTGATCTCCGGCGCAGGCGGCGTCACCTATGGCGGCGCGGGCAGGGAGATCCTCACCGGCACCAGCACCTATACGGGCGCGACCACCGTCAATGGTGGCACCTTGAGCGTCAACGGCTCGATCGCGTCCTCGGCGCTGACGACGGTGAATGCATCAGGCACGCTGGGCGGCAATGGCATCGTCGGCAACACCGTGATCAATGGCGGTGTGCTGTCGCCCGGCAATTCCATCGGCACGCTGACGGTGCAGGGCAATCTGGTACTGACCTCGGCGGCCAGCTACCTGGTCGAAGTGTCGGGCACCTCGGCGGATCGCACCAATGTCACCGGCACCGCGACCCTGGGCGGCACGCTCACGACGGTGACGTCGGGCGCGGTGACATTCGGCACGGCCTATACGGTGCTGCACGCCGATGGCGGCGTGTCCGGCACCTTCGCTGCGATGTCGGGCAACCCGCTCATTGCCGCCGCGGTCACTTACGGCACCAATGACGTGACGCTGTCGTTCCAACCGAATCTGGTGGCTTTCGCCGGTGGGTCGGCCAATCAGCGCAATGTGGCCGGTGCGCTGCAGGGCGCATTGGCGAATGGCAGCCCGGGCGCGTTCAGCCCGTTGTTCAATCTCGCATCGTCTGCCTTGCCGGTGGCGCTCGGCCAGTTGTCCGGCGAGACGGTGACCGGATCACAGCAGGCGACCTTCGATGCCATGAACCTGTTCATGGGCACCATGACCGACCCGTTCAGCGCCGGCCGCAATATCGCGCCGAACCAGGTTTCGGCTTTTGCGGACGAGGCTCTGGCCTATGCCGGCAAGCGCCGGCCGAGCGATGCGCTGGCTGCGATCCATCGCAAGGCGCCGCCGATGGCGCCGGTGTTCCGCGAGCGCTGGAATGTCTGGGTGGCCGGCTTCGGCGGTTCGCGCACGACGGACGGCAGTGCGACACTGGGGTCCAACAGCAGCCGCAGCAGCCTCGCGGGCGGCGCCGTCGGCGCCGACTACTGGCTGTCGGAAGCGACGGTGGCCGGCTTCTCGATGGCCGGTGGTGCCACCAGCTTCTCGGTCGCCAACCAGGGCAGCGGCACGGCTGACCTGTTTCAGGCCGGCGCCTTCATCCGCCATGGCACCGGCTCCGCCTATCTCAGCGCGGCTGCGGCCTATGGCTGGCAGAATATCCGCACCGATCGCCTGGTCTCGGCTGTCGGCACCGATCGCCTGCGCTCGGACTTCAACGCCAATGCCTATTCGGGCCGTATCGAGGTCGGCAATCGCTGGGCGCTTGCGGAATTCGGCGGCGTCGGCATGACGCCTTATGCAGCCGTCCAAGTCACGGCCTTCGATCTGCCGGCCTATGCGGAAACCTCGGCCAATGGCGTCTCGGCCTTCGCGCTGAACTATGCAGCCAAGACCGCCATCGATACGCGCACCGAACTCGGCCTGCGCAGCGACAAGTCCTTCGTCGTCGACAATGCGATCCTGACGCTGCGCGGCCGTGCCGCCTGGGCGCATGATGTCAACGCCGATCGCAATGCGCAGGCGACGTTCCAAACGCTGCCGGGAGCGAGCTTCGTCGTGAACGGTGCGCAGGCATCGCGCAACGCCGCGCTCACCTCGGCCACCGCCGAGATGAGCTTTATCGGCGGCTGGTCGGTGGCCGCAACCTTCGACGGCGAGTTCTCGGATACGACCAGGAGCTATGCCGGCAAGGGCGTGGTGCGCTACGCGTGGTGAGGCGCCATTCGACGCAGGCCTAAAGTGTAGGATGGGTAGAGCGCAGCGAAACCCATCGCCACATGCGCCGGCGCCCGCGGTGATGGGTATCGCTCCGGCGCTACGCGCCTATGCTCAACCCATCCTACGTGCCGTCACGCGCGGCCGCCTGGGCGAAACGTTCCTTGTGTATCCTGGATACGCGTCGTACTTTGAACGGACAAAGGAAAACCCATGTCCGTTCGCGAGCGCATCGAGAAATGCCGATCCTCGGGCGGCGCGGCCGATCTCGTCAGGGTCGACGTTCTAGTGCCGTCTTCGTCGCGCGGCGAGGTGCTTCGTCTGGCGGAGCGGCTTCGTGCCGAGCATCGCAGCGACAAGGAATTGCTGGCCATGTGCGACGAGGCGCTGGCCCGCTATGGCGTCCGCATTCGCGACAATATCGATCTGGAGCGGCTGCCTGATCGTCACGATCGGGCTGAAGTCATTGCAAAGGCTCTCATGGAGCGCGGTGATGCCCAGGCTTTCGCTTTAGGCCGCCGGATCGTTGCGCATGTAGAGGCACTATGATGGCTCTCACCGATCTTCAAAAGCGCATCATGCGACGACTTGCGGCCAACGGGACTGAGGCCAGTTATCTGGCCGGCGGACTCATCCTCAATCGCGATTGGCCGCGGCGCTCCGATGATATCGACATCTTTTACGATGCCGACGAGGAAGTTTCGCGCGCGGCCACTAGGGAATATCGCCGATCTCGAGGCGAGCGGCTTTCATGTTCAGATCGATGTGAAAGCGTTCGACACATTTGAAGCAACTATAGTCGACGGCTCAGGAAGCCGTAGGGCGGATGAGGCGAAGCCGTTATCCGCCGCGGAGTTTCAGTTTTGGATTCGGCCGGCGGATTACGCTTCGCTCATCCGCCCTACGGCTGCGTTCAATTTCTGCCGCGGCCGACGCTCTCATAGGTGAAGCCGGCCTTTTCCATTTCGTCCGGCCGATACACATTGCGAAGATCGACGATGACCGCCTGCTTCATCTTCGCCTTCAGCTGAGTCAGGTCCAGCGCGCGAAACTGCTCCCACTCGGTCACGATCACCAGTGCATCTGCGCCATCGGCGCAGGCATACGCGTCATCGCAATAAGTGACAGTGGTCGGCAACTCGCTTTTCGCCTGCTCCATGCCGACGGGATCATAGGCCTGAATGCTGGCGCCGAGATCCTGCAGCGCGGTGATCAGCGGGATCGACGGCGCTTCGCGCATGTCGTCGGTGTTCGGCTTGAAGGTGAGGCCAAGCACGCCGACGGTCTTGCCGCGCAGGCTGCCGCCGAGCGCGTGCTGGACCTTGCGCGCCATTGCACGCTTGCGGTTGTCGTTCACGGTGAGCACGGCTTCGACAATGCGCAGCGGGGCTTCGTAGTCCTGGCCGGTCTTCACCAGCGCGCGCGTATCCTTCGGGAAGCAGGAGCCGCCGAAGCCGGGGCCGGCATGCAAAAACTTCGCGCCGATGCGGTTGTCGAGGCCGATGCCGCGGGCGACGTCCTGGACATCGGCGCCGGTGCGTTCGGCAAGGTCGGCGATCTCGTTGATGAAGGTGATCTTGGTCGCGAGAAATGCGTTGGCCGCGTATTTGATCAGCTCGGCGGTGCGGCGGCCGGTATACATGATCGGCGCCTGGTTCAGGTAAAGCGGCCGATAGATCTCGGCGACCACTTTTTGCGCGCGCTCGTCCTCGGTGCCGACCACGATGCGGTCGGGATGCTTGAAATCGCGGATCGCGGCACCCTCGCGCAAAAATTCAGGATTGGAGGCGACCGCGACATCGGCGGCCGGATTGGCCTCCGTGATGATGCGCTCGACCTCGTCGCCGGTGCCGACCGGGACGGTGGATTTGGTGATGACCACCGTGAAGCCGTTGACGTTCTGCGCGATCTCGCGGGCGGCGGCGTGCACATAAGAGAGGTCCGCATGGCCGTCGCCGCGGCGGGACGGGGTGCCGACGGCGATGAACACGGCATCGGCCTTGGCGACGGGATCGGCGAGGTCGGTGGTGAATTCGAGCCGGCCCGCCTTCACATTGGCGGCCACGAGGGCATCGAGGCCGGGCTCATAGATCGGGATTTCGCCGCGCAGGAGCGCCTCGATCTTGTTGGCCGCCTTGTCAACGCAGGTCACATGGTGGCCGAAATCGGCAAAACAGGCCCCCGAAACGAGGCCAACATAACCGGTGCCGATCATCGCGATGCGCATGGAAACAACCTTGTCTGGGACGTCTGGAGGGCAGGTGTGACGCCGCGGGGTCTTAGCAAAACCGGGCGACTGTCACACGACAATTCGGACCGTTTACGGGGCATTTGCGCAGTGGGCAAGGCGTGCTAAGAAGTGGGCAGGCAGTAGTTCTGCCCACTCATCGCCGCCTCGCTGCCGCAAGTCTGCCACAGGATCTGCCGCTAGAAAGCCGCAACAAATTCGATGAAGAACGACCAAATTCTTGGAATCATCTCGGATTTCTGTCGTCAGGCGGAGATGGCGGAATCGACCTTCGGGCGCCGCGCGGTGAATGACGGCAAGCTGGTCGCGCGGCTGCGCGAGGGCAAGCGCATCACCATCGATACGCTGGAGCGCATCCAGGCCTTCATCGCCCAGTCGATGCCGGAAGGCGTGCCGCCGCCGCCGGGCCTGGAGGCGCCGATCGAGCGCCGCGATCCGCGCAGCAATTTTCGATTCTTCGAAAACCGGCAGAAATACCTGCTTTTCGTGCATACGTGCTCGGAAAAGCGGGTGATCGCCGATCGCGTCGCGCTGGAATTGGGCAATATCCATCCGCGCCCGCCGGCGCTGCGCGTGTTCGATGCCGGCGTCGGCGACGGCACCGTGCTGTCGCGTGTGATGCGCTCGATGCACGGGCGTTTCCCGCATATGCCGTTCTATATCGCCGGCAAGGAGCTCAGCCTCGAGGACGCGCGGCTGACCTTGGACAAGATCCCCGATCGCCTGTTCGAGCATCCGGCCACGGTCTTCGTGCTTACCAACATGCACTATGCCGAAGCGCCGTCGTTGACCCCGGCATCGCCTGCCGCGGCGGCTGCGATGATCTGGCACGAGGTTCCCCTGCGCGGCGCATCTTCCGGCGAATTCGCCGATCAGATCGCCGGTCTTGGAGCTTTTCTAGAGGACAACTGGCGCGCCAGCATCAATCCCCGCTCGGGCATGCCGACCTATGAACGCCCCGTCGCGCTGGTGGTTTACCGCGAAGACCACCGCTTCCTGCTCGATACGATCATCCCAAGAGCCGGCCGTACCGAAGCCAATTTCGACCTGATTATTGCTTCGCAGCCCTATCGCGCGAAAAGTTCCGTCCAATTCCGCGCCCGCCGGATCATTGCTCCTTTAGCTAAATCACTTAGGGCCGGTGGGCGGCTGATCGGGATCCATTCGCATGGGCAGGACCCCGGCATGGAGATCGTTCAAGCCGTCTGGCCCAAAGAAAATCCTTTCGCCGTGTCCCGGCATGAGCTATTGCGGGCGGTGAAATACGAGCTGGGCTCCGCCGGCCGCGATCTGAACTTCAATGCCTATTCCGACCAGCGGTCGATCTTTCGCTACGCCATGGAGGCGCTGCCGAACGAGGTCACCGGTTCGATCGGGACATCGACGGCATTCGCAGCCTGGAACGCGGCGGTCTATGTGGCCCAAATCGAGGATGACCGTTTGACGGAAGTGACGCAGAGCGGCCGTTATCTGGATGCCACGAGAGAGGTTTTGCGCAAGCACAACGGTCTCTGGTTCTACGACGAATCCTACGTCATCTCGCGGCGTCGCGACTGACATTCAAAAAATCTGCAGAAGAACATTCAACAACTCAGCACGAAGTCTGCCATCTCCGGCGCAACCCTAGAGGATTAGTTGATGCGCGCGTCTTATCTCTTCACCAGCGAATCGGTTTCCGAAGGCCATCCCGACAAGATCTGCGACCGCATCTCCGACGAGATCGTCGATCTGTTCTTCCGCGAAGGCCCGAAGGCGGGCATCGATCCCTGGGACATCCGCGCCGCCTGCGAAACCCTCGCCACCACCAACAAGGTCGTGATCGCCGGCGAAACCCGCGGCCCCTCGACCGTCACCAACGACCACATCGAAGCCGTCGTCCGCGCCGCCATCAAGGATATCGGCTACGAGCAGGACGGCTTCCACTGGCAGAAGGCCGACGTTCAGATCCTTCTGCATCCGCAGTCGGCCGACATCGCGCAGGGCGTCGATGCCAAGCAGCCGACCAATGCCGAAGAAGGCGCGGGCGACCAGGGCATCATGTTCGGCTATGCGTCGAACGAGACCCCGGAGCTGATGCCGGCCCCGATCTTCTATGCGCACAAGATCCTGCGCCTGATCTCGGAAGCCCGTCACGCCGGCACCGAAAAGGTGCTCGGCCCGGACTCCAAGAGCCAGGTCACCGTACAGTATGAAAACGGCAAGCCGGTCGGCGTGCGCGAGATCGTCGTCTCGCATCAGCATCTCGTCGAGGACATGACCTCGAACCAGGTGCGTGAGCGCGTCGAGCCCTATGTGCGCAAGGCGCTGCCGGAAGGCTGGATCACCGACAAGACCATCTGGCACATCAACCCGACCGGAAAATTCTTCATCGGCGGTCCCGATGGTGACGCAGGTCTCACCGGCCGCAAGATCATCGTTGATACTTACGGTGGTGCTGCTCCGCATGGCGGTGGCGCATTCTCGGGCAAGGATTCCACCAAGGTGGACCGCTCGGCTGCTTACGCTGCCCGTTACGTCGCGAAGAACATCGTTGCTGCTGGCCTCGCCGACAAGGCGACGCTGCAGCTCGCTTACGCTATCGGCGTGGCGCGTCCGCTGTCGATCTATGTGGACACCCACGGCACCGGCAAGGTTGCTGACGACAAGATCGAGCAGGCCGTGGCGGCTTCGATGGATCTCACCCCGCGTGGCATCCGCAAGCATCTCGACCTCAACAAGCCGATCTATGCCCGCACCGCCGCTTACGGTCACTTCGGCCGTACGCCCGATGCGGATGGTGGCTTCTCCTGGGAGAAGACCGACCTCGTCGATGCGCTGAAGCGTAACGTCTAAATAGCACCCACGTCGTTCCGGGGCGCGTGCGCATCTGCGCGCACGTGACCCCGGAACCTAGCAGTGTTCAATCACATCGAGGTTCCGGGTTCGCGCAAGTGCGCGCCCCGGAACGACAACTTATTTTCAAAAGGACATCCCCCATGGCCGCACCCGCCGGTTTCACCGACTACATCGTCAAGGACATCTCGCTCGCCGATTTCGGCCGCAAGGAGCTGTCGATCGCCGAGACTGAAATGCCGGGCCTGATGGCGACCCGCGAAGAATTCGGCCCGAAGCAGCCGCTGAAGGGCGCGCGCATCGCCGGTTCGCTGCACATGACCATTCAGACCGGCGTGCTGATCGAGACGCTGAAGGCGCTAGGTGCCGACATCCGCTGGGTCTCGTGCAACATCTATTCGACCCAGGATCACGCCGCTGCCGCCATCGCCGCTGCCGGCATTCCGGTGTTCGCCGTCAAGGGTGAAACCCTGAAAGACTATTGGGACTACACCGCAAAGCTGTTCGACTGGCACGGCGGTGGACATCCGAACATGATCCTCGACGACGGCGGCGACGCCACCATGTATGTCCATCTCGGCCTGCGCGCCGAGAATGGCGACACCGCTTTCCTCGACAAGCCGGGTTCGGAAGAAGAGGAAGTGTTCTTCGCGCTGCTGAAGAAGCAGCTCAAGGAAAAGCCGAAGGGCTACTTCAAGGCGATCGCCGACTCGATCCAGGGCGTTTCGGAAGAAACCACCACGGGCGTGCATCGTCTGTACGACATGCAGAAGGCCGGCACGCTGCTGTGGCCCGCGATCAACGTCAATGACTCCGTGACCAAGTCGAAGTTCGACAACCTCTATGGCTGCCGTGAATCGCTGGTGGACGGCATCCGCCGCGGCACCGACGTCATGATGTCGGGCAAGGTCGCCATGGTTGCCGGCTTCGGCGACGTGGGCAAGGGCTCGGCTGCCTCGCTGCGCCAGGCCGGCTGCCGCGTGCTGGTGTCCGAAATTGATCCGATCTGCGCGTTGCAGGCGGCGATGGAAGGCTATGAAGTCGTGACCATGGAAGACGCGGCACCGCGCGCCGACATCTTCGTCACCGCGACGGGCAACAAGGACATCATCACCATCGAGCACATGCGCGCGATGAAGGATCGCGCCATCGTCTGCAACATCGGCCATTTCGACAACGAGATCCAGGTCGGTGCGCTGAAGAACCTGAAGTGGGACAACATCAAGCCGCAGGTCGACGAAATCACCTTCGCCGACGGCAAGCGCATGATCCTGCTGTCGGAAGGTCGCCTGGTGAATCTCGGCAACGCGACCGGTCACCCGTCCTTCGTGATGTCGGCGTCCTTCACCAACCAGACGCTGGCGCAGATCGAACTCTACGCCAACAACAAGGACGGCAAGTACAAGAAGGAAGTGTATGTGCTGCCGAAGTCGCTGGACGAGAAGGTCGCACGCCTGCATCTCGCCAAGATCGGCGTCAAGCTGAGCACGCTGAGCAGCGAGCAGGCGTCGTATATCGGCGTGAAGCAGGAAGGCCCGTTCAAGGCCGAGCACTATCGCTACTGAGTTCGGCGGAAGCTGAATGAGAAAAGCCCCGGAGCGATCCGGGGCTTTTTTGTTTGGTAAGAGGGGCAGCACAGTCGTGGACTTAACAACCGTCATTGCGAGCGCAGCGAAGCAATCCAGAAAGCAACAAGCGAAGACTGGATTGCTTCGTCGCAAGTGCTCCTCGCAATGACGCGGAGAGGTTCGTATTTTGGGCTACCCCAACATCTCCCGCACCATCGGGATCACCTTCGTCCCAAATAGCTCGATGCAGCTCATCAGCTTGTCATGCGGCAGCGGGCCGGCGCTGTATTTCAGGTCGAAGCGCGAAATCCCCAGCGCCTTCGCCGTCTTCGCGATCTTCTTCGCCACCGTCTCCGGCGATCCCACATAGAGCGAGCCGTGCTCGACCTCCTGGTCGAATTCGCGCCGCTCCATCGGTGGCCAGCCGCGCTCTTTGCCGATGCGGTCGCGCATCTGCTTGTAGTCGCTCCAGATGTCTTCGCGCGCCTGCTCATCGGTGGCGGCGATATAGCCGGGCGAATGCACGCCGATCGGCTTCACCGGCCGCTTAATCTCCGCATAAGCGCGGTGGTAGAGATCGACATAAGGCTTAAAGCGCTCGGGATCGCCGCCGATGATGGCCAACATCAAGGGCATGTCGTAACGCACCGCGCGCACGACGGATTGCGGGCTGCCGCCGACGCCGATCCAGGTGGTGAGGTTGCCGCTCTCGATCGGTGGGAAGACGCGTTGGTTGGTCAGCGGCGGGCGCGTATTGCCGCTCCAGGTGACTTCCTCGCTGTTGACGAGTTCGGCGAACAAATCGAGCTTGTCCTCGAACAGCGTCTCATACTGATCGAGCGGGAAGCCGAACAGCGGGAAGGATTCGGTGAACGAGCCGCGGCCGAGGATGACTTCGGCACGGCCGTTGGACGCCGCATCGACGGTCGCAAAACGCTGGAAGACGCGGATCGGATCGTCGGAGCTCAGCACGGTGACGGCCGATCCAAGACGAATGCGCTTGGTGCGCGCAGCAATGGCGGCGAGCACGACTTCGGGGGCGGAGACCGCGAAGTCGGCACGGTGATGTTCGCCGACGCCGAAAAAATCGACGCCGAGTTGATCGGCGAGCACGGCTTCGTCGATGACGTTACGGATGACCTGTGCATGCGACAGCATCTGGCCGTCGGCACCGCGGGTGACGTCGCCGAAAGTATCAAGTCCCAGTTCGAGTGCCATGAAGTATATCCCGGGCTGAAAACGACAAAGGCCGCGCGGGGTGCGCGGCCTTTGCACGTCCAGCTTTGCTGGCGCTTACTTGGGTTCGCTGATTGCGAAGTTCAAGGTGCCGATGCCGTCCACGCCGCACTCCACCTTGTCGCCGGGCTGCAAGGCGGCCACGCCAGCCGGCGTGCCGGTGAGGATGACGTCGCCCGCGCCGAGTTCGACCTGCAGCGAAAGCTTCGAGATGATCTCGGCGATGTTCCAGATCATCTCGGACAGGTCACCCTTCTGGCGCTCGGTGCCGTTCACCGACAGCCAGATCTTGCCCTTCGAGGGATGACCGGACTTCGCAGCCGGGATCAGCGCGCCGGTGGGCGCGGACTGATCGAACGATTTGCCGATCTCCCAGGGCTGTTCCTTCTTGCGCGAAATGGTCTGCAGATCGCGGCGGGTGAGATCGACGCTGACGCCGTAGCCCCAGACATGATCGAGCGCCTGCTCGGGCGTGATGTTGAGCCCGCCGCTCTTCAGCGCCACCAGCAGCTCGACTTCGTGCTGCATGTCCTTGGTCAGCGTCGGATAGGGGATCACGCTGCCATCGGCGGCGGTCATGTCCGCATGCTTGGCGAAGAAGAAGGGCGGGTTGCGCTCGTCATTGCCGAGTTCGCGGATGTGCTCGAGATAGTTGCGGCCGACGCACCAGACGCGGCGGACCGGAAATTTGGCGGTCTCGCCCTGAACGGCAATGGCGGCCTGCGGCGGCGGGGTGATCACGTAGGAAGCGGTCATACAGAAACCCGAAGGTTGAAAGGCCCCGTCATTGCGAGGAGCCCTTGCGACGAAGCAATCCAGTTCTTACGGAGCGGGCCAGCTGGATTGCTTCGCTGCGCTCGCAATGACGACAGTGTTACGCCGATGCGTCGAGCGGCGCCAGCGGGGAGGCCTCGCGATGCTGCAGGCGGAAGAAGGATGCATAGCGGCCATCCCGGCGCAGCAGGTCGTCGTGACGTCCGCGCTCGACGATCTCGCCGCCCTCGACCACCAGAATCGCATCGGCATGCATGATGGTGTGCAGGCGATGCGCGATGACGATGGTGGTGCGGTTCTGGCAGAGATGCTCGATGGCTTCCTGAACGAGCTTTTCAGACTCGGAATCCAGCGCAGCGGTGGCTTCGTCCAGCAGGATCAGCGGTGCATCCTTCACCAGCGCGCGGGCGATGGCGATGCGCTGGCGCTGCCCGCCCGACAGCGTGGTGCCGTGCTCGCCGACCGGCGTGTCATAGCCGAGCGGGAAGCTCAGGACGAAGTCGTGGGCGCAGGCGGCCTTGGCCGCGGCCACGATCTCGTCTTCAGTGGCGCCGGGCTTGCCGAATGCGATGTTGTCGCGAATGGTGCCGCGGAACATGTAGACGTCCTGGCCGACATAGGCGGTCTGGCCGCGCAGCGAGCGGCGCGACACATCGGCGGTGTTCTGGCCATCGATGGTGATCTGGCCTTCGGAGGTCTCATACATCCGCAACAGCAGCGCCAGTACCGTGGACTTGCCGCCACCGGACGGGCCGACCAGTGCGGTCATCTTGCCCGGCTCGGCAACAAAGCTCATGCGATTGAGCACGATCTCGCCGGGGCGATAGCGGAAGGTGACATCGTGCAACTCGACGCGGGCTTCGGAGAGTTTCAGCGCGGGCTTGCGATCGTCATTCGGCTCGGTGGCCGGGCTGTCGACGATCTCCAGCAGGGTGTGGGCGCCGATCAACTGGCTGTTGAGGTCGATGTTCAGGCGCGCGAGGCGCTTTGCTGGCTCGTATGCGAGCAGGAAGGCGGTGATGAACGAGAAGAACTGGCCAGGCGTCGCGCCCATCGCCACCACGCGATAGCCACCATACATCAGCGCACCCGCGATGGCGAAACCGCCGAGTGTTTCCATCAGCGGCGATGAGCGACTGGACACACGCGCCATCTTGTTGGCGTTCTGCTCGACCGCGGTGATGCTGGCTTCCATGCGCGCCTGCATCGTCTGCTCGAGCGTGAAAGCTTTGACCGTGCGGATGCCCTGCAGCGATTCCTGCATGACTTCGAGAATCTCGCTGGTGCCGGTGAACTGGTTGCGCGCGAGGCCCTTGATGCGGCGGACGAGTTTGCGCAGCACCAGGATCGCCGGCGGCGCCACCAGGAAGCCGGTGATCGCCATATAGGGATCCTGCATCACCATCACGGCGACGAGGCCGATCAGCGACAGCAGATCGCGGCCGACGGCGTTGATGAGCAGGCTCAGCACCTGCGTCACGGAATTGGCGCCGGCGGTGAGGCGCTGCAGAAATTCGGACGAGTGACGTTCGGAGAAGAAACCGATGCTTTCGCTCATCAGCTTGGCAAAAAGCCGGCGCTGATTGTTGGCGACGATTGCATTGGAGATCTTCGACAGGATCACCGTATGGCCGTAGGTCGCCGCGCCTTTGACGACGAAGATCAGCACCACCACGCCCGAGAACAGCGCGATCCGTTCGACGCTCCTGTCCACATAGGCCTGGTTGATCACTTCGCCCAGCATATAGGCGGAGGCAGCCATCATCCCGGCCGAGACGGCCATCAACAGGAAGGCGGCCAGATATTGCCGCCAATAGGCCTTCGCCTGTTCCGTGATCAGGCGGCGGATCAGCGCCCAGGCGCCAGAGGGGTCGTCAGTGATTTTGCGTGGTATTTTGGCCATCCGCGGTCCAGAGGCCGCCGGGCATGAGTTTGCCAGGGGCCCATTCGCGTTGCGAAACAGCCGCCTGATTGCCCGTTAAAGCGCAGATTTTCAAGCGAAATTCGGCCTTGTCAGGACTTTGTTAACTTGACCCGTCGAACCGCAGCGCGAGGCAGAATCAGGCCGATTGCGCCATCAATTCGACACCGAAGCGCTCTCGGGCGAGCTTTTCCTCCCATGACAGCGCGTGGCGGGCGATGATTTCGAGGTCGTCGTATTGCGGGGTCCAATCGAGCGTCGACCGGATGCGACGGGTCTCGGCAATCATGGTCATGATATCGCCGTCGCGCCGCGGCGCGTATTGGACCGCGAAATTGCGGCCTGATGCACGGCGCACCGCCTCGATCGTCTCCAGCACCGAATATCCGCGGCCATAGCCGCAATTCAGCGTCGTCGATAGGCCGCCATCGCGAAGATAGCCGAGCGCGGCGCGGTGGGCCTGCACGAGATCGCTGACATGGATGAAGTCGCGGATGCAACTGCCATCGGGAGTCGGATAGTCGGTGCCGTAAACGTCGATCTTGCTGCGTTGTCCGGTGGCGGCTTCCACGGCAATTTTCAGCAGGTGCGTGGCGCCCATGGTGGCGAGGCCGGTGCGGCCTTGGGGATCTGCGCCGGCGACGTTGAAATAGCGCAGCACGACGAATTCCATGCCATAGGCCGGCGCGATGTCGTGCAGCATGATCTCGGTCATCAGCTTCGATGACCCGTAGGGCGATAGCGGTCGCGTTGGCGCCTCTTCGGCGACGGGCGTGAAGTCGGGATTGCCATAGACGGCAGCCGTCGAGGAGAAAATGAAGCGCTTGACGCCGCATTTCACGGCGGCGTTGAGCAGGTTGCGCGAGGTCGCCGTGTTGTTGCGATAATAGGCAAGCGGATCGCGCATCGATTCCGGAACGACTACGGAGCCCGCGAAATGGATAATGGCATCGACGCCATGGGCGTTGATGACGCCTTCGACGAGATTCTCATCTGCGACGTCGCCGATGAACAGCGGAACGCCTTCGGGCAGATAGGTCGAGAAGCCGGTGGACAGATTGTCGATGACGACGACATTCTCGCCGGCTTCCACCAGCGCATGTACCATGTGACTTCCGATGTAACCGGCGCCCCCGGTGACCAGAACCGTCATGTGGATTGTCTCACTCTCCCGTTTGGAGAGACGATAGACGGTTTGCGATGAAGGGCGGGTTTCGGCGCGTGGTTACTGGTCTCTATGCTTAATGTTGCGTATAGGAACCGGAGCGAAATGGAGTTCTCTGTGCCGATTGCAGGCAAAACAGCCGGAAAATTGCAGGTGATCATCACCAATCTGCATTGGCGCTATTCCGGCGTGACGGCGACCAACCGTATGGTGGCACCCAAGCTTGCGGACATGATCGATGCGGCCTGGCTCGGATCGGAGATTCCTGCCGGCATCGGGCGTCTGAGCGT
The DNA here is from genome assembly GCA_023451825.1 of Pseudomonadota bacterium. Classification (GTDB taxonomy): domain Bacteria; phylum Pseudomonadota; class Alphaproteobacteria; order Rhizobiales; family Xanthobacteraceae; genus Tardiphaga. The sequence continues at coordinate 96,618 of JAEXYA010000070.1, forward strand.
TGGTGGACTCCTGAAATTATGGATGCGGCGAACGCCCGTGATCTGGCATGCGCGGCGCAATAACGAGATGATCGTCGGCGTCCTGCTGCGTGCGCTCGGCTGGCCACTGAAACTTCTGTTCACGTCGGCAGCGCAGCGTCATCACAGCTGGATCACCCGCTGGCTGATCCGCCGCATGGATGCGATCATCGCGACGTCAGATGCATCGGCCTCCTATCTCAAGCGCCAAGCGACAGTGGTGACGCATGGCGTCGATACCGATCGCTATGCGCCGCCAGCCGATCGCGCCGCTGCCTTTGCCGAAGCGAATATCCCCGGGCGCTACGCGATCGGTTGCTTCGGCCGCGTCCGCGCACAGAAGGGCACCGATCTGTTCGTCGATGCCATGTGCGCGCTGCTACCGCGCTATCCGGATTTCTCGGCGGTTGTCGTTGGCGCCATTACGCCGGATCAGATCGGCTTCGCGAACGAGCTGCGCTGGAAGATCGCGGATGCCGGCCTGCAGAAACGTATCATCATCACTGGCGAGTTGCCGATCGACGAGGTCGAGCGCTGGTTCAGGCGTTTGACGATCTATGCTTTCACGTCGCGCAATGAAGGTTTTGGACTCACACTCATCGAAGCCATGTCGGTTGGCGCCGCCTTGGTCGCAACGCGCGCCGGTGCTGCCGAGATCGCGGTGGAGGAAGGCGTCACCGGAACGCTGGTTCCGACGGGGGATGTTAAGGCTCTGACAGAAGCGATCGAGCCGCTGATGCGCGATCCCGAAGCTGCGCGGGTCATGGGTATACGCGGACGCGAACGGGTTCTCGAAAAATTCAGCCTCGATGCCGAAGCGCGCAATATCGCTGCAGTCTATCGCAAACTCGTCTGACCTTTCAGAATATCAGCGACAAACGCGTCGAGATCGCCGCCGGCAAACAGGAAGCCGGGCAGGTGCGCAGCCGCAGCTGCTTCGATGTCGCTGTCGCGATCGCCAATCACGAAGCTGCCTTTCGTGATCACCGGCCAGTGCTGCATCAGATCCAGAATCATGCCGGGCTTGGGCTTTCGCCATGGATGGTCTTCCAGATACCCTTCGACCGTGCCACTTGGATGATGCGGGCAGTAGCGGACGTCGTCGATCACAGCGCCGTCTTTCGCGAGTTCACTCCGCATCCAGTCGAGCAGCGTGTTGAGTTCGGCTTCGGTGAAATAGCCGCGCGCGACGCCGGACTGGTTGGTGAAGACGAAGACGTGATAGCCGGCATCGTTGAGCCGTTTCACCGCCTTGGCTGCATTCGGCATCCAGCGGATTTTCTCGGGGTGGCCGACATAGTTGTCGTCGTAGTTCAGCACGCCGTCACGATCGAGGATGGCGGCCGGTTTTGACTTTTTGAGCGATGTCATGAGGGCACGCTGCCAGCTTCGGCCTTCGTCATCAGGCCCTGAATGATGTCAGCCACATCCGTGGCCGGGATGTCGCGCATGCAGGCGTGGTTGTTCTGATGGCAGACCGGCGTGTGGCACGGCTGGCAGGGCACGATGGTCTTGGTCTGCACAGTGGCGGCCAGGGGATTGAGCGGGCCCCAGAGCTGCGGGCTGGTCGGGCCGAAAATGCCGATGGTCGGCGTGCCCACGGCTGCTGCGATATGCATCAGGCCGGAATCATTGGCGACCGCGACCTTGGCGGCGGACATGCCGATCACGCCGTTCCGCAGATCGTTGGTGGTCAGGTCTTTTGCCTGTGGACCCGCTTTGGCGATGATCTCGTTGGCGAGGTCTTTTTCGCCGGGGCCACCGATGACCCAGACGTCGTAGCCGCGCTCCGCCAGCAGCTTCGCGGCCTCGGGGTAATAGGTCCAACGCTTGGAGGATCCGACAGAGCCGGGGCCGAGGGCCACAGCAGGGCCGGTGCCCAGCCCGTTGGTTTGCCGCCAGCGGGTGATTTCGTCGGCAGGCACTTGAAAATCCGGCACGGGCCAATCAGTGGGCAGCGCAGTGCCAGGAGGCAGCGCCAGCGCGCATTTGCGGTCGATCATGCGCGACAGCTTCTTTTCGCCCCAGCGCCAGTCATTGAGCAGCCCAAAGCGGGCCTCGCCAACGAAGCCTACGCGCTCGGGAACCCCCGCTAGGGCTGGGGCAAGCGCGGATTTCCAGGTCCGAGGCATGATCAACGCCGTCCCGTAGTGGCGCTCGCGGATCATGGTCGCGAGTTCCCACTGTTTTGCAAGTGCCAGTTGGCGGCGCGGCAGATCCCATATGACGGCGGAACGCACGCCGGGCATGTAGTCCACCAGCGGCGCCACTAGCTTGGTGACAAGCATATCGATGGGCCGGTTTGGCCAGCGCTGCTTCAGCACACGCACGACGGTGTGACCGCGGACAAAGTCACCAATCCACATATAGGGCACGATCAGGATTGGACGGGTATCCGCCGCGTCCACCGTCACGCCCGGATATGGGGTATTTTGGGTCATTGTTTCAAAGGCTTCGCTTATGGCTTAAGGGCAGTCGGTAGCCGGTCCACCGGGGGCAGACAAGCGGTTTGGAGGCCTTGTCCGACGATGTCTGCTCTAGGTTTGCGACATTTGACCGGTCAAGTTGCCTGCCGGGCGGGAGTGAGGCAAAGGTGGAAATGTAAGATGCAAATGGGGATCTCATGCTGCTGGTGACCGGAGGGGCCGGTTTTATCGGATCGAACGTGGTGGCGGCGCTGAATGACGCCGGCCGCGCGGACGTGGCCGTGTCCGATTTTCTCGGCCAGGACGGCAAATGGCGGAACCTGGCCAAGCGACAGATCGCGGATATGGTCCCCCCTGCCGAGCTGATGGAATGGTTGAAGGGCCGCCGGCTCGATGCCGTCATCCATATGGGCGCGATTTCCGAGACCACGGCGACGGATGGCGACCTGGTCATCGAGACCAATTTCCGCCTGTCCATGCGGTTGCTCGACTGGTGCACCACCCATGGTGTGCCGCTGATCTACGCATCTTCGGCCGCGACCTATGGCGATGGCGAACAAGGGTTCCGCGACGCTGACACGGTGCCGGAGCTGAAGACGCTGCGGCCGATGAATCTCTATGGCTGGAGCAAGCACCTGTTCGATATGGCTGTGGCCGAGCGCGCCGCCAAGGGCGAGCCAATGCCGCCGCAATGGGCCGGGCTGAAATTCTTCAACGTGTTCGGGCCCAACGAATATCACAAAGGGGGCATGATGAGCGTGCTGACCCGGCGTTTCGACGATATCAAAGCCGGGCGCGGCATCCAGCTGTTCAAGTCGCATCGCGAGGGGATTGCCGATGGCGACCAGCGCCGCGACTTCATTTATGTCGAGGACGTGGTTCGCGTCATCCTGTGGCTGCTGGCGACGCCGCGTGTCAGCGGCATCTATAATGTCGGCACCGGGACCGCGCGCAGCTTCAAGGATCTGATGCTGGCGGCCTATGCAGCGCTCGGCACCACGCCGAACATCGACTATATCGATATGCCCGAGCAGATTCGCGGCAGCTACCAGTACTTCACCCAGAGCGAGGCCGACCGGCTGCACGCCGCCGGCTACAATGGCGGTTTCACCAATCTGGAGGATGCGGTGAAGCACTATGTGACGCATTATCTCGATCTGCCCGACCGCTTTCGCTGACGCCCAGGTTTGTGATGTTCGACTTCGACACTTTGTCCCATGCGTTTCCGAAGCAGACGGTGCTCTGCATCGGTGATCTCATGCTGGATGAATTCGTCTATGGCGAAGTGTCGCGCATTTCGCCGGAAGCGCCGGCGCCGGTGATTGCCGCGCAGCGCAGCGAGATCGTGGTCGGCGGCGCCGGCAATGTGGCGCGTAACATCGCGGCGCTTGGTGCCAAATGCATTTTTGTCGGCCTGATCGGCGCTGATGATGCGGCGGAGACGCTGAAGCGACGTCTCGCGCTGGAGGCCGGCATTGAAGCGCTGTTGGTGGTTGATGCGTTGCGCCCGACCACGCGAAAAGTGCGATTTGTCTCCGAGCACTTCTCGACACATATGCTGCGTGCCGATTGGGAGCTTGCGGTGCCGGCGTCGGGCGAGGTCGAGACGCAGTTGCTCGACATCATCCTGCCGCAGATCGCCCGTGCAGACATCGTGTTGTTGTCAGACTATGCCAAAGGCGTACTGACCGCCCGCGTCATCCGCAACGTGATCGATGCAGCGAAAAAACTCGGCAAGCGCGTGATCGTCGATCCGAAGAGCGCAAATTTCGCGATTTATCGCGGTGCGACTCTGCTGACGCCGAACCGCAAGGAGTTCGCCGAAGCAACCCGTACACGTGCTGATACCGAGATCAATATCGCTGCCGCGCAGGAAGCGATGATCCTTGCCGATTGTACGGCCATGCTGGTGACCCAAAGCGAGCACGGCATGACGCTGGTGGCGCGCGATGGCGGGGCCATTCACGTGCCGGCGCTGCCGGTGAAGGTGCGCGACGTCTCCGGTGCTGGTGATACTGTCGCCGCGATGCTTGCGGTGGCACTGGCAGCGGATGCGGGCTGGGAGGTTGTTCTCCGTTTGGCATCTGCCGCTGCGGCGGTGGCCGTCGGCAAAAAGGGGACCGCGGTGGTCTTGCCGCAGGAATTCCGCCGCAAGATGCTGCCGGAGGCCACACTCGCGGCGGAAGACAAGATCGTCGCTGCTGGCGATCTGACAGCCCGGCTCAGCGGCTGGCGACACGAGCAATTACGGGTCGGCTTCACCAATGGCTGCTTCGACATCCTGCATCCCGGCCATGTGAAAGTTCTCACGGCCGCCCGCGCGACCTGTGACCGCCTGATTGTTGGTCTCAACAGCGACGGGTCAGTGAAGCGCCTCAAGGGGCCGGACCGCCCCGTGCAAAACGAGCGCGCCCGCGCCGAAGTGCTGGCGGCGCTGGAGGCCGTGGATCTCGTCGTCATCTTCGAAGAGGATACGCCTATTAGATTGATCGAGGCGATCCGGCCTTCGACGCTGGTGAAGGGCGGCGACTACACGCGCGAGCAGGTGGTCGGTAACGAGATCGTGGCGGCACATGGCGGCGATGTGGTGATCGTAGATATCCTGCAAGGACATAGTACGACGTCGCTGGTCGAACGGGCGCGCGGCAACTCTTGAACGCAATACAATCTGCTCTCAATACGGTGCATATATGAATCGCATAACGCAACTTACATGGCGAAACTGGTTGATCGCCCTACATGATGCGATCGTGACCGTGCTGGCCGTCGTTTTGAGCTTTGTCCTGCGCTTTGATGGAGACAACCTCCTCGATCGCCTGCCGTTGCTCCTGAAGATCCTGCCGTATTTCGTCATATTCAGCGTCGCTGTGTGCTATTTGTTCAATCTGACGACAACGAAATGGCGCTTCATTTCGCTTCCAGATTTGCTCAACATCTTGCGCGCGGCGTCGGTGCTCACTGTTGCGTTGCTGATCCTCGATTACATTTTTCTAGCGCCAAACGTCTACGGAGCGTTCTTCTTCGGCAAGACGACGATTGTCATTTACTGGTTTATGGAAGTCTTTTTTCTTAGCGGGACACGGTTGGCCTACCGCTATTTTCGTTACACCCGAACGCGGAATCAGGCGCGGGTCACGAACGCGGCTCCAGCCTTGCTGATCGGCCGCGCAGCGGATGCCGAAGTGTTTCTTCGTGGCATTGAAAGTGGTGCCGTCAAGCGTCTGTGGCCTATCGGTATCTTGTCGATGGCGGTGTCCGACCGCGGCCAGACGATCCGCGGAGTGCCAGTGCTCGGCGGAATCGACGACCTCGGGAATGTCGTCGATGATTTTAAGCGCCGCGATCGTGCTATCCATCGTGTTGTGATGACGCCCTCTGCCTTTGGGGATGACGCGCAACCCGAAGCGATCCTCATGCGTGCCCGCAAGCTTGGTCTTGAGATCAGTCGGATCCCCTCACTTGAAGAGAGCCGTGATCGGCCTCAACTGGCACCGGTGGCAGTTGAGGATTTGTTGCTACGTCCGAGCGTGAAGATTGACTACGAGCGCCTCGAAAAATTCATTCGCGGCAAGGCGATTGCGGTGACCGGGGGCGGGGGCTCGATCGGCTATGAAATGTGCGATCGGGTGGTGACGTTTGGAGCCTCGCGGCTGCTTGTTATCGAAAATTCAGAGCCGGCACTTCACGCCGCGATGGAAAAGCTCGCCGAGAAAGTGGCGACGGCGACTATTGAAGGCCGTATCGCCGATGTGCGCGACCGTGCCCGCATGCATCAGCTCTTGATGGCGTTCAAGCCCGATGCAGTATTCCATGCCGCGGCGCTAAAACACGTGCCGATCCTCGAACGGGATTGGGGCGAGGGCGTCAAGACCAACATCTTCGGATCGGTGAATGTCGCGGACGCAGCATTGGCGTCTGGCGCTGAGGCAATGGTGATGATCTCCACCGACAAGGCGATCGAGCCTGTGTCGATGCTCGGTCTCACCAAGCGATTTGCCGAGATGTACTGCCAAGCGCTCGACGGCGCGCTGCCTGCCCGATCCGCTGGCCGTGCGCCGATGCGCCTGATTTCAGTCCGTTTCGGCAATGTGTTGGCGTCGAACGGGTCGGTGGTGCCGAAATTCAAGGCGCAGATCGAGGCGGGCGGCCCTGTTACTGTTACGCATCCCGACATGGTTCGTTACTTCATGACTATTCGCGAGGCCTGCGATTTGGTCGTGACCGCGGCGACGCATGCCATGAATTCGCAACATGCGGATGCATCGGTCTATGTGCTCAGCATGGGGCAGCCTGTGAAGATTGTTGATCTGGCCGACCGCATGATCCGATTGTCCGGATTGCAACCAGGTTATGATATCGATGTGGTGTTCACGGGCGTTCGCCCTGGGGAGAGAATGCACGAAATCCTGTTTGCTAAGCAGGAGCCGACCAGCGAAATCGGTATAGCAGGTGTCATGGCGGCCCGTCCCAACGAGTTGCCGCTCGAGACGATCAATGGATGGCTGGACACGCTCAGGTCTGCCATCGAAGGCGATCAGCAAGACGTCGTCGTTGCAACGCTCAAATCAGCTGTGCCGGAATATCAGATCGAGCCGCATTGATCAGCAGGCCTGTGAGAGGTGGCGAAGCGGTGAAGCAGTAATGCGACGGCCGCTCCGCCGACAGCCAGCAGGACCAAATCGACCGACATCGATTTCATCGTGATCGAGAGACCTGCAAGGATCGCAAGTCCGATGTTCAGAGCAAACACATTCGTCACCACTCTGATGACCGTAAATCCATTGTCGGTCGCGCGCTGGTAGAAATGCGAACGGTGTGCGAGCCAGAACGCTTCGCGCCTCGCGAGGCGTCGAAGTAAGGTCACTGTGGCGTCGGCCAGATAGTACAGGGGCAGCAGAATGGCTGCCGCGAGGTAGCCGGCATAGGCAAGCTGCAGAAAGCACCAAGCGAGCAAGAGGCCGATTGGAAGGCTGCCGACGTCGCCGAGAAACATCTTTGCCACCGGTTTGTTGAAAGGCGCGAAGCCGATCATCGCGCCGCAAAGCGCTGCCGCGAGCAGAGCGGTTGGTAGCGGTAGGACCCCGACTGTACCGACGATTGCCAATGCGGCTGTGACCGGGACGACTTCGGCGACGGTGATCCAGTCCAGTCCATCCATGAAATTTGTGAGATTAACGAACCATAACGCGGCAAGCAGGAGGATGGCTCGTTCAAGCCAAAGCGGAATGGAAGGCGCGATCTGGAGTCCGGACGGCAGAACAGCCAGAATGGCCAGGATACATAGTGCCTGCATGGCGAAGCGAGGCACTACTGGTAGTGGGCGGATATCGTCCACAGCCCCAACGATCGCGATCACGATCGTCGCGCCGATCAGCACCCAGAGTGCCGGTGTCATGTTGGCATGCCATGCGATAGCGACGCCGGCTATCGCCAGCGTCATCGCAATCACCGCGATTCCCGCACCTTGCGGCGTAGGCTCCTTGTGCGAGGAGCGCGCGTTCGGTCTTGCCAGAGCGTAGCGAATGAGCAGGGGGTGAAGCGCTCGAATGCATGCGGCTGTCAGCAAGGCGGCAGCGGCGAGCACCGCGAGTATGACAATCAATTCGGGAGGCGACATCGGAATGACAGACTGACGAGAAAATTGGACGATTCCATTGAGCTATGCATAGTTGATATCATAGTGGAATGATCCGGCATGGCCAAAGGGAGGAGGTCGTGGTTCTGACGCAATCGGGTGCTGCGATACCGGGTAGTCGCAGTGTTCACGATTGGGCAGCTATTGGATTACGATATGGGCGGCCGTGCAATGCGGCTTGCTCGCAAATCTGGGGACATAATGTCTGAACCCTCCATCCTCGTCACCGGTGCCGCGGGCTTCATCGGTTTCCATTTGGCGCGTCAGTTGCTGAACGAAGGCCGAACTGTGGTCGGCCTCGACAGCGTCAATGATTACTACGACCCTGCGTTGAAAGAGGCTCGTTTGGCTCAATTGGCGGATCAGCCGAGTTTTACTTTCATCAAAGCCAATCTCGCTGATCGGGCCACCCTGCTGTCGCTGATGGCCGAGCATAAGTTTCCGGTGGTGATCCATCTCGCTGCCCAGGCGGGCGTGCGTTACTCCATCGACAATCCACATGCCTATGCCGACGCCAATCTTGAGGGATTTCTGAACATCCTCGAAGGTTGCCGCCATAATGGTTGTCAGCATCTGCTTTACGCGTCGTCGTCGTCGGTTTACGGCGCGAACAAAAAGAAGCCGTTCTCCGTCAGCGACCGGGTCGATAATCCCATCAGCCTGTACGCCGCCACCAAGAAGGCGAATGAGCTGATGGCACATTCCTATAGCCATCTTTATCGGCTGCCGACCACGGGCCTGCGTTTCTTCACAGTCTACGGCCCCTGGGGCCGGCCGGATATGGCGATCTTCCTGTTCACCAAGGCGATCATCGACAAGCAGCCGATCAAGCTGTTCAATCACGGCGATATGCGCCGCGACTTTACCTATGTGGACGACGTGGTGAGCGCCATCAGCCGTTTGATTGACCACGTTCCTGCCGGAAGCGCCGACGAGGCGCCGGCGCGGATCTACAATGTCGGTAACCACAAGCCGGAAGAGCTTTTGCATGTGGTGCAGGTTCTTGAGAAAGAGTTGGGACTGGAAGCCATCAAGACCATGCTGCCGATGCAACCGGGCGACGTGCCTGAGACCTTCGCCGATGTGGACGATCTGATGCGCGATGTCGGCTTTAAGCCGGACACCAGCATCGAAGACGGTATCCGGCAATTCGTCGCTTGGTATCGCGGACATTACGGCAATCTCGGCGCAAGCCGCTAAAGCAGTCACCGGACCGAAGAGGTTGAGCAAGCGATGAGTAAGCGCATCATTCCCCTGATCATGTGCGGCGGCGCCGGAACGCGGTTGTGGCCATCCTCACGTGAGGGACGTCCGAAGCAATTTCTGCCGTTGTTCGGACCGCGCTCGACATTTCAGGATACGATCTTGCGCATCTCCGATCCCGCACTATTCGAGCGGCCGATCGTGATCACGAGCGAAGCCTATCGCTTCATGGTGCGCGAGCAATTGGCCGAGATCAGCTGTGACGCCGACATCCTGCTTGAACCGGCGCGCCGAGACTCCGGCCCGGCCATTGCCGCGGGGGCCGCTTTTGCTTTGACGCGCGATCCTGAGGCGGTGGTGCTGGCGCTGGCTGCGGATCATGTGGTGCGGGATGTCCCGGCTTTTGTTGCGGCCTGCCGTGCGGGGCTTGTCGAGGCTGAGAACGGTCACATCGTGACATTCGGCGTCACGCCGGAGCGTCCGGCGGTGGAATACGGCTATATTTCGCCTGGCGACGGGCTCTCGGGCGCGGTCAAGCGTGTCGCAAAATTCGTCGAGAAACCGGATATGCCGACCGCCACGCGCTATGTCGAAGCCGGCTATCTCTGGAACAGCGGCAACTTCATGTTCCGTGCGTCGGCGCTGCTCGACGAATATCGCGGCGTCGATGCGGACAGCGTCGCGACAATTTCGAAGGCGGTTGAGCAGGCTGGCCGCGATCTCGGTTTCTTCACCCTCCACGCGGAGGCCTTCAAACAGGCAAAAGCCATATCGGTGGACTATGCCGTGATGGAGAAGACGACCAGGGCGGCGGTCGTTCCGGTGTCTTGTGGTTGGTCCGATGTCGGCTCCTGGCTTGCTGTATGGGAGCTCTCCGACAAAGATGCTCAGGGCAATGCAGCGCAGGGGCTTGCCGTGTTTGAAGACAGCCGCAACTGCAACGTCGCCAGCGACGGGCCGGTGGTGGCGCTCGAAGGCGTGGACGATCTCGTGGTCGTGGCCACCCAAGACGCGGTGCTGGTATCGCGCCAGAAAGACGCGAACAATCTCAAGCGCCTTGTAACAAAGCTCAAAGTCGCGGCGCCGCGCGTCACGGAGGATCATCTCAAGACCCACCGTCCATGGGGATCCGTGCAGGCGCTGGAGACCGGTGAGCGATATCAGGTCAAACGCCTAGTCGTGAAAGCGGGCGAGCGGATGTCGCTGCAGATGCATCACCATCGCTCCGAGCACTGGATCGTTGTTCGAGGCACCGCGAAGGTGACGTTGAATGGCGAAGAGAAGGTGATGCAGGAAAACGAGTCGATTTATATTCCTATCGGCGTGCCCCATCGCCTGGAGAATCCCGGCAAGATTCCGCTCGAACTTATCGAAGTGCAGACCGGCAGCTACCTCGGCGAGGACGACATTGTTCGCATCGAGGACGACTACAAGCGCACGTAAAACGGTGTAGGAGCGGCTGGACGGCGGGGCCGCTCACTTCACTCTTCAGAGCGTGACTGGCGGGGTTTTGCGATCCAGTCGATGGCGGCGCAGACGGCATATGTCATCAGAGCGGCACAGATGGCCCCGAGCAATATTCTGGCCGGGGAATCCCCGATCCATGAATTCGAACTGGGTAGCAGCGTTCGGACGACGATAAATGTAAACGCGGCCAAGAGCGGCACAAAATAGTTTGCTGCGCGTCGCATTTGCTTCCTTCTTTGCGACGGAAAAGCTCACAATTACTACAAGCGCTCACGGTGTAGATGGGCTTCATTGGTGCTCGCGACATATGGCCGCTCGCCCGATGCGGTTTGATCCGCCCGGTCGATCCCGGCAACGCGTGCTGTAGGTCTGCGAAATGGGAGGGGCCAGGTGCGACTGCTCACCGTTTTCGAGCCTGGCAGGTCATTTGCTAGTCGCGGAGGGCGGCCAAAAGCTGAGTTCTGTCGGCTTTGACGGGCGTTTTCAAAACCCAGTGTGAAAGCCGCAAGCGCGTCGTTGCGCGGATGGTGGGGCGAAAATAAAGAAATGCGGCAAAAATTAAATTGGCGGCAACGAGTACGGCTAGTGCGATTAAAAACAAATTCATGATCGGTTTCCCCCGCGAAACACGCCACTCACGCAACGCTGATAGAACGCGCAGCACGTTCGTAATAAATTTCACACAATCATTAAGACGTGATTAAGGACAAATACGCACCAAAGATTGTCTGAATTAAATCGCTGCGAGGACCCAAAGGTTCCAGAATGGCTCGGGTTCCGGATGGTTTTGCTCGACCGCGCGTGAAATGCGCAAAAAGACATAAGGTTGGTTGCTCCCGGCTCTTGATGTGGAACAACGGGGCCCAACCTGAATTGGTCATAAAATTCAGGAGCAATCAGATGGCGAAAAACCTTGCATTTGCGAGCGCGATAGCTGCCTCTTTTCTCATTCTTCCCTGCAGTATCGTTGTCGCACAGACTGTCGATGGATCGATGCAATCACCCCCGCCAGCGGCGCGGGATCCGGGTTCTCCAGGCGCCGTCGATAATGGTCTAACCGGCGGGCCCAGCGTGACTGTCGGGCGATCCGTTCCAACCGCTGATGGTGTGGGGACCAAAACTGTCCCGGCTAAGCCCTGCACGACCGCGGCGCGTGAAACTGACGGCAAAACAACGTGTATCGGCGTTCCCGCGCGTTAGCTGCTCGATCTTTCGCAAAGGCGTCAGGCTTGTTTATGCAGTGGCAGCGGGTCGCCCGTTCGCGACATTTCTTCGTGGATATTTTGAAGGTCGGCGATTGCCTGATCCAGTTCGATTTCCGGCGATGCCGGGCGATCCTGGCCGCGTACGCGTTCTATAAAGGCCAAGGTCAGTAACCCATCGAGCTCCGTATGGGTCAGGCCACTTCGACTTTTTCGCCGGACTAATGAGCGAGCGATGGCATAGTCGCGTGCATCTGTTGGCGAGCAGCCCAACAGGTCGGCCAACTCGGTATAGGTCATCCAGATCCGCGGCATGAAAAACTCCCTGAGCCACGGATACTGGAAACGAGTTAATTTCAATTCAACGGCTAAAAAGTCTATTTAAATTTCCCGTGGTTAGATCATCTCGCCCGAAACGGCGCGCCACTAACGCCGTACCGGTGTCATCTTCAATTCGTTGAACTCGACGGACGCGACGTTTCAACGGGATGAACCATTGCGGGCTTCTCGGACGCTCGATACTCCGTCACCGCAGAGGGTGAAATCTTCCTGCGTTTTGTAATGAAGTCACAATCGCAGCTCAGGCATTGATAGTGATCGATGGCAATGAATTTACTGCCTGCTCCGACAAACGTGACCGCTTCCGAACCGCATTCGATGCACAACATGTCAACCTCCGCAAAGCGGCAATAGTCCCAAGGACACAGGTTGTCTCAAGCGATCGAAGCGTCAAAATGACAATCTCGTGTGGCTTCGATTGCAACAAAACAAATCCTGCAGCGAGGCATTTCAGAGCGTTTCACAGTATTTTCTACGCAGATGATTTTCGGCATTCTGGGCAACTGTCGTTCAAAGATATGTACGTTTCCAGCAGAGCAAGTTCAGCGCCATCGGCAGTTATTTTCGGAAGGTGGTTCATCCTGCCGATTGCGACAGCGCGTCGCACCGCGGCTTCGTTTGGTTCAGAAAATGTGAGTCCATGCTGCGGGCACTGACGGGCTGCGCCTGCGCGAACCAGCGTTTGTTGGGCCCATTGGCGCAAGTCGAACTCGTTCGTCGACACCTTTGTTTCTGCCTTCATATGATCGTTCAAAGTGACTAGGGCCGGCGCAATAAGAGGTCGTGGGGGCAAGCATCAACCCTCACAGCGCCGCGAAGAGCGCGATGACGAATTGTGTATCGAAAATGAAATAGCTCGGACGCGTGCGCCTTCTTTCCTCTCAGGTGACTGCCCGGAGCCCTGGTCCTTGCAGAGCCTTGGCACCTTGATCCGGGGCAGCCGTCGATTGAGCGGTCTGTCGGCACGCAGCGATCTATGGGAGATGATTACCGCAAGCGCGGGGTGTTTCAACAAATCCCGGCTGTTAAGCTTGATGCGGCTAAAAAGGTTAAATCGGGTTACGCACTGGCGGTCGCACTTTTATCGCCGATCGGGGTTCTCGTGCATGCTCACTTGTATCAGGTGCGGTCCTTCGAGGTGATCGAGACCGCAAAACCTCTGCTTTCAATGGCGTGAATGAGATCCTCCAGAGAAGCGCTGGCAACGGCGCTCGCATGCGGATCGAACACAGGTGCCACGCTCGCACCTTCGAGGCCAATCTGGCCGTGCAAGAGAAACTCGCGGGTGACGCCGAGTGCAGTCGCCACGAATTCGAGCGTTTCCTCACGGGGAATGACGCCCTGATGTTCCCAGAACCAGACTGCGGCAGGGGTCACATGTGACGCCTTGGCGAGGGCGCTGGCGGTGAGCGCACATTTCTTGCGCAGAGCGAGAATGCGGCCGCCGATATGTGAATTCGGTTCGCTCAATAGACGATGCATAAGTCCCCCTCGGACGCGATGTCTAACGGGGATAATTAGGCGCGTGCGCAATTGATTGAATTAACGGGCCTTATGCTTCTACCGCACGCAGCTATATAAAACGGCTTAACCTAAATCGGTGCGTTTTGCGCGGGCACGATTTACGAATAGCCATACGCGCGTCTTTTGTAGGTCAGCCCACATTCGCAGGTTTGCTACACAGCCGCTGCTTGGCGTTGCGCCCCGGACGGTTCGGTTAGGTCGTCTATCGCGGGTGCCAGCGAAGGCGCATCGATCGTCAGTTCGATATCGGTAATGCGGTCGAGGAGAACCGCCAAAGCGGGAGGCAGGGTGGCGTAGTCAGCCGCCAATGTCCTCCGCAGATGCCAGCCGATCTCATCGCAGATCGCGCGGCTGTGTTTGCTGTCGATGCGAATGTCTGCCCGTTGCCGCTGGATACCATGACCCATGTGACGGTCCCCCACGCGCAAAGGGTTGAATGAAACGTTTTGGAAAGTGTGAACCGGTGCGGGTCGGTATCCAGCTTGGTGTGTTTTAAGTAAATTCACCCGCGGTAGCATTAACTAACAAATCACCTCTTCAGCGCAGGATGTCTCCATTATTCGCGAGGATGGGGGTCCGTCGTGGTTATAGCTTTTACCGTTATTTGTTTTGGTTTGTTCATCAGCTCTATCTGCTCGATCGTCAAATTCTACGTCGAGCGCCGTTTTCCGCGACGCCTGGTCAAGATCGCGGAGGAGGTGATGCGGGGCGCGCAGCCGAGCCTTGGAACAGCCGAGCGAGCCTATCCGAAAGAGTTGCTGGCCACCTTCGCAGAGGTTAAGCGACACATTGAGGCGGGCTCGACCAAGCAGGAAGCGGCGCTGTGGGAATTCGGCAATGCCATCGGCGAATCCTGCCTGAAAAAAGGTTATCTGGAAGGCGTGAAAACCGGCGCTATCCCTGACGGAAAAATTCGCATCGAGGTCACGCTGAACGAATTGCTGCAGATGTCATGGCTGGCCCATCTCGGTTTCCAGCACATGATGCCAAACTTCCGTGGGATCGAGATTCACCGTTTCAGCGGTGAAGACGATGCGCGCGAAGCCGCGCGTTCGGTGGCGATGCTGGAATGCGCGCTGCCCAAGACCGAGCGGCCCTTCGGCGACGTCAAGGTGCAGATCCTGACGCGCGACAAGATGATCTCGGACTGGTGGGTCCCGAAGGTGCAGCTCAAGTCGGCTTAGCCAGATCGACTGCAGCACGCCGCAATGCGCCGAGCGCAGCTCTTTCGAAGTGCAGCGCTCGTCTGTCGTTCAGGCCTTCAAAATTTACTTGTATGCTGCCGGCGGCGGTATCTGCGCGTCTGCGACCACCGGCGGCGGCATCGGCGGTTCGGCTCGCTGATACAATTCGAGCTGGCGCATGAAGGCAGCGCCGGCGACCGGGTCACGGAAGTCCCACAGCCTGTTCTTGACCCCTTCAAAGATCAGCGAGTAGACGGCGAGCTGGATGCCTTCGCGGACAGCGAGGGTGGCCGGCGAATTCTTGGTGAAGCCGAGATCCGCCTGCAGCAGCTTGTCGACCGCCGCAAATTTGAAGCCGGTGCCGCTCATATTCACCGAGTAGACAATCTTGGTCGTCGTCACCGACGCCACCACGCGGCCGGTCTGCACGCTGACAGCGCGGAGTGCGACCGTGATGATATCCTGGCGATATT